>JAHCMM010000130.1 GCA_019192515.1 Cyclobacteriaceae bacterium SS2
ACTCCAGGATCAAGACTCCCAATATTGATCGGCTTGCTGAAGGAGGAATTCACTTCACGGATGCGCATTCGGCAGGTGAATGGTGCACACCTTCCAGGTATGGACTCATTACCGGAACGTATCCTGCCAGGACGGAACTCAACTGGAGAGAACGAAGCCTGATTGATAAGGATCAGGAGACCCTGGCAACCATGCTGAAACGCAACGGCTATCAAACAGCTTGTGTGGGTAAATGGCACCTGGGGTTTGATAACCTGGATTGGGAAAATCCGGGAAGTATGGAGTCTCTTTCAGGGGGACCTATTGAGCATGGATTTGATTACTTCTTTGGGATGCATGCCTCATTAGATATTCCTCCGTATTTCTATTTGGAAAATGATAGGATTGTTGAGAAAGCTACCGGGTATGTGGATGATCATGCCAGTCCGGATGCTACTACCGTCATTTCGGGTGCGTTTTATCGGGCTGGAGCCAGTGCTCCGGGATTTAAGCATGATGATGTATTGGATGTCTTTTTCGATAAAGCAAAATCTTTCATTTCGGGTCATTTGAATGATACACCAGATAAACCTTTCTTCCTCTACTTCCCATTGACTGCACCACATACTCCCTGGCTACCCAAAAAGGAATATCAGGGCAAAAGTGGAGCGGGGGAATACGGTGATTTTGTGATGCAGGTAGATGATCTGGTTGGGCAAGTAAGAAGCTTGCTAGATCAAAAAGGTATTGCTGATAATACATTGATCGTCTTTTCATCAGATAACGGGCCGGTTTGGTTTGAAGAAGATATCGACAAGTTTGGTCATGATTCCAAAGCAGGACTCAAAGGCATGAAAATTGACCAGTGGGAAGGTGGTTCACGGATCCCTTTGATCTTCAATTGGAAAGATCAGATTCCTTCAGGCAAGTCATCTGATCAATTGATTGGGTTTACGGACTTGATGGCCACTTTTGCTGCCGTGGTAGGAGATGGCCAAATTGATTCAAAGTTTGATAGCAAAGATTTTACTCCAGTGTTGTTTGGACAATCCACAGAAAGTATCAGAGATGGACTTGTCATCGGTAATAATATTTACCGAAAGGGGGACACAAAGATCATCGTCGGTTCCGGTCTGGGTTCTTTGAGCAGAAGATATGATCCGGACGGGGTTTACTTATCGGAGGCTGACAACCAGGGAGAAATGTATCATCTCAAAAACGATCCTTATGAAACCAACAATTTGTATGCTTCAGAGGCCAACCTATATCAGGAACTAAAAGCTGAATTCGAAGGCATCATTGCCCAGAATAAAAGAGCAGAGCAGGATCATGATCTGCCGTCTAAATAGATAAAGTCCCCGTTTTTGAAACGCTAAAGTAGTGTCTATTTGCCACTAAATTGACGCGGAATTTCGGATACTTTCCGGTTTTTCTGTCAATTCTGATATGTTCCTGCTAATTTCGCGGCTTGGTTTTAAATGAATAGGTCAAAAAATTATCAATTTTGAAATCCAGGTTTACATTTTTTGAAAAAGGACAGGGGAGTGTTAAACAAGATATTTTATCGGGGCTGACAGTGGCTCTGGCCCTTGTGCCGGAGGCTGTTGCTTTTGCCTTCATTGCCGGAGTATCACCGGTAGTGGGTCTCTATGGAGCATTTATGATGGGGTTGATCACCTCTGTGTTTGGAGGTAGACCTGGTATGATTTCCGGAGCCACAGGAGCCATGGCCGTGGTGATGGTCCATTTAGTGAAAGAAGGAATTGAACTTGGTGGTGGCGAACAGGCTGCCGGACTGCAATATTTGTTTGCCACATTGCTATTAACAGGAGTCATCCAGATGGCATTTGGATATTTCCGATTGGGAAAATTTATCCGATTGGTACCTCATCCAGTGATGATGGGATTCGTAAACGGACTGGCCATTGTCATCTTCATGTCTCAACTGGATATGTTTAAATCCGGTGGAGAATGGTTGACCGGTTCTTCTTTATATATCATGATTGGGTTGACAACTCTTACCATGATCCTGATGTTTGGTATTCCAAAGATCCACAAAGGGATTCCTGCTGCATTGACGGGTATTCTGGTGGTTTCACTCATAGTGATCTTTGGAAATATTGAGACCCAAACAGTACAGTCTTTCATCCAATCAAGGGGTGGAACGGGTATTAAAGCCGGTCTTCCCACTTTCAATATCCCCATTGTTCCTTTAGATTTTGAAACCTTAAAATTCATTGCACCATATGCGCTTATTCTGGCTGCCATTGGGTTGATCGAGTCGCTGATGACTTTGAACCTTGTAGATGAGCTTACAGATACCCATGGCAGTGGCAACAGAGAGGCATTTGCTCAGGGGCTGGGCAATTTCGTCAATGGAATATTCGGGGGAATGGGTGGCTGTGCCATGATTGGTCAGAGTATCATCAATATCAAATCAGGAGGTCGAAATAGACTTTCAGGGATTGTTGCAGCGGTTGCTTTGCTGTGTTTTGTGCTCTTTGCTTCTACATACATTGAAATGGTGCCTATTGCAGCTCTTGTCGGTGTAATGTTTATGGTGGTGATCGGAACCTTCGCCTGGAACACCTTTAAAATCCTCAACAAAGTGCCTTTGGCTGATGTAATTGTGATGATCCTTGTGACGGTGCTCACAGTTGTATTTGACCTGGCTATAGCGGTTTTCTCCGGAGTGCTGGTTTCAGCTTTGGTATTTGCATGGGAAAATGCTAAGCGCATTCGTGCTCGTAAATTTGTAGATGAGCATGGCATCAAACATTATGAAATCTACGGACCATTATTCTTTGGGTCAATCAGTCTTTTCAATAGTAAGTTTGATGTGGCCAACGACCCCAATGAAGTAATCATTGATTTCAAAGAATCCAGGATTGCCGATCAGTCTGCAATTGAAGCCGTGAATAAGATCACTGAAAAATATCGTGATGCTGGCAAAACCATCCATTTGCGTCATCTTAGTCCTGACTGCGTGAAGCTGATCGAGCGGGCTGATGAGATTGTGGATGTGAATGTGCTGGAAGATCCTGATTATTTCGTGGCAGTCGACAATTTCAAAAAATACAGCACTTACACGGTACAGTAGGTATTCTTTATTTGTTCCAGATGGTATCCATCAGCTCATGATGTTCTCGTCTGGTGATACCCTGGTCGATGCTAGCCATCACTGCCCAAAAGTCCCGCTTTTGAAGTGCAGGGATTGGAATCCAAAGACCTAGTAATGCCTTGCTCCGGGTAATACCATCTTTGTCTGGTTTCAATGCTTTGTATTTTCCATTTTGGAGCCTGTTCCATTCTATCCTGGAAAAATCTTCTCGGACAACCAGGTATTCCAGGACTCCTGATGAAGCATAGGTAGCTTTTCGTTCTTTGATGGACTTGATATCAGACTGATCGTACACATCAAGAATGAAATTAGGAGGGCCGTCAAAGTAATTTTCATTGAAATTTGGTGAGCATTGTTTGTGTTTTCCGACGTTGATCACTACAATCATATCCGGAGTCAGGAATTGGTCTCCGATTTTTACACGCGCCCGGATACAAGCGAACAACCCTACGGTATGTAGCCGGTAATGATTGATACACATCCCCAGATCTGTAATAGCAGCAGATTTGCCGATTGACCAGTCTTCCATAGACTTAAGATTTAATTCAATTTACAGTAGTTGAACCAAAAAGTAATTAATAGTGAACCATTTTATGTTAATATGAATTACATTAGTATTCTTCTGTGAGGTATTCTTAATTTAATTTATTATGAAATCCATTACTATTCACAATATTGACACAGAGACAGCTAATCTTATTGAGTCTAAAGCCAAAGAATCTGGGTTAAGCCTTAATAAAACCATAAAAATGCTATTACATAAAGCTCTTGGTATTTCTAACTCACAACAACAAAATAAGGAATCCTTTAAGCAGTTTTTTGGGGTTTGGAGTCAAGAAGAATTTGAGCAATTCGAAGAGAATACCAAAGATTTTAGAAAGGTTGACCAGAACGACTGGTAAATGAAAAAAATCTTATTGGACACTAATGCATACAGTGATTTACTTCGAGGTGATCAATACATTTATGAGGTTGTTACTAGTGCCAATGAAATTTGTATTTCAGTAATAGTAATTGCTGAACTTTTAGCAGGATTTAAAGGGGGGTCTCGTGAAAAATCGAATGAAGACCTATTGAATAAGTTCTTGCAACAGCCTACTGTTAATGTTTTAAATATTTCTATTACTACGTCTTACTTGTTTGCAGAAATAAAAAAAAGTCTCAAGCAAAGGGGGAAACCTATCCCCATAAATGATTTGTGGATAGCATCGCAATCAGTTGAATTTTCAGCTTCGCTGGTTACAAGAGATAAACATTTTAAGGAAATTGATAATTTGAGTTTAATATTTTATCAATGATCTGTAGTCTTTCACTTATTCTTCTGAAAATACTCGTCCAGCTTCAGGCGCATTTCATCCTTGCTGATATATGAAGGAGAAAGAGACGGCTGTCCGGGGAAATTCTCCATATGCAAGGTTTGAGTAGGGAATGCGAAATTCACACCCAGCTTCTCAGCAAGCTTCATGATTTCCATAAGGATCTCATGCCGGGCTTTCAATTCTTCCGGCCAACCGGGCACCTCAAAGAAGATGTAGAACATCACATTGAGTGAGAATGAGGCCATGTCATTGAAATAGACATTGTAGTAATCTTTTCGGGTATCCGGATGATTCTCCACGATCTTCCTGAGGCCCTCTACAAATGTCTGGATCAATTCAGGGGGCGTGTCATAAGTCAGTGCTATCTGGGTATAAAACCGTCTGTATTGCCGTAGACCATGGTTGTCCACAGTGCTGTCAGCCAGCTTGCTATTAGGTACATACATCACAGAATTTCTGAATGTCCTGATCCGGGAGCTACGAAACCCAACTTCTTCCACGGTGCCGTATATATCGCCGGCGGTGATCCAGTCACCAATCTGGAATGGTTTATCCACAAAGATCATGAGAGAACCAAAGAAATTCTTGATGGTATCCTGGGCAGCCAATGCAAATGCCAGACCACCAATGGATAGCCCCGTGAGTAAAGGAATGATGTCAATGTTCAGGTTGTCCAACACGAAGAGCGATCCGATAACAACCACGAATGTTTTCAGGGTCTTTCTGACAAGAGGCACCAACTGATCATCCAGAGTGGACTTGGTTTTTTCAGCCAGATGTTTGAGATAAAGGGCCAGGATGTTGACCAGCTGATAAAAAACGATGGTTCCGAAGATTGGTACCAGTACCCTGAGGAAGGTCATGAGGATCCATGAGATCTCAGATGGTAGCTGCAGCGCCGGCACAAAGATGACTATTAACGCAAACACAAAGAACAAGCTCACCGGCCGGGCCACTGGCAGAAGGTATCCATTGGCGAGGTCCGAATACCCTGCTCGCATAATTATTTTGACAAATAACCAGTTAAATAACACACTGAGTAGCTTATGTATCATTACCCCCAAGAGTGCCAGTATCAACACACCCAGGAATTGATATAGATGCAGACCCAGAATCTCCTGCGTACCTAGCTTTGGTAGAAGATTCAACAGCCATCCGGTACCATATCTGAAAATGCCGGCATGGATACGTCTTATCTCCCGAATAGATTTTTCTGAATAGTACCACGACTCTCCCTGGCGCTCCACGTATATGGTTGGATATTGTTCAGTCAGCACATACCTGTGCCTGTTGACAGTAGAATCATAGTAGTCAGGCTGCTTAGGGATATCTTCAAGGTCTATATATACGCCTTCCCCATCAATGATTTGCTTTAGCTTGACAGCCACCTGGATGGCATCCCCGATGGTTCTGTTGCCTGTATGGAATGGAGCTGCAGCCAGGGAATCATTATAGTATTGGCTTTTTAAATAATGAAGGTGTGTGTTGATTGCATGATAGGGCGAATTGAGGTTTGCAACGTCCTGACTAAACGCAATTAAACTGAGGGAACAAAATAGGATCAGGAGTAGTTTTCTCATGTAATTGACAATCTCTGATTAGAATTTGAATCGGACTGGCAAAGGTAAGGCTTAATCAATTTACCTTTGCCGCACTTTTTTAACGAATTTGTAAATCTCCAAAATCAACATGACGAATCCACTGCTTCAGGCATTCAACACTCCATTTGAGGTACCCCCGTTCACTGACATCCAGACACAACATTATATGCCAGCAATCGAGGAAGGGATCAAATTGGCGAAACAGGAAATTGATGCCATCACTGAAAATAAGGAAACACCTACCTTTCAGAATACGATTGAGGCTTTGGAGGCTTCCGGAGAATTGCTCTCACGCGTTTCATCCGTCCTTTTCAATCAAAACTCAGCGGAGACCAGCGATGAGTTACAGGCTGTGACCAGGGAAGCATCGCCTGTGCTTTCAGCCTTCAACAACGAGATCAAGCAAAATGAAGCGTTGTGGACCAGGATCAAAGCCGTATATGAAAAAAGAGGTACCCTGGGGCTAAATGCTGAACAGATGATGCTTCTGGACAAAACATACAAAAGTTT
>JAHCMM010000014.1 GCA_019192515.1 Cyclobacteriaceae bacterium SS2
GTATTATAGCCACCAGCTGACAACTGCCTCACGATTCGCTCCTCTTCTACAAGCTTTTTGTAGATGGGAGATCGCTCTGAAAAAGCCAGTGTCCCAATCACATCAAGGGCCGCCATATCCAGATCATCTACAGAATATGCAGGTCCTTTATAATTAAGTGAGAGTACAGGAGGGAAATTTTGCTCCTGAATATGTGCATACCGTGTCTCAGTCTGCTCAGGCTCTACCGGTACCTGTTGGGAATAAGTACCAGGCTCCCATTCTCCAAAATATTCCTTAGCCAGGGCGTTGACCTTTTCCTGTGTCACATCCCCTACTACAATGATGGTACTATATTCAGGTCGGTACCACCTGTCAAAAAACTGCAATGAATATTCATACTGGTTGGGCATATCCACTACATCTTCCCAAAAACCAATTGTAGTGTGTGAATATGTATGATCAGTAAAAGCTGTATTGTATGTTTTCTCATACAATTTCATGTATGGGCTGGAATAGTTTTTAGTGTACTCCCCTTTTACTGCTCCAGCCTCAACCTTAAAGTCAGCTTCAGAATAATTTAGATTCATAAACCTGTCAGCCTCCAGCTCAAACATTTTGTCAAGCATCTCCGCATTTCCTGTCATATGATAGACAGTTCTGTCAAACCAGGTATTGGCATTGGCAGCTGCTCCAATTGACTTAAGTACTTCGCTGTATTTGTCCTTTGGGTATTTGTCTGTCCCCCTAAACATCATGTGTTCAAAGAAATGAGCAAAACCGGTTTTTCCCTCTTCAATTTCATTCCGAGACCCTACCCTTACCACAATATAGAAAGCGGCAATACCAGGACTGTTAAAAGGTACAGTCACCACATTGAGACCGTTATCCAACTTCGTTTGCTGGATGGGATACGGAAATACCCCTTCCTCTTTCGGGTCTTCCTTGCCTCCGCAGGCAACTAACAATCCCATTGTTAAAACTATAAGTATCCTATTCATATCCATTCACATTTGAAAAACTTAAAGCTAATGAATGAGTTTACTTATCAAAATCAAATTCTTTTGAATGGTACTTCATTGATTTAAATGGATCAAAATGTCCTTTGATTCTATGGGATCAAAAATAATTTTCAATTTGTTATGCATGCATAACATTTTTCTTTACCTTTGATTTAGTATGCATGCATAACATATTTTAGTGTTAACCAACATGGAAGCAGTAGCAAATAAAACCTCAATAAAAGGCGGAGAATTCATCATAAAAGAGACTCGGGCTGAAGATGTATTTATCCCAGAAGAGTTTTCTGATGAACAAAAGATGATGGCCGCAGCGGCTCAGGATTTCCTTGATAAAGAGATTTTTCCTCATGTAGACAGAATAGATGGAATGGAAGAAGGCCTGATGTCTTCCATCATGACAAAAGCAGGTGAGCTGGGACTACTGGGTGTTTCGGTGCCGGAAGAGTACAGCGGGCTTGGGATGAGCTTCAACACCAGCATGCTGATGGCTGATATCATTGCATCTTCAGGATCGTTTTCTACAGCATATGGTGCTCATACAGGAATTGGTACGCTCCCCATATTGTTCTATGGTACTGAGGAGCAAAAACAAAAATATTTGCCCAGGTTGGCAACAGGTGAATGGAAAGTATGCTATTGTCTAACTGAGCCTGATGCCGGTTCTGATGCCAACTCAGGCAAGACTAAAGCTACACTTACCAAAGATGGCAAACACTATTTAATCAATGGTCAGAAAATGTGGATCTCCAATGCGGGATTTGCAGACCTTTTTATTGTGTTTGCCAAAATAGATGATGACAAAAACCTAACAGCTTTTCTGGTTGAAAAATCCTTTGGCGGCATCACGATGAATGATGAAGAGCGAAAGTTAGGTATTAAGGGATCTTCTACTCGTCAGGTTTTCTTCAACGACTGTAAAGTTCCGGTTGAAAATATACTTTCGGAACGCGAGAATGGATTCAAAATCGCCGTAAATGTATTGAATGCCGGACGTATCAAGCTCGGTGCGGGCGTCATCAATGGCTGTAAGCACATTGCTACACTGGCTACCAATTATGCCAATGAGCGAAAACAATTTGGCGTATCCATTTCCAGTTTTGGTGCGATTAAGCAAAAACTGGCATCAATGGCCGTCAAAACATTTGGCATCGAATCGGCCGCATACCGGGCTGGTCAAAATATTGATGATTACACCCATCAATTGATTGATGAGGGTATGGATTCCAATGAAGCCAAACTCAAAAGTCTTGAGCAATTTGCTGTGGAGTGTGCCATTATCAAAATACATGGTTCTGAAGCACTGGACTTTATTGTGGACGAGGGTGTTCAGGTCTATGGTGGTATGGGTTTCTCAGAAGAAGCTCCTATGGCGCGGGCTTACCGTGATGCCCGGATCACCCGAATCTATGAAGGCACCAACGAGATCAATCGCATGCTCCTTGTCGGGATGATCTTCAAAAAAGCCATGAAAGGTGAAATGGATTTCTTCACTCCTGCTCAGCAAGTAGCCAAGGAACTGACATCCGTTCCTGCTTTTGGCTCAATCGACAAATCAGTACCGCTGGCCAGTGAAAAGGAAACCCTAAAGAATTTAAAGAAAGCTCTTTTAATGACTGCAGGAAAAGCTGCAGAAGTCTACGGACCCAAGCTCAACGATGAGCAGGAACTCCTGATGCACATCGCTGACATGGTCATTGAAATTTATGTGGCAGAATCTGTACTGTTACGTATAGAGAAATTAATGAAATTATATGGAGAGGATGGAAGCAGACTGTATCAGAACCTTGGTCGGATTTATTTATATGAAGCCGTTCGAAAGATTAAAAGCCATGGCGATGAGGCAGTCTCTTCTTTTACTACAGNGGATGAGCTAAAAGTCATGTTGATGNGCTTAAAACGATTCACCAAATCGGAACCGATCAACACCACAGAACTGCGGAGAAACATCGCAGAGCAGATGATTAAGGCTAACAAATTCCCATATTCCTTATACCAATAGGAGATAATTTTTAGATTATTTGAACTAAAGCCGGCTTTGTCGGCTTTTTTTATAATAAAAGGTCAAACGGTTTTCTTTAAGGAAAGTATCAGATAATTTTATGAAAGATATTTCTGGTCTTGAGGGTATGGAGCATTTCAAAAAACTAACAACAAAGGAGAAGGCATTACAGCTAAATCTCGATGATAAAATCTACGGTACTATAGCTGAAATAGGTGGAGGCCAGGAGGTGGCTGATCACTTTTTTAAGGCTGGCGCCGCATCCGGCACCATCGCAAAAACCATGTCAGCATATGACATGACCTTTAGTGATGCCATTTATGGAAAATGTGACCGCTATGTTTGCGAAGAGAAACTGATGAAGATGCTCAACAGGGAGTATTCCCTTCTATCACAACGCCTCACCCACCGCGCCAAACGATCTCATTTCTTTGCTTTCTCCAATACTGTTGAAGTACTCAACTATAAGAAAACGAATGAAGGCCACGGGTGGATTGGGCTTCGGTTTCAAAAACACTCCAACTCGGAGCCCAACGACTGCATCATTCATGTGATGCTGAGAGATACTGATGCCTTATGGCAGCAGCAGGTATTGGGAATTGTGGGTGTAAACCTCATACATGCTTGCTTTTCCTATAGCGAACCGGAAGATATTATCAGTTCACTGGCAGATAATCTTCATTCGGGCAGATTAGAGATTGACTTCTTTAGGATAGAGGGTCCTGATTTTCACCATGTGGATAATCGACTCATGAGCCTTAAGCTGGTGAAAAATGGCTTGACACATGCCACCATGTTTGACCCAAAAGGGAATGTATTACAGCCATCTGCAGCACTTTATAAAAAGCATATTTTTGTTTTACGTGGTCGTTTCAAACCTGTTACGCATGTCAATGTAGATATGATGCTCACTGGAATGCGGGCATATCGACATGAAGAAGACGTTGAGATCAGCAAGATCTTACCCATATGTGAGCTCACGCTCAACGACCTCACCATGGAAGGTCAAATTGATGAAAATGATTTCCTTGACCGGGTGGACCTCCTGTGTTCTCTTGGACAAAATGTAATGATCTCTAATTACCAGGAACACTACAAATTGGCTGCCTATCTGTCACAATTCACCAGGCGAAAGAAAATTGGTATTGTAGTTGGCTACTTTAACCTGGTAAGAATATTTGACGAAAAGTATTATGAAAACCTGAACGGAGGTATTCTTGAATCCTTTAGCAGGCTTTTTGGTAGCAACGTCAAGCTATACGTATACCCTACCCTGGAGCCAGGATCTGATAAGTTACTTACAAGTCAATCGTTTACTCCTCCACCACATTTACAAAAACTGTTCAGCTACTTTCAGGACAACAAGCAAATTGCGGATTTGAAGGGTGCCAAAGCTGAATATATGCATATCATTTCGGATAATGTATTAGAAATGATTACTCAGGGAGAGCCTGGATGGGAAAAATTTGTTCCTAACAAAGTTTCCGATGCTATTAAGAAAAACCATCTGTTCAATCTCCCTTATGAGCTGCAGGTAGACGAGGAAGATTTGTAACAATTTTCCGGAATTATTCCTTAGATTCCCTTTTGCTATATTTGAGCGTTTAATCATCAACCAATGGCAACAAACAGGGGATCATTTTCCAGTAAAGCAGGTTTTATTCTGGCGGCAGCCGGCTCAGCAGTAGGTTTAGGGAATATTTGGAAGTTCCCCTTTGAAGTTGCAAATGGTGGTGGTGCTGCTTTTGTAATCATGTACCTGATCTTTTGTTTCCTGCTCTGCTTCCCGGTAATGGTCACTGAGATCGCTATTGGTAGGAAAACACAAAAAAACCCGGTTGGTGCATTCATAGCGCTGGGATTTCCCAAGTGGAGTTTTTTAGGGAAGATCGGCATCCTGGCTGGTATTCTGATTCTATCTTTCTATAACGTGGTAGCTGGTTGGGCATTTGGATATTTCATTCAGATAAGCTTCGGCAACTTTGAAATAGGTGGACAGTTTAACGAATACATCAACAACATTGGAAGGGTCGGGCTTTATGGAATTATTTTTATGATTGCCACAGCTTTTGTGGTGAGCAAAGGCATTTCCGGGGGTGTTGAAAGAGCATCCAAGATCCTGATGCCGACACTTGTTGGAATTATCGTTTTGTTAGTGATTTATTCCCTCACCCTGCCACATGCATTCGAAGGTATCTCTTATTATCTCGTTCCTCAGTTTTCTGAGATCAATTTCTCAGTGATCTACAATGCACTCGGACAGGCCTTTTTCTCACTTTCCCTGGGAATGGGTGCTCTGATCACGTATGGAAGCTATGTTTCCAAGCAAGATAATATCATCTCATCAGCAGCTATGATCACTGTGGCCGACGCGGGTATCGCTTTCCTGGCCGGTCTGATGATGTTTCCGTTTGCCGCATACATCAGCAGTGGTGCAGTAGAAACTGTTCAGGGAGGACCGGGCTTAATTTTCACTGTGTTGCCTGGTGCTTTTGAGTCCATTGGCCCTGTGCTGGGACGTATTGTGGGTGGTTTGTTCTTCTTACTGCTTTCTTTTGCAGCACTTACCTCTACCATCTCCCTGCTTGAGGTACCGGTAACCTATGCTGTGGATGAATTGAATATTCAAAGAAGTCACGCAGTATGGGTTATTGCATTATTCATATTCATGATGGGGGTGCCTTCACTCATCTCAAATGGAGATTCACATTTCTTTACCAATTTCATCACCTATTTCGGAGCAGAAAACCCTACCAATTTTCTGGACTTTGTGCAACATATAGGGAGCGACACCTTGCTCCCGCTGGGAGGCTTCTTGATGACTGTCTTTGCCGCTTATGTCTGGAAAAAACATAACCTCAACAAGGAAATTGAAGAAGGCTTTCCTGCGTTCAAGGGTACGCTGATAGAAAAGTATATTGACTTTGCAGTAAGCTACCTCTGCCCAGCTATACTTGGAATCATCTTTCTCCTGACTGTATTGAGTAGGTTCTTCGGGGTGGAGATTTTCTAAATCATTCTTTGATGAATGATCCCGGATCCTTTCCATCAAAATAAATAATATACTCACCTTTCCATAGTCGCCTCACATCCACCTGGGTACCTACCCCCTCCAGGACCATCTTATCTTCGGGATCATAGATCTTGAAAGAGGTATTTCTGGAGAATTTGAGCATATGATTGGTGCTTTTCGGGTAAAACGTGACCGGCTCAGGATAGAAGTGATAGTCCAGCTCGCGTGAGTAAAGGTATTTGCTGTCAGGGAAGATATATTTGATCCTGTATTTGTTAGCCCCTTCCTCAAGATTAGGTGTGTATTCATAATCTGTGCCGGCATAAACGCCTTTGGCCTCCAAAGTCATTACTTCATCCCATATGCCACCCTCATAGCGTTCTACCACATACTGAGCACCTGGCTTATCACCCACTGCCTTCCATGAGAGTGAGGAGTCGGTCAGGATAATTTCCTTGAAGTTGAAAGTGCTGTGAAAGAAGATAGCATCAGGATTTAAGATAATGGGATCGCAGCTGTCTTTGTGAATGATCTTAATGGTGACCGGGGCATAAAGATCTACTTTGTCAAAATCGACGGAAATAGCACTCACCCTGGGATTGAATGATTTCTTTCTGCCGTTGATATATAGCTCCTTGATACAGAACTGCGAAGCAGTTGGATCATAAGGATTCTGGATAAATAGGACCTTACCCTGGTAAACTCCTGTAAAGTAAGTTTCACCAGCTAGAGTCTGTTCATCAAGAGGCAGCAATCGCAGTATAATGAGAAGCAGCAACACAATTATTCTCTCATTGTTTGTTTAAAGTTAATCATATTCAGAATTAATGAACTATCTGTTATGATTTAGCACCCGCAATCTATATTATACCCCAAATACTTTTAATAATACCATTTTTTATCTAACTTTTAAATGTAACAACATTAGAACTCATGCCTCCTCTACGAATACCCTACTTCATCGTGACAGTTTTAATTATATCCATATCTTGTTCAGATAAAAAAGCCACCAAAGAGAAAGCAGCAGAAACGGTTGAAGGGTCATGGAATTTGATTAAATACGTAGATCACGACCTGGACAAAAAATGGAAGTCACACGGTGATTCTATCATGTACCAGAAACATATTACTCCCAACTCTTTCGTCTGGCTCAACTTCGATAAGAAAAACGAAAGACTGATTGGAATGGGTGGTGGTACTTATGAATTTTCCGGTGATCATTACACTGAATATATTGCCTTTTTCTATCCACCTCTGGAAAGTCTGATAGGACAACCAATTCCATTCGATGTAGAATTCAAGGACGGGCAATGGCTACATACTGGATATTTTGTCAATGAAATAACCGATCCTGAATCGGGCGAAATCATAGAACGTGACACCGTGAAAATTGAAGAGATATGGGAAAGAACCAAGGTTCCGGTGAATAAAAACACAGAATTAGTGGGTACCTGGCAGCTTCAATCGTATAAGGAAACCCTGGGAGAACCCTACATTGAATATCCGGAATTCATTGGGTCACTAAAGCTACTAACCCCTACACATTTCACCTGGATAAAATATGACCGGAATGGAGACGAGGTTTATGCTGCTGGTTCTGGCACTTACACCTATGGTGATGAGTATACCGAAGAGATCCACATGATCTATCCGGAAAACACT
>JAHCMM010000131.1 GCA_019192515.1 Cyclobacteriaceae bacterium SS2
GCTGGCCAATAAAACCGTTCACGGATTGATTGCTATTGGTGTCATTGGTGTCATTTTTATGTTGTTCAAGGATGCATTCTTCAACTTCAAGAGTGCTGGAGACGCTAATTATGGATTTCCGGAGTGGCTTGTAAATGCCATTGTAAAAGATAGAAAGTCTTTGTTTGTTTCAGACATCATAAGAGGACTTGTCTTTACTGCTTTGGCTGGAGGGCTTTTGTGGACCTATCTCAAAGGTTACATCAAATTAAACTACGTGATTGTCGGTCTTGGATTGCTTATTCTCTTTGACTTATGGACTGTCAATAAACGTTATATTGGAGCATCAGACTTTGAGACCAAAAGAAACAACAGCTTGCTGCAACCTACCCAGGCTGATAATCAGATTCTGCAGGACAAAGGTTACTACCGCGTTTTTAATACTACGAGGAGATTGGATCAGGATGGTATTACGTCCTATTTTCACTACTCAGTGGGAGGGTATAATGCCATTAAAATTCAACGATACCAGGAACTTATTGAGAGACATTTAAGCCAGGGAAATCAGCAGGTGATCAACATGCTGAATGTAAAATATTTTATTACTTCAAATGAGCAGAATCAGGCTATAGCACAAAGAAACAGCGGGGCACTAGGAAATGCCTGGTTTGTGAATAGCTTACAGATGGTAGAGAATCCAAATGAGGAGATTGATATGTTGAATTCTATCGAAACAGGTGAGACAGCGGTTTTTGATAAAAGATTCGAAGGGATTTTTGATGCCCAATCCACTTATTCACAAAATGGGACTATCGAATTGGCAAGTTATCACCCTGAAAAAATGGTGTATGATTTCAACTCTTCAGACCCTCAGTTGGTAGTGTTTTCGGATGTGTATTATGAGCCGGGTTGGAATGCTTACCTGGATGGCGAGCAGGTAGACTATGGTCGAGTTAATTACATTCTCAGGGGAATGGAAGTGCCTGCGGGAGAACACCAAATTACCTTCAGATACGAACCAGTTAGTGTAAGGGTTGGGAATGTGATCATTATAATTTGCTCACTGACTGCTTTACTGCTTATTGGTGGTTTCATATACCTGGAAAGAAAACAGATGACTACCTGAGAGGTTTTAAAAAAGGGAAAAGCATCTTAAGATAAATCAGGAATCTTCGTGTCCTGGAATTGATCAGGTGAAATTTAAGGAACTTATCGTCATCTTCTTTATTCGATTGAAAATTAGTTGGGTGAATTAGTGGGAATTGAATAGATTCCACAGGCATGTTTCTCATATAATCAGAGAAATTCCCTGATTCACTCGTATTCGTAGCGTCAAGATCAAACCCAATATTTTTAATTGTATTTACATAGGGATTGATACATAGTCCATCATGATATCTAATACTTAGTGTCCAAAAATAGGCCCAGGATGTGGATCGCATTTTACTGTTTTTGAAAGACATCTTTTCTATGATCAACTTCCAAAAAGTCATTCCGAGAGATGTTTGAAACATCTGTTTCCACTTATCACTTTTAGTTGCAACCTGGTATTTCTCTATTGAGTCATCATATTTCACCCATGCACGTTTCCATGTAGCCCAGCCCCAACTTTTTGGGTAAATTGAAAAATAATATCCATTAGGATTGGATTGATTGGGGAATGAATTAAGTGCTGAGATATGCATGATCCTTTTATTATCTTCATATTTAGCTAACAATTCGCTGCAAAACTGAAAAAATGAAGGATCCGGAAGACAATCATCTTCTAATATCACTCCTGCCTGCTCTGATTCAAAAAACCAGTCAATAGCAGAACTTACTGCAATTCTTAGCCCAAGGTTTTCAGAACGATAAAGTTTCTGAATCTGACAATCCCAATTGATATGGTCTTCAATGACCTTTCGTGTTTTTTCAGTTAGTTTATGCTCTGCTTTTGTACGTGGTCCATCGGCAGCGATATACAATTTTTGAGGTTTTACGACAGATAAATGTTTAATTAGCAATTCGGTTTTATCTGGCCGGTTAAATATGAGTATAAGTATTGGAGGATGTTCAGTCATAAAATGTTTAATCTAGGCAATAATATATATCTCATCTCAAAAAAATGCTGCTGAAAGGGCTGTTTGGATTCAAAGTAATATTTAAGGGTGCGTTTGAGATTTTATCAAAGAAGTCTGGTCGAAAATTTGTTCGATTAAGTATTGGTCATGGTGAACGAGAGCGATATCGTCCCGGCACATTTAAATTGCATGGCAGAAAATTTCAGTATGCAGACAACATGTCCTTTCTATGGCAGTTCCACGATATTTTTGTTAAAGAGGTATATAAATTTCAGACAAACAATGCGCAGCCTTTGATTATCGATTGTGGGAGTAATATTGGGCTTTCTGTGCTATACTTCAAAAAGCAGTACCCTAACTCAAGAGTGATCGCTTTTGAGGCAGACCCGGATATTTTTGATACCCAAATAAAGAATCTATCGCATCTCGAAGGTGTAGAGTCTCATAATGAGGCAGTTTGGACAGATGACATAGGAATTAAATTGTTCAGGAACAAAGCAGATGGTGCATATATATCAGATGGAGGAGACATTCAGGTAAACAGCGTCAGGCTTAGGGATTTCCTTAAAGCATATGATCACATTGATCTTCTTAAGTTGGATGTTGAAGGAGCGGAATTTGACCTGATCAAAGATTGCAAGGATGAGTTGCACCGAGTGGAAAAGCTCTTTGTTGAAATTCATACATTTTCAGGACAGCAACAGCATATGGCTGAATTACTGACAACGATCGAGTCAGCCGGATTCAGGTATTTTATAGAAAATGCCAATTATCAGAATAGTCCATTGACCGGGTCATGGAGATCAAGTGATACCGGAATGGATATGCAATTGAATCTTTACGCGATCAGGGAATGAAAGTATTGATTCTCAGTACTTTCGGTCACTATGGCGGGGCAGCGGTTTGCGCAAAAAGGCATTATCTCGCACTGAAAAAGCATGGGCTGGATGTGGATCTCAGGGTGGTACAGTTTTATGACGACTCTCAGATCAGGTCAATCTTCAAAGACACTTTTTTAAACAGATTAAAGATCAAGCTCTCCTTTATCATGGAGCGACTTCAGGTCTTATTCAATGTCAGCCATAAAAAATACTTATACAAATTTTCAGTGGGATCGGGTTTAAAGCTTTCAACTCATCCGCTGGTTGAACAAGCCGACATTATCCATTTGCATTGGATCAACTTCGGATTTGTGTCTATCAGGGAGATAGCCAGATTGTCTGAAAAAAAGAAGGTGTTCTGGACCCAACATGACATGTGGTCCTTTACTGGTGGTTGTCATTATGCTTTGCATTGTGAGAAGTATCAGAACACCTGTGATGATTGCTTCTATTTAAAAAATAACAAGTTTTCAAAAGACATTCAGGCTCAGAAACTACAATCCTGGAGCCAAAACTCATTTAACTTGCTTACAACCAGTAATTGGCTGGCCCAATGTGCTGGGAATAGCACAGTTTTTCACAATTGGAATATCAATGTTTTACCAACACCGATAGATACCAATATTTACAAACCTCTTGATAATGGAGATCTCAAAGAGGAATACGACCTTGACCCGAATGACTTCTATATTTTATTTGGCGCGGTTGATCTAAAAGATGAGCGGAAAGGTTTTAGCTACTTACTTGCGGCCCTTTCATCACTAAAAGAGTCCATTCCGAATATGCATTTGCTCACCTTTGGTAAACAACCAGATCATATTTTTGATGGGAAAGCGACATCTATGGGGCAGATAAGCTCTGAAGAGAAACTGAATGANATTTACAATCTTGCTGATGTGTTTGTGCTGCCATCAATCCAGGACAATCTGCCTAATACTGTGATGGAAGCCATGTCCTGTGGGTTGCCAGTCGTAGCATTTGATTGTGGCGGGGTCTCGGATATGGTTTCACATCATGAGAATGGTTTCCTCGCTCCTAACAAAGATTCAAATGCACTAGCTGAGGGAATAATTCATTTTCAAGATGAGAAAAAACGAGTCAACGCTGGAAAAAGAGCCAGGCAAAAGATTGAAAGTTTCTTCAGTGATGCTGTCCTGGTCCCTAAATACATAGAGCTTTATAATCGATCAAATTGATAATGAAAGTCGAATCAAAACTTAAATATCTCAATGTAGGGTGTGGAAAACGATTTCATCAGGATTGGCTTAATATAGATGTGTTGCCTGCTGATCCTGGTGTGATTCATTGTGATGTAACAAAAGGTTTGCCCTTTGAGAATGAAAGTTTGAAAGTTGTCTATCACTCGCATGTACTGGAGCATATTCCCAAATCCACAGCAAAGACATTTATGTCTGAGTGCTTTAGGGTGCTTGAACCAGGTGGGGTGATCAGAATTGCCGTCCCTGATCTGGAGGGCATCATCAGAAATTATCTAAGATTCCTTGATCAGAATATTCAGAATCCAACCAAAGAGTCAAAGGAAAATTATGAATGGATGATGCTGGAGTTGTATGATCAGGTAGTACGTGATCATTCAGGAGGTGAAATGCAGGTTTATTTACAAAGCAACCCCGGGAATAAATCATTTGTGCTCTCGCGATTAGGAGAGGAGGTAAGGCCTCTTTTAGAGGGTTCGTCGTCAAAACTTTCTTTAAGTCAAAAGCTTAAGAAGTTCAACAGCATGAGCAGTTCAGCCAAGATGTTTTTTGTTCGGTCAGTTCTAAGTTCGCTCATTCATAAATTTTTGCCTGGTAAAAAATACTATCAGGTTGGAAAATTTCGATCCGAGGGAGAGATACACCAATGGATGTATGACCAATATTCATTAAAGAAGTTGCTGGAAGATGTTGGATTTAAAGAGGTACACAAGGTCAATGCATTTGAAAGTTCAATTCCTGAGTGGAGCAATTTCAACCTGGATGGAGAGGGGGAGGTAGTGTTTAAGCCTGATTCCTTGTTTATGGAGGGAATCAAGTGAGTTTCAATTTATTATTAACCTTTAGTCACGAAGATCATAATAAACCAGACTTTAAATGTGAAAGCTCACTAGGTACCAAACAAACTTATATTGACAAAAATATTACGGTTTTTTTAAGTTATAATCTATTCAAGATTGTACAGTTTATTAATCTGCAACATTGTTAAGACACTTTCATAAATTCTAATTTCATCCAAGGCTCCATTAAAACTCCCATTTCCATTATTTCTACTCGCAATATTGAATGGAGCATCAGTTAAAATAGTCGAGGTCAGATTATTATAAACTATTGTCTTATCAACTGGGCTCCCGTTGATAAAAAAGTTTACTCCAGAGGCATCAACGGACCCATTATATGTAATGACTAAATGTACCCATTCATCGAAAGTAGTAAAGGGTATTGAACATCTGATTTCATTAATTCCATTTCCACCCTTGTTTCTAAGAATTAGGAACAACTTATTAGGCTCAGCGTTTATTCTTAGAATTGCCCATCCTCTGTAATCGTAGGTGGAATCCATTTTAGACAGGATGATTTTGCTCTCTGTAATTATTTCCTCAGTGTTTAACCAGAGTGAAAATGACAATGAATCATCAATTTCAATATCAGGAAACTCATTGCGAGTAAGGTATTGATCTAAACCAGAGAATGCCATTGCACTATTTTCATTTCCATTTAAATCATTTATAGGTGAAGCATCTACAATTTCACAATCAAGATTATTACCACTTAAATCAATCCCGCTATTGTCAAGTGGATAATATGCCAGTAATTCTGAAGTGATGTCTACTGGGAATTGAAAAATTACTGTAAGTGGTGTTGTTCGATATTGACCCAAAGTATCTGACCCAATAACGATCTCCTTCGTACTACCAGACTCCGAAGCAAATTTCAATTGAACTTCTGCAACATCTCTCCTTACCTTAACGACATTAATGGAATCTCCCAAAGGCCTTGAAAATGCAGAATCTCCATCAAAATAAACAGTGAGATCGGAAGACACAAATGCATAGTCACCGTTTTCAAGCTGATCTAAAACACTAATGAGGATCTCCTGAGTTGGTATAATATCAAAAGAAAAAGTAGAGTATCCCAGATCTTCCGGATCGTGGGTGGCGGTCTCAATCACCTCAATATTAACCTTTGTAATCTCATCAGAAAGAACCTGGAAGGATATAGGAAGAGGATTATCAACTAAACTTGCAAGAGCGGATCCATCTTTTGGCGTTGCATAAATGATTTCATCAGACTCATTCAATACCAGAAATTCTGTGATTTTATATTCTCCGATCACCATGATAAAGGGTTTTGAAATGTAGCCCGTTCCAAAAGTAGAGACGTTGATTTCGTGGCTTTCAACCAATAATTCCCCGTCAATAGTCTCAATGGAAATTACTATTTTGTCAATCGTTTCTTCAAGAATTCTAGCACCTGTGTTCTGTGCATTACTAAAATTGAATTCAACTGTGCCTGTTTCAGCTTCCTTCTCACCACATTGGATTAGTAAGATGGATGCAAAAATAAAGAGAGAGAAATAGTGGTAATTTTTCACAATCAGTTATTTATGGGTGTGAATGGATCTTTCGATATTACCTGTTAAGATAAATGAAGATTTATATTTGACATCACGTTTTATTCAAAAATATTATTTATATCTCCCCAGGGTGTCATGATTATATACTGACATTATGTGAAAAGTTTTAATCAACTCATCAATCCATACTTTTAAAAGGGCAAGAATAGAATGAGTTGTATTGACTGTGAAAATGTCATTTTCCAGTATAAAACTTAACATGATTACCTACAAGGCTTCATAGGGCTCGACGTAAAGCCTTATGGGGGCTTTCGTAAGGCTTCATAGGAGGCTTCATGAAGCTTTACGCAAGGTCCTGTGAAGCTTTACAGAAGGTGTTGTAAGGCTTTGTCCAAAACAACGCATAGCTTAGGTACCTTATGTTCCTTATCAAATGGATACACTAATCCAATAGAATATCAATTTTTGATCGAAAGAAGCAACTCAATTTGCTTAGCTTGTTTATCAAGTTGTTTCTGCTGGTTAATAGTATACAAAGTCAACTCCTCGATTTTCTTCAAAAGAAGGGCATTCATCGCCCCTAAAGAGACGCCATCTTGGTCTATCTCACCAGCACTAGGGATTTCTGGAAGGTGTTTATGCTCAGAAATAAAAACCTCAAGTTCATCTAGTGGTTTTAAAACATACACATCCTCAAAAACATAGTCAGGCCAGCTTTCGGACAGCTTAACAACCACTTCCTCAAAAATTCCTCTCCCATCGACAGAAAACTGATAACCTGCTGGGATAGTGGCATTGCCAATGGATACATTTCCAGCGCCATAGCTGATATCATTTCCGTTCAAAGTCCATAAACCAGAAGAGCCGGAACCAGACGATCCAATGGGCTCTCCATTGACTGATAAGCTATTAACTTCCAGGCTTCCACCAACTATTAAGTTATCCTCTATTTGCACATGATTCTGGATGGTAATCAAAATAGCTGGGACATTGCTATTATATGCGAACCCAAACCCATCTGTAAAAACCCGTAAATTACCAAAGTCATCTGTTTCGTCATTTCTGAGACGGATACCGTAATTATCATTAGAGGGTTTCACATCCAAATAACCTTTTTCACTTTTCAGGTAGTTCTTAATATAGACATCATTTTGAGGATCGATTCTTAAAGCTGGCACCGCCAGGTTGTAAGCAAGTCCAAATCCTTCTGAAAAGACACGGAGATTCCCATAGTCATCTGTATCATCGTTCCGTAAACGAATACCATGATTTTCATTACTAGGTTTCGATGTAACCAACCTCACTACGTAAATAATTTTTAATGTATACATCATTTTGAGAATCAATTCTAAGAGCAGGTACTGCAAGATTATACGCAAATCCTAAACCTCCTGAGAATACGCGTAAATTACCAAAGTCATTCGTGTCATCATTGTAAATTCTTATCCCATAATTTTCATTAGAAGGTTTTATACTTAGATAGCCTAGTTCGCTCCGAAGGTAGTTTTTAACATAAATATCATTTTGTGAATCGATCCTAAGAGCGGGAACAGCAGAATTATAAGCTAAACCGAATCCTGCTGAATAAACACGCAAATTCCCGTAGTCGTCAGTATTATCATTTCTAAGGCGGATACCATAATTTTCATTGGAAGGCTTCACGTCCACGTATCCCTTGTTACTTCTAAGATAATTACCAATGATAATATCATTAGTAACCTGGAGACTTCCACTGATATCAAGGGCCTGAGAAGGTGTAGTAACACCTATACCAACGTTACCTGAGTTGTAATATATGTCCCCAGGTGTTGTACCACTCCAATTAACTTGACCATATATATTGCCGGCCAAAAAACAAATATTTAAAAAGAAAGGAAGTCTTGAAACTACGAAATGCATTTATCTATATTTTATTAAATTCAGTTTGATTGCTCATCATTTTGCTGAACCATCCTTTCAAGCTCTTCAATTCTTTTATTCTGCTCTATTAAGTAAAGCGTCAACTCCTCAATTTTCTGCAAGAGCTTAATATTCATCTCTCCGAGATATATACCATCTTCTGCATCAGCGGCAGTTGGTATTTCTGGTAAGTGCCCATTTTCCCTAATGAAATTTTCTATTTCTACTAATGACGGTAATGAATAATCTGACTTAAATACAAAATCAGGATAAGTGGACACATCTGTTTTTACTTTTACTTCCGTACTAAGAATTGGCCCACTGACCGTCAGTTTTGCAGCAGGCTCATTTGTTCCAATGCCAATATTCCCAAAACCGTCATAAAATAAATTATCTCCATTGGGTTGCCAGGTATTCGATGATTGAGGTAGTGGACCACCATCATTGTATAAAAGAACAATTTCCTGTTCATTAAGCACACGGTCATAAATCCTGATATCATCCAATGCTTTGCCAATCGTTCCGGAGGTAAAATACTGAGCAATCGATGCATCTACAGTTGCTGATAACTGACCAAACTCCTTTGATTGAACTTTTGATGATAAGTTATCAAAGTAGAATATAACTTCATTTGTTAAGTTATCGTAAGATACACAGGCAAATACCCATCTATTGAGTCCGTTACCTATATTTTCTGATGATGGAGAATGATTGACACCTCCATTCTCGAATCTTATTCTTTGGTCTGTATCAGTCGACATTCTAGTGGAAACAGCCCATCCATTTCCTGAAAAGTATATTGGATATCTATTTCCAGGGTTTGTGCTTGGGGTGTAGAACCAAAAAGCTATCGTAATTTTATCTGAACCATCCAGCATTTGAGGGCCTGTTCCTAAAAAACCAGACAAAACAGTTAAGGCAGAGTTATTATTGCCATGCCGATCGTTTACATAATTGTCACTTGTCAATGTAAGATGATTTCCATTGCCACTCGCATCATTACCATTTCCGTTGAATGGGTAATAAGCCACAAGTCCGTTTGTGGGGGCCTGGGATTGGGCCACAGCAAAATTTGACAGCATGATAATAATGGGTATGAGTATAGCTTTCATCTTATTCACTTCTGATTAATCATTTTCAACTGTGTTACCTCTTTCTTTAACTCCAGAATCATCTCATTCTGTTCGATCAGATAAAGTGTCAGCTCCTCAATTTTCTCAAGTAGCTTCGCATTCATTTCGCCTACATTGATACCTTCATGTCTTACGTCCACTGCTTTTGGCAATCCGGGTAAATGTCTGTTTTCAGAAATATATGCATCTAAAACCTCCAAAGATTTGAGAGGGTAACTTTCTTCAAAAACATAGTCCGGCCAGTTGGTAGAAAGCATTACGTTTACTTCCTCTAGAATCATCCTACCATTAATTCCGACCTTATACTCAGAAGGAATGTCATCAGTTCCTATCCCAACTTGTCCATTTGCTTTTGCAACTAAAATATTGTTGAATTCAACCTCTGGCTGGTACATCTCAATCTCTCCGACATTAATATAATAAAGGGCTCCACTATGATGCTGTGCATTTCCACGTATGCGATACCATTCATACGCTGAATTATTAACAAAATCATATTCAAACCATTTAAACTCATCTATGGTTTGCATATTTGATTCAATTACAGTCCAATTACCGTCAGAACCATCTGTACTATTGTTGCTTGCTTCTATAGTAAAATCATCAAATAATACTTTTGTATAATTTTTCCTTGGATGAATTCGTAATTTGTTTACTATAACGGAAGATGTAAAATGATATGCTATCCACGATTCAGATGGCTCATAAAGTGTTTCTGTAGCCCAGGCATCTGTGGACAGATCAAACTCATTGTCAAAAGCCTTTTCTGGCAAATAGTTTGCATTATAAACACTACTTGCATATGCAGTGCCTCCTTCGCATAAATCAACATTGTCCTCCATATTTACTTCAAAAAGGTGAATGGGCGCTGATGTACCAATTCCAACATTTCCAGACGTTGGAAAAGAATTTGTCTGACTCCATACAGGAAAAGAAACTGTTACAACAATAATTGCTGTAGATAGAATTAATCGAAGTCTCATGCTTGTTACGTTTACTTTTAAAGTTTTAAATTGGGATTTATGATCAATTGTCTGAATTGGGATTTCTGTGATCATTTTGATCCATTTATTTCTAAAATTTCTCTTCTTACTATTTCAATTATCCCATCCATCCCAATCATCCCCATTCAGACTACTTCCCAAAAGGTAACTTCGGCAACTTCGTCACCTGGTACCCAATCCTCACCTCAAAAGGTCTGGGATGGAGATTGTTATGCTTATGATTAAAATCATATAGGAACAGAATGTTCATGTCCAGGAATTTGAACACGCTAAAAGCCCGGCCAACGCCCAATAAATACTCATATTGCCAGCGTCCCGGCACCTCAACTTCACTGAAAATGGGCTGATCCATGATGGCAGCGTACTCTGCATAGACAAAGAACCCCTTAGTAATATCATGATTGATAAATCCACTGTATCCATGAGCATTCTTGACAGTACCTGCAATGGAGTCCTCCCTGGCGAAGGATTCCCGCCACCGAAAACCTACACCAACTTTCAGGTCTTTATTGATCTTATAGCCAAGCTGTATGTCTGTATCCAGGATGACCGGATCAGTGGACTGGATCTGGACATTGCCTCCCACAAATAGCCGATCCACCAATGGGCGACCATTTAATGAGTTTCGCTTAATCCCTTCTTCCGGCTTGCTGAGGTCCGGAATCGAAACATATTTTTCCTTTAACCTGGTCATCTTCGTTTGCAGCTTTGCCAATTGTTCACCTTTCACATTCTGAGCAAGCTGTCCAACCTGCTCTTCAGGAGATTTCTCCATATTTATTTTAGGTACCTCCACAGGTAAGTCTTCGACAGAAGTCTGCTTCAATGGATTTTTAGTCAGGTCTATGGGTACATCCGATAATCCCTGCATATGGGCGGACTGCATTTCATTTAAGTCTGAATCAGGCAGGTCCAGATCATCGGGCAGGTATTTTTGGGCAATCTGATTGACTTTTGGCTCCAGGT
This sequence comes from Cyclobacteriaceae bacterium SS2, assembly GCA_019192515.1. Classification (GTDB taxonomy): domain Bacteria; phylum Bacteroidota; class Bacteroidia; order Cytophagales; family Cyclobacteriaceae; genus UBA7330. Next base: position 11,496 of record JAHCMM010000131.1, read on the forward strand.
CTACACTGTCTAATTTCGGGATCATTGAAGAATCGAGGCCCGAGATCTTTTCATAGTATTCCTCGATCTGATCAAACTGCTTGTATCGCGACAGGGTGTTCAATGCCCAGGTGAGAGAATCTTTTCTGCTGGAAGAATCCGGCAGGTGGCTGATGACCATGGATGAGTCTAATGGGATCTGATCAAAGGCCACCTGTGCCAGGCTGTCTTTGTAGTGTTTGAGTTGCTTCTTTTTATCTTTTTCGAGGAATTTCTTGTAGCGTTTTACTTTGGTGCGGACGTCCTTCGATTGGGCGACTTTTTTTTGATGTCTGGGGGATAGTGTGGCTTTGAAGTTTATTTGGGCATGACAATCTGTCGTGAAATAGATTATAAAAAGTATTATTATAGCAAGACGAACCATAGAAATCATGGACAAGCCTGGTCATATGTGTTAAATACTACTGTGTTTGAGTAAAATTCCTGATCGCAGTCATCTACCATTACTAATCTTACTTCATAGCTCCCCACATTTGAGGTAAAATGGGTAGGAATATCCAGGTAATCCCAGTCTTCTGTTGAAGAGAATGTATCTATCAAAAACCATAAACTAGCACCCTGGTTCCGGTACTGCCACTTATATTGAAGAATTCCATTGCAAAATGTCCCAGAAAAATCGTCCGCTAAAAAGTGAGATGTTGAAGAGGTGCCAGAATGGAAATCTCCAGACTTTGTTTGGAAAAGACCAGTACTTTGACAATAAATTGATGCCCAGGCACGTATATAAAATGTATTTACCTCAAGATCATTATAACTAATTTGTGCTGCATTATACTCTGGGTTAATCATTGATAATGTAATATCGTATTGTCCAGTTGTGGCATAGGTATGTGTGGTAAATGCATCTTCAGTTTCCACCACATTGCCATCCCCAAAATCCCAAATAAAGCGAGTGTCTCCGTAAAAAGACTCAGCGCTTTCATTGACAAAACTAATTTCAAGATTGTTTGCATTTACGTGAATCGATCCACCCATTTCTTCTTCCTGTCCCTTGTAATGATGCCTGTATCGCTTAATAATATTGTCCTCATGATCCCTGATCAGTTTTAGATTATTGTACGGATCATATTCATATTTAGTATCTCTGTTATTTGGATCCGTGCTTTTAGTTAGACCAACCAATGGGTCATAAATATAGTTTGTTGTAAAACCGTTAGAACTCTCCGAGGTAACTAATGTATTGCCGTGGCCCCAGGTGTATGTTGTTGATATGCCATCACTCCCGGTATATGATTGCAGTGCTCCATCTGAATTTAAATTGACATCATAGGAGTATGCATATTGTGCAACTGTCCTGTAGTCACTATCAAGTAAAGGCATCTGTGAGCCCGCAACATTGATGATAGAAAGAAAATTATGACTTGGGGAAGGATCTGCAAGGGCTAGCTGTGAGGTAGATGTAGGAACTATATATTCTTCCCCTCCATAATTGTGCTTTTTAAATAAATTGAGTTGGCCAGAAATATAGCTATATTCAGTTTCACCCAGGTCACCATTTTTTAATGATACAACAGTTTCGATAGGTGTGACCACATGTCTATCCACCATGTTCCAATAACCAATTGCAGCATCTCCACCTGTAGGTTCGGGGTCTAATATTCCGTATAGATCAAACGGATACCTGAATTCAGTTAGATATTCTTTTCCATCAATGTAATTTCGCTTTGAACGTATACTCGTTTGATAACCTGATGGTGACTCAACATAGTAATATTGTGTTTTAACCAAACTTGAAGTGCTAGTACCCTCATATCTGTAATTATCTACTATATTTATAGTAAGAGCTTTTGATATTGTTTTGTAATTATAAACAATATATCCTCCACCATAAGGTACGCTTATAACATAAAGATTATCAAGGATGTTTTCAGTATTATTAAAATTGTAATTAATTACTTTTTTTGTAAAGGGGTTTGCAGATTCTTTGTTTATTACCTCATGCTGCTTAAGTAGACCTCTTTCCCACCATTTGGTAGTGTTTAGATTTATATCTGGAAAAACAATTGGGAACGAATAATATACCACTGTTCTTGAAGCCGAAATATCTCCTTTATCGCTATAAGTATGGAAGGTAAACTCCTCTTCACCTCCATTTGAATATTCTTTAGTAACTTTTTCATAACCAATAGTTGCTCCATTTACATCAAACAATGTATTTTGAGATGAAGAATAAACTGTTCCCTTAGATTCATTTTCTATTAAGTAGTTGGGATCATTTACTTTATACCCATTCGTGTAGTAAAACTTTTCTGATTGGAGAACATTCTCATCTTCTCCATATTGAACTTCTTTAATCCTAAGACCCCCAGAAGATGGAGTATGAGCTTCATATATAAAATTTGTAAATGCACCATTATGATCAATAATTTTGTGAAGACTGCAGGATTTTGACCTTTCAAAATTCAGATATCTGGAATTTACATAATATTGGTTGCTAGAGTTTAGTGGTAAGAGATTAATAAGTCCAAATCCTGTGGGGAAGCCCTGATTATTGCAATAACCCCAATGATCAAAATGAGGGGAATTCCTTGGCGGCAATGCATAATGATTTATCCCTTCAATGACATTATCTTTAAAATATTCAAATTTTTTAAATGTTACCCTATTCTTATTTATGATTTTCTCAATGCTTTCAAGTCCTAATCTCATGCAAAGCCTATCCGTACATGGATTGGGCGTTCCTGGAAAAGATTCATTTGCATCGAAATAGAAATAATTAAATTTGAAAGCTTCAATTAATTCTAAATTATAATCTTTAGTATTAATTGAGTCCAAATACATCAATTCATACCCTAACCTGTCATCTGCCCAATAATAATTAACAAAACCTAATGACGTTTCAATCTGACTAAGGTACTTGGGGCTCTTTATAATAACTTTGGTATTGATTAAATCTAATTCACTTGAAACTTCAGTAAAATAACCATCTCCATCAGAATCGTATCCAATCGAAGCAAAGTACTCATAAAAATAATTGGGTCCAGTTACGTAGGAAAATGTGATATCTCCTGCTTTACTTATGGGTACAATCTTGGTGAGATGCCATGTTGATGTAAAGTCATCCTCATCAGCATCATAGGTGCCATCATCATTACTTCTTTCGATATTCATGGTTTCACGGCTGGCAGAAGTTCCTCCATAATAGTATTGATTTCCGACAATATCAGTAATGACCCAGTAACAATCATCTAAAGTGCCATATTTCTTTATTTCAACTTCCTGATAAGGAATTGTGTAGACAGAATTCCCGTCCTTACTCACCTGAAATTTCCCCTGCCCACCTGGAAATGAAAAATAGAAATCATCGTGTTCGCCATCTTTTAGACCATCTGCTATTTGTCCATACTCAGGGCTAGATGTGTTATAAAAGTTGCCTTCTAAATCAGGAAGTCCTTTTACAGTCCTTGTGATCGTACCACCAGCTGCCAATGACCACCCAAGACCAACAGGGCCTGCAATATCCTGGACTTTGATGCCACCTGTTGTATAAATGAGTCCAATCGGAATGTTCATCCCGTTTGAGTTTGCAATACTCGTAAGTGGAATGGAGATTGTAGCTCTCCCAGAGTAAAGGTCCATATTTGTATTTGCACTTTTTGCTAAACCGGCACCGGAGGGAGATGGTGGAGTAATTGTGAATTGCGCATTAACTATTGCTATAAGAGAAACCTTAAACAAGAAAGCTAGATATATATATCTCATACTTTACAAATTATTTTTGATGATTAATAGTTTAATCTATGCTCGAACTTCATACCTCTTAAAGTATCCTTCTCAAAATAAAACACATGATCATAAATTAAATCTTCATCACTTACCATTATGACATCCCCATAAGTATTTGATTTTGCTCCAATTTTATCCAAGAAAGTATTCTTAGTTATTCCAATTCTAATGTTGTTAGAAATATTTATGGCAGATGTAAAAACTACCCCTCTATCAAAATGAATTATACCATTATTTGACCTTATAAAAACTAGCAGGGATCTATTTGACCTAGCTTCAATAATTGTATATTTCCAATTTTTGTCAAAGTCGCTTGTTTGTTCTCTCTCATTTACAGAATAAGTTGATTCAATGATAGAGTCTAAATTAAGTGCGTACCTTGTTTGTGTATTGAAATCAAGTGGAGCTATAGAGAATTCATCATTAATAATGGTATCAGTAATACTTAATTTATCAAAATTAATTGAATCTAAAATCTCATTTGATTTGATGATAGGCACATCCATATCTATATTATTAGAATTAGATTGCGATTTATCTGACATTTTACCAGTACAGCCACACCAAATAGCTGAAAAAAGGAGTAGATTATTCAGGATTCTCATATAATTTATCTATTTGGTAAGTAAATCAAATCAGGATGCATTGTGTAGGGACTTATAGGTTGATTCTCTGGGGACCAGATTTCGTAGTGTAGATGTGGAGCAAAAGCATTTGGGTTTCTAAATCCAGAACCCCCAATTCTGCCCAAAATTTGACCCTGTCTAACTATTTGTCCACTCGTAAGGTGAGCATTTGACCCAGGTTGTAGATGAAAAAAATTATACTGAATTCCGTTTTCATCCACACCTCGAACTCTTATACCTCCAGCATTCCCATCTAATTGAGTTACTAATCTAACAATCCGAATATCCTTGACAGCTCTAACAGGAGTACCTAAGTTATTTTCTGGATTTCTAGCTCCTAAGTCAACTCCAGAATGAATTCGACCATCCCTCGGACCAAACCCGGAAGTGACAGTTGCTCCGTCAAAAGGAAGAATTATATTTCCCCTATTTCGTCTCCTATCTAAATCTAAAGATCTACGGAACTCGGGAGTTGAAATTTCACCTAAATCTTTAGGGGGTTCAGGTCCACGTACTTTCGCTAGTTGAAGCAACTTAGGGTCATTAGCAATCATTTGAGCAGTTTTTTGGAAAGGATTAGGTAAATGAGGAAAATTTAAATTGGGCATCTCAATATAGGGAATAATCCTCCCAAGGCCATATCCTCCTAAAAAAATTCCTGCACCAATTAACGCAGAAACCCCTCTATTTTCATTAAAATGACCAGTAAGACCTCCATATAGAGCACCAGCACTTGCAACAATTCCAAGTTCAAGAAGCAAAGATTCAAAAACTAACCCTTCTACTGCACCCCCATCTGGGTCTACCCCAACATGCGGACCATTACCCATACCAACATATGGACTAGCAAACTGGCTGTAAGGATCTGTCTGCAACCATCGGCCAATAGTTGGATCATAATTCCTCAGAAAGAAATCATAGGTACCAAAGAGATCATCATAGACCGAGTAATAGCTTTGGTAGGCCAAACCCGGACTTAAATACCCATCCTTAGACCAACTCGTAGCCATCAGCATCCCGAATGGGTAATAGTCATTGACCAGGGTCACTTTATAGGAGGTCGGGGAGGATTCATGAGTGATCTGAATATCATCAAAAAAGACATCCATGTCATAATCGGTCTCATTGGCCACATAGACATACAGGTAGCCATCTTCATCCAGTGTTTCCGAAGAGATATCTATTTGTAATTGCTGATATACTGATATGCCACTTTGTAATCCGTCAAATCCACCATTGATAAAATTGTAACTTTCATCCAAATAGATCCACTGAAGATAGGCTTGGGGGACGCTGGAACCAGATCCACCGTTAAAAACGAATAGACCTCCTGCGGGGGAATTGATCAGATTTGTTAAGGTTGAATGCTCAGTTGGAGAACCCCCGGAGGTGATCCCTAAAGCTGAGGTTAAAATGCCAGCAATATTATGTGCGGTATTAAGAGCCGACGATCCATTGCTCTCAAACTGTCCCCAGGCTTCAAGCGAAACATTATCCCCAGCAGTGACCTCTATAACCTTGGCTGGGCCTACTGTTCTCCCAACTGCTTTATTTAGGTGTGCAGAATAAACGCCTGTGGGCGTATGGTTATTGATGGGCTGTCGAACGTTAGAGGGAACTGAAAAATGCTGATCAGGACTTTCTTCAAGTGTTGTGCTGTAAACATTTCGTTCAGGAAGTATGCCAAAAGATACCCGGTTATTCCCCTGGTGATCGGTGATCATGTATTCATAATGAAAGTCGTCGTTTTGGAAATAAGCCCGTCCTTCATCTGTGAATATTTGATAGATCTCATCGTCTTTGTATTCTATCAGGCCTACATAGTCGATCTTTAACAATACCTGATCGTTGGCATCCAATAGTGTCTTGGAGAGACGATTTCCCACAGCATCATAGGTGTAGTTGATTTCTGATCCATCATTGAAAGGTATTCTTGTGACAAGATTTAAATGATTGTATGCTATATCTTCATTGGAAATATCTTTATTCGCATCGGTCAGCAGGTTCCCTGTCCCAGCGTCATATTCATATTCTTGTAGCTGGGGATCATTATAGTTCTTGTATTTATATCCTTCAGATGCACTTGCAGTCTCATGAATCCCCTCTACTTTATTTGAATTTGCGAAATATCTAAAGTCAAGGTCGTCAATTTGACTGTTATCACTTTTACGAATGATTGTGCCAATATTCCCATTAAGGTCCTCATAGGAAATGGTTTCATCAAAATAGCCGTCTGAGGTTGTAAATGAAGTCCCTGAACCAGTGGCATAATTGGCATCTTTCAATTGGTTCAGGTTATCATATTCGTACCCAAAAATAGATTGATCGAAGGAAGTAATCCCGTTATTACTATTCTTCCATTCGAGTGCAGCAAGGGTTCCATCATACCTGGAAATTCCTGATGTGCCCGTGATTGTTGGTGGGTCATTGTAATGGTATTTTGCCCCGAAAAGGTCGTCGTTATCTTCTGTTGGGTCGTTAGAAAGTTCTGGAGTATTAATTGTTTCGAGCCATCCTCTGATGTTATATCTGTAATCCAAAGATTGTAGATAGGTACTGCCATTGTCAGTTGAATGGAGGTTCTTTTCAATGACCTCTCCAAGCTCATTGTATTCATAGCCGGCCATAAGGATTTTATCTCCAGTCGCACCATTATAATTAATCTGATTCCAGGCATTCAATACTCTTCCTCTATCATCATAATCGTACTCTTGTAAATACACGACTCCAGGTTTTAAATCAGCGGAATGATTCAATTTGGTTTTCAATAAGTCGCCAGCAAAATTGTATTCTGTCGAAATTCGGTCTATTCCATCTAAGTGATTTTCAGCAACCAGCTGTATTTGTCTGTAATACTTGTCATAATACACGACAGTATTTAGCCAATCTGAAGTACCTAAAACATTTACTTTACTTCCAGTCACCAGTCCTTTCACTCCTAACGTGTTCTGACTGATGTTTAACCCGTCTGCGTTAAATGAGTAATTAGCATGGTTCGGGTCCCAAGCCGAACTAATGAATGCATAGTCATCATAGTAGGTTATGGTATAAAGTTCATCATAAGATGTTGGCCATGTAAGATTGGTTGTATATCCAATATTTGATGGTGTGTTTGAATCTTCATGTCTGAGCGTTGTTCCAGTCATGATTGCACTTTGAAGGTCATCTTGATCATCGGGATCTAATACTATTCCAGTCATGATCACCCTGTTGTATTGATCATATTTATAGAATGTCCATTTATTGCCAGACCGCTGAGCAGCATCCTGTGAGGCTGCTAAACGATCCCATTTATCATAGCAATAATATTTCCATCCGGAATCCGGAGCTTTCTCTTTGATCAATCGACCTCTTGCATCGTAGATATACTGGAACATCAATCCATCAGTCTGTGCTACAGATGGGTTGGTAATTGGATCCGTACTAACAATGGATTCGACCAGTGCAGGGGGAATGATAAATCTTACTCGTCCAAAGAAATCATAGATATAATAAGTGGTCACCCAGTCACTTGCATCTTTTTTTGATCTGTTTGCGATCCTTACGCCACGATTGTCATTGATAGTTTGTGAGATATAACCATCTTCATTCGTCCTCTGGGTTATGGTTAATTCCCCGTCACCATAGAAGCCATCAAAACTGCTCTGAATGGGCTTATCGTCCTCCTTTTCAGAGGTTGTTGAATTGTCATCGATCTCCCATCTAATGATCTTTTCATCTACCTCGCTAGGTTCGACATATATGCTATATTCATAGCCATTATCCTTTCCGGCCGTCTTCCATTCGGATCCGACACCTCTTGCTGATGCCGCTCTAAGCAAAGGTGATTGCTCATAGTCAGTATATGAATACGGTGAATCATCGTGACTTACACCATACGGACCGGATATTGAATAAAAAATGTTTTGTTCGCCTTGATCTTCATTAACAATGTTTGGTGCATAGGCATTATCCCTAAATTCTCCCGTCTTAACAGATTCTATACCGTAGGTGGTATAAGGAAGATAAGTTGTATCATTTAATCCGGTTAAGCTATTGTATTTATTAGGTTGAACAATATCATGCTGCCCATATGAAGATTTGGCAATTACACTTTGCGATGGTCTGCCCAACCCATCAGAGTAGTCGAAGCTGGTAATTTTCCGGGTGTAGTCCGCTCCTGAAAATTCATTCTCATCAGTAATCTCTTCTCTTGCTACTTCCGTCCTTACAAAGTTCTTATCCAGAGATGGTGGCTTGTTGCTTGGTTCCTGGTCTATAGCCCTTGCAAACCATTCACCATCCTGCGTTGCAGACACTTCAAAGCCGGGTATAAGTTTTAAGGACTTGACAACGAGGTAACTTTTTCCTTCAAAGCCACCTTTCTCACCTTCGAAAATGACGGTTTCCTGGGCATATAGACGGAAAAAAAGGATACATAGAAAAATTAGGCTGGCTATTTTCTTCATAGGGTTCTTAATATATGGACGGATAGCTAGTAATTAAATATGGCGAGGAAATGAGCGCCTTTTTTTTAGCCAGGAGTAAATTGCAGTAGTTTCATATTGGTTAGGTTTTGGAGTTCAATTTATTTTAATATTTGAAATAAAAAAATAATTGTGCTAAAAAACTAGATGAGTTATACAATAAGTTAATGAATCGTTTACCTTATCGTTATTTGCCTTCAAGGATCTCCACTTTTTCTTCCAGCCTTTTAATTTTCTTGTCTTGCTCAATCAGGTACAAGGTGAGTTCTTCAATTTTCTCCAGAAGCCTGGCATTCATTTCACCAAGGTTGATGCCCTCGGCATTGACAACTTCAGCTCTTGGAATAGGTTAGGGGTTCTATTATAGCTTGACAAAAAACTAAACAAGGTATTTATAAAATAATAAATTGATAAAACTTTATTATAGTTATTATAGAAAGCATAAAAGAAAATCAATTAATTTACTCATTAATCCATAAACAACGTATAAATCTGATATTATCCGTTTACTAAAATGAAATATATAATCTTCCTTACCTTTTTATTTCCTGTTTTTGCAATTTGTCAACCAGTGACAGATGGGCTAATCGGATACTGGCTATTTAATGGAAATGCTAATGATGAGAGTATTTATAGCTATGATTTACGCATCTACCAATCAGAAACTTTTACTCCTATTTCTTATAGAGAAGATAGGTTTGGTGTTGAGAATTCATCTATCTATTTTAGAAATACAATTACTAATTTCCAGTATTTATATGAAAGGCCAATTACACCTGATTTATCACAAGGTTTGTCATACTGTGTCTGGCTTAAGATAGATGTTACTCCAGTAAATGGAAACAGACCTTTGCAGTTCAAATACACAAATAGTACTGGTTATACAACAAGAAGTAAGTTTAATGACGATAATGTCATTATTTCTAGCGGTGGGACGAGTTTCCAACCTATTAATTCTGATCAGTTTGTTGGACAAGGATGGGTACATCATGCAGTTACCATTTCCTCTACTGGTGTGGCAAATTATTATCTTGACGGTGTCTTAATCGCTGCAAATGTTCAATTGAGTCCGCCACAAATGAACGAGGTTCAGGTAGGGTGGGGAACTGGTGGGGCTCCTTATGAAGGATGGATGGATGATCTGCTACTTTATAACAGAGAGTTGACTCAACAAGAAATCCAAACTATTTATAACTATCAGGCACCTCCATATGTTCCGACACCTGAATTATGTGGTAACTTATACTGTGATGAGAACAGGGTTGGTATTGGCACTTCTGTTGTGCCCGAAGAATACATGTTAGCAATAAATGGAATGGTATTGAGTGAGGGTGTGAAGGTTCAGCTAAAAAGCGACTGGCCGGACTATGTTTTTTCGGAAGGGTATGATCTCATGAATCTGGGTGATCTGGAAAAGTATATTGTTGAAAACAATAAATTACCAGGGGTTCCAAAAGAGATCGAAGTAAAAGAAAGTGGACATGATTTACAATTGATTGATATTAAACTCCTTGAAAAAGTTGAGGAATTGACACTCTACATCATTGAGATGGATAAAAAAATGACCAGTCTGCTAAAAGTAAATAATAAGTTAGAAGAGAGGATCAGGAGCCTGGAAAATCAAAAATAATAATTCATAAATATTAATTCCGCTTATATCGCCCCCATACAAAAAACCTCATAACAAAATTCATGTGAGCAAATAGTACTGCGAGTGGATTAAAATGGTTTAACAGAATCACTAGACGCTCCTTCCAGCACCTGGCTAATTGGGTATCGGAAATGCCTCCTTGTAGATAATTCGAAATGGGTTGACTTACATTAACGATCGTTTCACTTCTTGTGATGATATGAAGCATCCAGTCAATGTCTGCACTGCATTTGTATTTCAGGTTGTAGGGTGTTGCTAAAGATCGTTTTGGAATGAAGGACTGATGACTAACAACCTGGCCATTTAGAAAATCTCTCTTTTTAAGTTGTTGAGGTAGTTTTCGGCTAGTAAGCTCAGTTCGTGTTCCTAAGACCTGTCTTTCATTATTTAGAATGTTTGTCTCACCGTAATATATATCTGCATTCTGCTTGGTATTGAAGATCTCCTCCAGAATAGTTGGCTTTGATAATTCATCTCCTGCATTGAGAAAAAGGATATACTTCCCTGTCGCCATTACCAAGCCCTTATTCATAGCGTCATACACTCCTGTGTCTTTTTCGGAAATCACCTTATCAATATTCTTTTTGTTTTGCTCAATGATTTCCAATGTCCTATCAGATGAATTTCCATCTATAATTAGATACTCCAGGTCTTTGAAAGTTTGACTAAGTACACTTTTTATGGTCGCCTCCAGATACTTTTCAGCATTGTAGGTGACTGTGATGATGGAGAGTGTTACTTTAGGCATTTGGTTTTTTGATACTAAACTAGTCATTGAATTAGATATTGATCGTCCATGATTTCCAGGTTATTCAGAATATTGCGAAAGTTTCTGTGGGTATTTGGTTTTTCTCCGCAGCATTTGTGGCTAAACATCAGCTCTTTGGGGTGGTACTTAAGAGACTATTTGAAATACAAAAACCTCGAAAAACATAAGCAGTTTCCTCTTGGAATTCCGTATCCAGTTTTCAGTGAGCGATTTTCTTCAAGCGGCAGGCTTGGGGGGCATTATTTTCACCAGGACTTACTAGTGGCCAATAAGATTTTTCATGCTAATCCAGAAAAGCATGTTGATATTGGTAGCAGGACTGATGGGTTTGTAACTCATGTTGCTTCATTCAGAGAAATTGAGGTCTTTGACATAAGAAAAGCTGATATTTCAATAAGAAATATCAAGTTTGTAGAAACGGATTTTATGATCCCTAACCCGCAGTGGAAGGATTATACAGACTCTGTCTCATGCTTGCATGTGATAGAACACTTCGGTCTGGGTAGATATAATGACCCCCTGGATCCTCTTGGATATCAGAAAGGGCTTGATAATATCTATGCAATGCTTAAGAAAGGAGGTAAATTTTACTTCTCTACACCGATAGGACCTCAGCGAATCAACTTCAATGCTCATCGGGTATTCAGCATTAATTATCTGAAAGATCTCCTTTTAGATAAGTATGAATTGGAATCATTTTCATACATAGATGATGCGGGTGACCTGCACGAAGAAGTTGATCTTTTTTCTGCTGAAGCTTCACAAAATTTTAAATGCACTTTTGGTTGCGGGGTGTTTGAGCTAATTAAGATCTGATTATTTCAGTTTGGCAAAATAATTAGCGTAGTAGAAGATTTCTATCGACTCATCATATGACCTGATTGGCAATAGTCCGTTACCAACAACTCGATAAAGTTGATAGTTTTCAAGTAATATCCAAAAATCTCTTAAAAAGGATTTCGAATCCACGTTGGTGCCACCAAATTCAAACTGTATATGATGTATCTTCTTATTTCTAAGAAGATCAGTTGCCCCCATTAATGCATTTAACTCATTTCCTTCGATGTCCAGTTTTAAGAAATCAATCTCTTCGATTTGATTTTCCAAACAGAAGTTGTCTAGTGTCCGGATGGTGACTTGCTCCGATGAACTTACATTTATGGAGTTTCGATTGAAGAGAGACGCTTGAGAATCATTATTCCCATGATATAATGTTAGTTCTTTTTCCGTTTCACCAAATCCAATCTNAAAACAATTTACAGGTGTTTCTTTCAAGGTTTCAGTAAGCACATTGAAAGTTGCATAGGAGGGTTCGAAGGAAAAAATATTTACATTTTCAGGCAATTGTTCCAATAGTATTTTTGAGTAACCACCAATGTTAGCTCCGACATCAAATACAATAGAATGATCTTTGTTAGACTTTTTTAGGTACTTTTTAATATACCTAATGACATTAATTTCTCCACTTGATTCAAATTTTCCAGAGCCTCCATAGTTCATGCCTCTTAATGAAATGATGTGGAGGTATTTGTAAAACCTTTGTAAGAACAACCAAGATGGAATTAAGTTTATTGCTTTACTAAATAATCTCATTTCCTGGAAAGTAATATGGAATTTAAGCGTAAAAATGTAACCTGAATTGATTAGGCAGGCTAATTTAGCCCCGGATGAAGAAGAAACTAATAATCTTTACCCATGGGGGAGGTAGATTGGCCAATCAAATGACAAATCACGCTCATTTGATTGCTTTTCAAAAGGAACACGGCAATTTATTTGAAGTGGTAAATATTGCTTTTGGACCATTCAGTGAATTATTCAGGGACATGCAAAGTCGAAAAATCCCTCAAATCCCACATGGTGGTCATAGATTGAAAGTATTCACATCAATTGTGGGTCAAATTGTGAAGCCCAGGGAATATAAGATGACCTTTTTTAACCAGGTATTGAGGTTAATTCATTGTCTATTTAGAATACTGCCATTTTCACAAAGTATCAAATATGGAAGAGAGTCTAGCTACCTTAAATTTTTACCTGGAAAATCACTAGAAAATTTCGATTTCAATAGTCTGGACACACTTAATCTCCTAAAAGAGAAGAGAATTACAGCACTCGCTGGATGGCCTATACGTAGCTGGGAACTCTTTCGGAAGCACGAAGCAATTATTCGATCATCATTTGCAATCCGAAATGACTTTATGCGCAATGCTGAAAGTTTAATAAATCCGTTAAAAAGTAAATATGATATACTGTGCGGCGTGCTCATTCGGCAGGATGATTATCGGACCTGGGCTAAGGGAATGTATTTCTTTTCAACAGAAGAATATGTGGTCTTTATGAAACAAGTAGCGAATTCATTTCCAAATCAAAAAATTGGGTTTGTGATCGCTTCGGATGAGCCACAGGAACCTCAAAAATTTGAAGCTCTTAATGTTTACTTTACAAGTGGTGCTGCCTTGGGTTCAGCCCATTTTATAGAGAGTTTTGCTGAATTATCTCTCTGTGATTATGTGATGACTCCTCCAAGTACTTTTGGAGTATGGGCTGCTTTTTTGGGCAATGTTCCGATTATTCCAATTTATGAAAGTGATCAGGATATTAAATCAGCAAACTTCCTGAAAAACCATATCTATGATTGTTTAGAACACCCACATATGTCAGTCTCCGTAAGTTAATACGAAATCTGAGAGCGTATTTTAACATGAAGCTGGGTGGATAATAAATATAAATTATGTATTTGAAATTACGAAAGGACAATTGATGAAAGTAGCTATTATAACAGGTTCTGCGGGGTTAATAGGTAGTGAATCGGTTCAGTTTTTCTCTGGGCACTTTGACAAGATTATTGGGATTGATAACAACATGAGGCAGTATTTCTTTGGCGATAGTGCATCTGTACTTTGGAACAAGGAATTCCTGAAAAACAAAATATCCAATTATGTTCATGCTGATCTTGATATCCGCAGTATTGAAGAGGTAGATAAATTGTTTTCAGAGCATCGATCAGCAATCAAGCTGATTATTCATGCCGCAGCACAGCCAAGTCATGACTGGGCTGCAAAAGAACCATTAACTGATTTTTCAATCAATGCGAATGGTACCCTCAATCTTTTGGAAGTTACACGTAAATATTGTCCGGAGGCTACTTTTATCTTTACATCTACTAATAAAGTATATGGAGATAAACCAAACGACCTTCCGCTTGAGGAGCAGGAATTGAGGTGGGAAATTTCAAGAGATCATCCCTATTTTGAGCGAGGAATTGATGAGCAAATGGCTATTGATCAATCAAAGCACTCTGTATTTGGAGCTTCAAAAGTGGCGGCGGATGTGATGGTTCAGGAGTACGGTCGATATTTTGGAATGTCTACCGGAATTTTTCGGGGAGGATGTCTGACAGGACCAAATCACTCAGGTGCCCAACTTCATGGCTTTTTATCATATCTGATGAAATGTGCTATTAATGGGGACCCTTATACCATATTTGGCTATAAGGGTAAGCAGGTGCGTGATAATATCCATAGCCACGATCTGGTCAATATGTTTTACCATTTTTATGAAAACCCGAAAAAGGGTGAAGTATACAATGCTGGAGGCGGCCGGTTTAGTAACTGTTCTGTACTCGAGGCAATTGGGTTATGTGAAGAGATTACTGGTAAATCAATGAATTATAAACTTTCGGATCAGAATCGCTCTGGTGATCATATCTGGTATATCTCCAACTTAACAAAGTTTAAAAATCACTATCCCGGGTGGTCGTGGAAATATGATTTGAAAGATACCTTAGTGGAGATGTATGAGTCAATGAAAAATAGAAAATGATTAATTTCCTTTTTCTAAATACTTTGACTTAAATGGGAATATGTTGACCAAAATGAAAAACACAATCCTTCCTTATCTTGATTTGATTTATAGTTTCCTTACAGGAAACAGACAGGAAGTAGAGAGGAGGAAACTGTTCTATCAGNATATTGTTGCCTCCGGGGAATTGGTTTTTGATATAGGCGCAAATATGGGAAACAGAATTGAGCCATTGGTAGAATTGGGTGCCAGAGTGGTTGCAGTAGAACCCCAAAGGCGATGCAGCAGATATTTAAAATTAAAATATGGGCGAAAGATTGATGTTATAGAAAAGGGTGTTAGCAGCAAAGCTGAAATAAAAACGCTTTATATGGCCAAAGCACATGTTGTTTCTACTTTTTCAACTGACTGGATGAAATCCTTGAAGGAGAGCGGGAGGTTTGAGGGGGTTGATTGGAACAACAAAGTGGAAGTAGAAATGACCACTTTAGATGATTTAATTAATGCTCATGGTATTCCTTCCTTTATCAAAATAGATGTTGAGGGATATGAGGTAGAGGTGTTGAAGGGACTAAATCAACCTGTCAGAGCACTCAGTTTTGAGTATGCAGTTCCCGAACAGTTGTCACATGTCATCAGTTGCCTGAAATTACTGGATGATTTGTATGGACAGGCTGAATATAACTACTCAGTAGGAGAGAGTATGGAGTGGATATCTGATCACTGGATGAGTTACGAAGAAATTTTAAACCATGTGCAAACCACAAAATTTCTAAATACTAAATTTGGGGATATATATATCAGAAAAATTTGGTGATCTGAATTATCACTTTGTGAATAATTGCATTTACTTCCGACGATACCTTAAGGAAATAAGCAAGAGAACCAAAAATAATGACGGTAATGATTGAGCGTACCATAATGTTTGCAATTGGATGCAGGTTGAATGGTGTCTGTGAGATAATCAGGAAAACTGAAGTACTGATTAAAAATAAGATGAGATGTTTTTGTGTAAATGGAGATAACTTTAGTTTGACTAGAACCACAATAAATCTGCTGAGTTGACTAATCAAACCTGCTATTAGAATTGAAATACCAGCACCGATTATGCCATAAGTAGGTATCAGCCAGATATTGAGAAGTATCATGGCAACTGCCCCAACAATCATGATGTAGATATTGGATTTGTAGTATTTTGAATAGGTAAGTAATTCTGGCGTTACTCCCAGTAGCATGCCAGCAATTCTGGCAATGCTTACTACCATGATGAGTGACGTTCCTTTCTGGAAGACCTCACCTTTTGGAATGATGGCAAATAGATCAGGTAGATTGGTAATGATCCCAATCATTAATAGGAAGCCTATAAGTCCAAGATTAATCGATGAAGATGTGTAATTTTTCTTGATTTGCTCCCTATCATTTTTTGCAAAGTTTTCAGATAGTATAGGTGCCAGGATTTGGATGATCACTCTTTTGGGTAATTCAATAATAGTAACGATGAAAATGCAAACAGTCAATATTCCATTTTCTTCCAGACCAAGATAAGTTGAGGTCATAGAGTAACTTACATTGAGGAATATTGAACTTCCTACCGTCAATGTAAGCGAATACGCGCTGAACTTGATTATCTTATTAATCCACTCTCTCTTAAGTTGTCCTAGTCGAAAATCAAGAGTTATCTGGTAATTTCTAAACACATAAAATAACAGGATGACAAGCGCAACAAGATAATTGGACGCGAGAAGGTAGATCATCCATTGCAATGAAATCAAGTCGAAACCATACAACAAGACTATCAACAGGCTTACCACTCTGAGTTGGATCTCCTGAAGATAATTTTGAAATGTAATATTTAATTGAGTCCATAAATAGGTGATAAAGTAATCGAAGAAACTTTGTGAAATGAAGATAATAATCGTGATGAACAGATATTTGTTGTAAGCGGATGACTTTTCCTCAAACAACGCTTTGATAAAGTCCTGGTTAAGATAAGCTAATAAAATGGCCAGAAATGCGCCTCCAAGTATGACGAGTAACTGAAATGTGATTATCTGATTATTGAGCTTTGGTTCCAGCTTTAGAGAAGAGTGGTATTTGATGTAAGCTCCGTTCATCCCTAATAGTGCCATGGGTACAATCATCATGGCATTTGCCTGGATGAGTCGAATAAGACCAATTTCCTCAACTTCAAGAAATCTTGGGAGAATGATCAGGGTATTTAGAAACCCTATCATTACACCTGTATAAACTATAAGGGTGGACCAAAAACTTTGCCGAATGACTACGCCCATAACATGAAAGTTATCGCGAAAATAAGGCTAATCTGATTAAGCATCACTCACCCAAAAAACCACAGCTTGACCGCCAATGCCAATACTGATACAATCAGAAAAACTCTGATCAGCTTATCATCCTTACCAACCGACCAGCGACTGGCTACCCAGGAGCCCAGAGAGTTGCCTGCTGCCAGGGTGAGTCCATAGTCCCAGCGGATCTTGTCTTCGATAAAAAAGACGACCAATGCAATGAGAGTGTAGCATGAGATCACAAACACCTTAACAAAATTGGTCTTGGCCATATTCAATCCATGCACGCTGGTGAGTGTCGCTATCACCAAAAAACCAATCCCAGCCTGGATGAATCCTCCGTAAATTCCCAAAAAGAAGAAGATGATGATGCTTAGTGCATTTTTCTTTTTGGTAAAACTTTCGCTGTCCTGGAGCCTGGTTTTAGGCTTAAACACGATGGTACCCAGCACAATTACCATCACTATCGCCAGGATCTTGTTGAAAAGCTCATTCCTGATATCGGTGGCAAAATAAGCCCCGATGGCTGCCCCGACACAGGCTGATACTGTCACCCACCATGAATAGGGGAAAACAGAAACGCCTTTGCTTTGAAATCCCTTAACAGCAACAAGTCCCGAAATGAAGATGGCTACCCGATTGGTGGCATTGGCCACTGTACCCGGCAATCCCATAAAGATCATGACGGGTAGGGTAAGCAAAGAACCTCCACCTGCAACAGTATTCAAAAATCCTGTGAAGACTCCTACGAGGAAAAGCATAAGTATTTCAAGCCAGGTCAATGTCGAGTTGGTATTTGGTTGGTAAATATTCTGATTGATCCTCACAATGCTCCAATAGTTGGGATTGGGTAAGCCCAAGAGCCGGATGAGTTTCATCAGGAGCCAGATCATTCAGCAGGATCAAGGTAAACTTTCTATCCGGAATACCTGGATGTGGAACTTTGAGACTGCCAGAATCAATAATTTGATTGCCATAATACAAAATATCTATATCGATGATTCTCGGCCCCCATTTCAGTTTCCTTTCTCTACCCATTTGCGTCTCTACCTTTTGACATGCCAGCAATAGGTCATGAGACGACAAGGATGTCTCTACTTTTAATCCCACATTAAGGAACCAATTCTGATCCAGAATTCCCCAGGGCGCCGTTTCATAAACTGCCGAATGATCGATTAATTGCATTCCTGATGCCTGGAGCTTGCTTACCGCCGTGTTCAACGCCCTCATCCTATCCTCGATATTGCTCCCCAAAAGCAGATAAATTCCGTTCATCCAGAATGTGATAACTTTTTTCCAACCAAACGTTTGATCTATTGGTTGTTTAGATTTGCATCGAATTTACATAAAATAGATTATGGCTTTCCTAAGAAATTTGTTGGCTACCCTGGTTGGGCTCTTTTTATTCACTTTTATTGGCTTCATGATCCTGGTAGGTATCGCTTCTGTAGCCTCATCAGGTGAGGTACCCACAGTGAAGAAAAACAGTGTTTTATACTTCAACCTGAGTGGTGTGCTGGTTGAAAAAGCTGCTGAAGACCCTATCCAGGAGCTGATAAGCAATGCCCCTGTTCCGGTTAGCTCCATTGATATCATTGAAGCCATACAGGAAGCCAAAGAAGATGACCGGATCAAAGGAATTTACCTGGAGTCAGGTTTTTTTGTTGCCGGCCAGTCCTCATTGAAGGAAATCAGAGAAGCTTTGTTGGATTTTAAAGAATCCGGAAAGTTCGTTTATGGATATGGAGAATATATTTCTGAGGCCAATTACTATCTCATTTCCACAGCAGATAAAATCTATCTCAACCCGGAAGGTTCTCTTGAATTTAACGGACTCACAGCCAATGTCACCTTTTTCAAAGGTCTGCTGGATAAACTGGAAATCGAACCTGAGATATTCCGGGTTGGTACCTACAAAAGCGCGGTAGAACCGTTTCTACGCAAAGACATGAGTGAGGAGAATAAGGAGCAACTCACTGAGCTGATAGAATCCATTCATGCCACTTATCTAAGCGATGTAAGCGATAACCTGAACGCTACTGTTGAGGACTTAAAAGCTATTTCTGATCAGATGGAGATCCGTTTTCCTGAAGATGCAGAAAAGAAAGGTCTCGTTACCAAAGTAGCCTATGAAGATGAAATAAAAGATCTGATCAGGGAAGAAATTGGAATTGAAAAGGATGGTAAAATCAACTTCATGACGGTAAATAACTACTCCAAGGCCATCAAAGCCGAGCGAACAGAGTATTCGGGAAATAAAGTGGCCGTGATTGTAGCAAATGGAGAGATTATCATGGGTAAAGCTGAAGATGCGATAGGGGGTGAACAGTTTGCGAGTGAGATCAGAAAAGCGAGAGAAAGCAAGTCAGTCAAAGCGATTGTTTTAAGAGTGAATTCACCTGGTGGTAGCATGACGGCTTCAGATATGATCTGGAGAGAAATAGAACTGACCAGAGGCGTGAAGCCGATCATTGCCAGTATGTCTGATGTGGCTGCTTCCGGAGGGTATTACATTTCAGCACCTTGCGACACGATTGTCGCCCAGCCTAATACCATCACTGGATCCATCGGTATTTTCGGTATCCTGTTCAACTTTGGAGATTTCCTCGAAAACAAATTGGGAATCACCAATGATGCGGTGAAAACAGGAGATTATTCAGATATCTTCAATGTGACGCGATCGCTCAATGTTCAGGAACGGCAAATCATTCAATCTATGGTCAATGACGGATATGAGACCTTTATTTCCAAAGTCGCTGCAGGCAGAGGCATGAGTAAAGAAGATGTGCTTGAGGTTGCAGGAGGTCGGGTTTGGACCGGGGAACAAGCATACGAAAGAAAACTTGTGGATGTGCTGGGATCATTTGATGACGCCGTGAAAATAGCTGCGGAGAAAGCGGGAGTGGCAGACGATTATCGGTTGAGCTTTTACCCAAGGCCTAAACCATTTGTGGAGCAGATACTGGGCAAGCTGAGCGATGAAGCGGATGCCCGGCTTTTCCATCGAAACAATATCATCAACTCCTATGTGAAGCAAATCGAGTCTTTGCAAAGAATGAATGGCATTCAGGCGATACTGCCGGGGAACCTTAGCATTCAGTAATTACCTGAAAATCCTTAACTTTATTGTATGCTAACGGCTACAATAGATAAAACTAAAGAATGGACGGTTGATGATTATATGCAACTAGAGGAGGGATTGTTGGCCCAACTTTTAGATGGAGAGTTAATCACGTCACCAGCACCTACACCGCATCACCAAGAGATAATCGGAAAATTGTTCATGGAGCTTCAAAAACTGGAGATTCCTGGGAAATTATTCTTTTCACCTATTGATGTGTACTTGGATAAGAAAAATGTACTTCAGCCCGATTTGATTTTCATTTCAGCTGAAAATTTGGGTATTATAAGTGAAAGAGGGATTGAAGGACCCCCGGATTTAGTGGCGGAGGTAGTTTCCCCATCCAACAGCTATATCGACCGAAACTTCAAAAAGAAGAAATATCTGGAGTTTGGAGTAAAAGAGGTTTGGATATTGGATCCCGCTAACAAGACTTTAGAAATCTATTCCGACAGTGTGGATAAACCCGAATTGTATCTGGCTGGTGAAGGACAACTTAAATCCAGGGTGATTAACAATCTTTCTTTTGGACTGGAAGTGATTTTCAGCTAATTGAGTATTAAGCTTGAAACAGAATAATATTAAGCAATTTTAAGGTTTGATCGGAATTTCATTCATGGATATTAAACTTAAAATAGCTTTCTGATTTAGGTTAAAAAATCATTTAATGGTTAATTTGCCTGATAAATAAACAAGTAATTGATGCAGCTACGAAACGACTGGACAAAAGAAGAAATTACAGAAATATTTAATCAACCCATTCTTGAACTGATCTATCAGGGTGCCTCCGTTCACAGAGAACACAATGATCCCTCCGAAGTTCAGGTATGTACTTTGCTTTCCATCAAAACAGGAGGATGTCCAGAAGACTGTAGCTATTGTCCCCAGGCTGCCAGATACCACACAGATGTAAAAGTCCAAAAACTGCTTGATGTAGATTTTGTGATTGACAAAGCCAAAACTGCCAAGGCAAATGGGAGTACCCGCTTTTGCATGGGTGCTGCATGGAGAGAAGTCCGTGACAACAAAGACTTTGACAAGGTCATAGAAATGGTAAAGGGAGTGAATGCCATGGATATGGAAGTTTGCTGTACCCTGGGTATGCTCACTGAGGAGCAGGCTAAAAAACTGAAAGATGCCGGGCTATATGCCTACAACCATAACCTCGATACATCAGAGGATCACTACGAAGAAATTATCACCACCAGGACCTATGATGATCGGCTGGATACATTGAAAAATGTACGTGAAGCGAATATATCTGTTTGTTCGGGTGGTATCATCGGGATGGGTGAGACCAATGAAGACAGGATCGAGATGCTTCATACCCTTTCCACTTTGCCAAAACATCCTGAGTCAGTCCCGGTGAATGCTTTGGTACCTGTTGCGGGTACTCCATTAGCAGATCAGCCTAAAGTGTCTGTTTGGGACATGGTCAGAATGATTGCCACTGCCAGGATCATCATGCCGAAAGCGATGGTAAGACTTTCTGCGGGAAGAGTGCGTATGTCAGTAGAAGAGCAAGCCCTTTGTTTCCTGGCGGGTGCAAACTCTATTTTTGCCGGTGACGAGCTATTGACTACACCCAACAATGATGTGGATGCAGACAAGGAGATGTTCCAGACGCTGAACCTGAAGCCAAGAGCGTCTTTCAAAGGAGCAGCTGCAGAGAAATACCTGGTATAAGTTATTTCAACACCCGATTCGTGATCTCTTCTCCATTGGCAAACTGAATGATATTCAGTGCTGCCAATCGTGCCATTTCATCACGTGCTTTGACCGTGGCGGAACCAATATGGGGTAATACACAAACATTTTCCATGAAGAGGAGGGGATTGTCTGCTTTCATAGGCTCGGGATTTGTCACATCGAGACCGGCTCCCCAGATTTCCTGACTATTCAGTGCATCAATTAGGTCTGTCTCATTGTGGACTCCACCTCTCGCTGTATTGATGAAAATGGCACTCGATTTCATTTTTTGGAAGGCTTCCTTGTTGAAAATGCCCTTTGTTTCGGGAGTGAGTGCACAATGAGCAGAAATGATATCACTTACCTTCAAAAGCTCATCAAAAGAGACGTATTTAGCATCGAGCTCTTTCTCTGCTTCCGGATTTCGGTTCCTGTTGTGGTAGTAGATGTCCATACCATAAGCGCCTTTACACCGGCTGGCCATTTCCATCCCAATCTTACCCATCCCAAATATTCCCAGGGTTTTGCCTTTAGGCTCCTGACCCAGGTTAGCCCTCGGCATCAGGATATTCCAGTTATCATTTGGGATCATGTTGTACATATAAAACATCTTCCTGCACACAGCGATCATTAGCCCGAATGCGACGTCAGCTGTGGCATCTGTCATCGCACCCGGAGCATTGCCAAACGGGATGTTATGCTTATTCAGCAATGGGATATTGACATTGTCATAGCCGACTGAGAAAGTAGAGATCATTTTAATGCTGGGACACTTTTGCACAAACTCTTCATTGATCACATAGTTACTCGAAGTCAGAAGTATGTCGTAATCTTTGGCCTGGCTGAGCAACTCCTCATGTGTCATCAGCCGGTCTTTGTCCCATACGGTGACATCTAATTCGGAGTGTGCTTTGAGCATATCGATCCCTAGCTGAGGGATGTATAACGAAACAAGTACTTTCATCTAGCTATTTCTTCCAGTTCTTTGGCGATCTCTTCCGGGCTTAGCCAGCGGCCTCTTACAACGACACCCGCATGACTTTTTATTGTCGAAAGATCTTCCAATGGGTTTGTGTTTACTAAGATCAGGTCAGCGCTGGCATTTTCAATGACTTCTCCAAACTGACCCTCCCTATCAAAATATTTGGCGGCATTGATGGTGCCGGTCTGTATGGCTTCCAGTGGAGTAAGCCCTACATCCAGCATATCGCCAAGTTCATGATGGATGGAAAAGCCAGGGACATTGAAGACCTGTGGCGCATCTGACCCTAAAATAAGTCCTTTTCCATTTCTGTGAAGTGCCAGCAGAAATTTTTCCCGGATATCAATGTATTTTCTCCATTGTGTTTCATTGAAATTATCGGCTTCAATCATTCTTTTTTTACTGGCTGCCCAGTTTTCAACGATATCTTCAGGCATGTACTTCATCTCTGGTTGTGAAGCGTATTCCTGTGGGTCGCCAGGGGAGAACCACCTGGTGAATAGCGTTTGAGTGGGTACCACCCATACATTGTTCTCCCGGGTCATTGTTACCAGCTCATCGATAAGAGAGGTGTCGGCATCATTTGTGTAGTTATAGCCAAAGAAACCACTCTCTTTAGTGGAGGTTACACTTGCCGGCACAAGGCCAGTCAGATAACCATCCATGTGGTCAATAGAAGCATAGCCACTCTCTATCGCATGTCTTACCCCTACATCAGCTGGCACATGCCCTGCGTAAGGAATGCCTACTTCCTTAGCAGTTTTCACAATTTGATCGAAGACTTCGAGTTTGATGCCAGGAAGAATTTTCAGCAGGTCATAGCCATCTGCTGCGTACTTTCTTACTTTTTCATCCGCTTCTTCAATGGTTTTTACTGTGGATCCATTGAGTGGGGGAGATGAAGTGTAAATTCTGGGGCTGATTATTTCCTGTTTTTCTGCTTTTGATCTAAGCTCAAGGTGGAGGGCATTTCCCTGCATTCCCCGAATGGTAGTCACACCCTGAGATACATATAGAATTAAGGTGTTTTTCACTTTACCTCCCCAGGTAGTTTCAGTAGGGATATGGGCGTGCATTTCTGCAAGTCCTGGCATCAGGAATTTGCCAGTACCATCAATTACATTTTTGCTGGAATGGGTCACTCCAGCCTTATCAGTAATACTTACAATGATACCTGAATCAATTGCTACATATTGATTTTCAGTAATACTACCATCTCTTACATTGATCACGCTTACGTTTTCAATCAATAGAGGTACTTCTTGCAACTTGTTTTGTGAGCAAGCTACGAATAGCAGAATTAGTATTGGGTTAATGATTTTCATGACCTTTTTAGTTGGTTACACTAAAAATATGGAATACTCGGCCATTCGCAAAATCACTTCCTCGATGTGCTTCTTTTCTTTCCTCTGAAATTTCTCTTTGCCCTTTCCGGCTTTGGATCATATACTGGGCCTGTTCCAATATGTTCAGGCATCTTTGCCTTTGGTACCGGGCTGCCGAGTAATCTTTCGATCGACTGAAATCTGCCCTGAGATTTTTCATCAATGAAAGTAAAGGCCATTCCCTTTCTGGCAGCTCTTGCAGTCCGTCCGATTCTGTGAATGTAGTCCTCATCATCATTGGGTACGTCAAAATTGATGACCAGGTCAATGTCTTCCACATCAATACCCCTAGAGAGAATATCTGTAGCTACCAGAATCTTTAGTTTTCGGTTTTTGAAATCCCCCAGGACAATCTCCCGCTGTTTNTGCTCCAGATNTGAATGAATATCCTCTACCGAGAGATCAAGCTTTTTCAAGGCTTTGGCCAATGCCTTGGCGCTGTCTTTAGTTGAGCAAAAAACAATCACACTTTTTAGCCAGTCAGCTTTCAGAACATGTTGTGCCAATGGTATCTTCTGTGATTCATACAAGACAAAGGCGGCCTGAACAATGTTTTCATTTGCTTTTGAGATGGCAATGTTGACTTCCTCAGGATCCTTCAAGATCATCTTAGCCAGCTGTCTGATCTTAGGTGGCATCGTAGCGGAGAAGAGCAATGATTGTCTTTCCTTTGGCAAGAAAGACATGATCTTGGTGATGTCTTCATGGAATCCCATGTCCAGCATCCGGTCAGCTTCATCCAGGATCAGGTATTTCAGCTTTTGCACCTTCACATATTTCATGTTGAAATGGGCAATCAATCTACCCGGTGTCCCGATAATAATATCGGCACCATGTGTCATGGCTTTTTTCTCACGCTCAAATGACTGTCCATCATTACCACCATACACCGCCAGTGAACTAACTGAGGTGTAATAGGAAAGCCCTTCGAGTTGCTGGTCAATTTGTGAAGCAAGCTCTCTTGTTGGGACAATGATGAGTGCCTTGATTGATTCGTGTTCCTCTTCCTGGATGATGTTGTGAAGAGTGGGTAGTAGAAAGGCCGCAGTCTTTCCGGTACCAGTCTGTGCCGATGCAATCACATCTTTGCCCTGTAGAATAAGTGGAATGGTTTGGTCCTGGACTGGGGTTGCCTCTTTGAATCCTATCGCTTCTATTCCTTCCAGCAATTGTGGATCCAGTCCGAATTCAGAAAATTTCAAATCTTAATATTTATTATCAAGTACAAATTTAAGTGAAGTAATGGAAGCAAAATAATCAGTGATCATGCATTTGAATGCAAAGCTATCCGATTTCCTTCCGTGTCCTTAATGACGGCCATATGGCCATACTCCTCGGTGATCATTCTTTTTTGGATCAAAATCTGTCCTCCGGCACCTTCAACATGATCAAGAAAATGCTGCAAATCAGGATTTCCGTTCAGGTAGAGTAACGGACCTTGCTCACCAGGATGGTAAAAGGACTTGTTTTCTACCAAAGCCCCGCTTACTTTTTCCTGTGAGTTGGGGAACAAAGCCATTTTAGTCCCATCCCCGATATCCAGATCCATCATTTCAATCTCAAAAACCTTTTCATAAAAGGTCTTGGCCCTTTTGATATCACTGACTGGTATTTCCAGCCAGTTGACAAGGTTTCCTTTAAGATCCATCCATGTAATTTACTTTAGTTGGGCCACACCTCAAAGTAAGCAGGTGTTTAAAGCCCTAACACCTCCACTCCCTGCTCAAAAACAATGTCAACAGGGATATTTTTTTCACTTAACCTATCCAGGTCGTTTTGCAGCATTGGACTGATAACGCCTTTCTCTTTCACCAGAAGGTCTACTCCATCATAATCACCGTCACCCTGTAGAGTTAGAATCTTTTCAGAAAGAGCGCTTGAGGCTTTAGCCATCTTTTCAAAATCAATTTTATACTGACCATCCTCTGTTCGTTGAAAGGCCTCCTGTTCCAGAAAATAATTGAATCGGATCATATTGGCAATTCCATGGGCACTCCCTGCTCCGAAGCGCACTGATCTGAAAATCCCAGCCAGGAAAGAAGTGTAATACTCCTCAATTTGGCCCTCCAGCTCTCCACTTTCAAGTAATTGAGTGATCATATATAATCCCAGTACGTCTGCCTTTCCTTCCTCCAGTGCAGAAGAATGCTCCTTCAAGGCTTTCCTTACGGTCCCTTTGCCATCAATAGTATTTTTAATTCCTAATCCATGAGCCACTTCATGAAACATGATTGTACCGAAGAAAGCATCAAATGTGATGTATTTTCGCTGCTCTTCTACAATAAGTTCATCAGCTATTGGGATGAGGATTTCATCAAATTTGGCTTTGATAGCATTTTTTAGCTGAAGTCGTCGCGACCCTTTTTCCAGCTGTACCTGCTCATCATTAGGTAAGTTAATCGCAATTGTTTTGGCTCCTGCATTACAATCTCCGGCGTAATAGACCACGTCATAAGCATTCAGGTCGGCCTCACTTCCTGGTTTTTCACTTTTGTAAGCGTCAGGAACAGGTAGTCCTTTTTGCAAGGAAGGCAAAACACTGGCGTATTTATCCAGCCTTGCACTCCATTCTTTGTCTTTTACGAGTACATATGCCTCATGAGCTGTTTTATAGTTATAAAGCTTGTCCTCATAGTTTTCGATAGGTCCAATCACCAGATCCAGTCCATTTGTTTTCATATCCATCCAGGCAAAATCACTTTGCTGGTATTCATCGGTCAATAATGCTTCGGACCTAAGAGAAAGATATTTTTTAAACCCGGGGTCCTGAGCCAGTTCTGCACTTTGCCGGATCAGGTCAGCTGCCCTGGTGATCTGATCTTTAAACATCTCGTGATAAGGAATCGTATACAGCTTGCCTTCGCTATTTCTCCTTAGAAAGGTATACTGGCTTTGTTTGTCAGCACCTTCGAAAGCTTCGAATTCTTGTTTGGTGATATCAGCAGGATAGAAGTTAGCTCCGGCGGGTTTTTCACCTATTCCGGGAATGAAAGACTGAAATCCCTGTAGCCTGTCCCATGGACCATAGTTGATCTTGATATAATTTTTGAGCTTTTCATCATTTACAGCAGAAAGCAATGAGTCACCCTTTCCATAAGATTCATACCAAAAAAGCTCATCCATGATCTTCGCTGCTTCAATCATAAGCGGGATCATTTGTTTTTCATGATCTGCCAGTTTGGAGAGATCAGTCGTCAGTCTTACAGTCTTATAATCAATGAAATTGAATTCCTGAGAATTGTCTTCCTGGGGAGCTGGCTGTGAGCAACCCACAACAAAAAGTGACAGGAGAAAAGGAAACTTAAGGTGTTTTAGCATAGTCGTTGGTTTTTGATCCTTGTTTTTATGGAGGATAAAGTTACTTTTAAATAAGACAATTTTTTATCATGAAAGTTTCTTGAAGAATAACTCTATGAAAATACTGATTTACTCGCTCCTTTTCTCATTTGCGATTGTAGCATGTCAGCCTCAAACCAATGATGAGGTGTACAAAACAGGAATTGATACCCTAAGAATTGCTGCCGATATCGAAACACTTGCTTCCGACAGATTCCTGGGTCGAAAACCATTTACCCAGGGTGAGCAAATGACCCTGGATTTTCTGGAAAAGGAATTAAAAGAAATTGGTCTGTCACCTGGGAACGGGGATAGCTATTTTCAGGAGGTGCCTTTGGTAGAGATTGACCCTTATCCAGCAGATGTGCTTACTGTTGTAGGTGCTGATGGTACCGTGGAATTGAAAAAGGGAAGTGAGTTTGTAGCCTTCTCAGAACGTGTAGCGGAAGAAGCTTCAATAGAATCTTCGGAATTGGTTTTTGCTGGTTTCGGAATTGTTGCCCCGGAGTATAATTGGAATGACTACGAAGGTCTGGATGTGAAAGGAAAAACAGTCGTTGTACTCGTAAATGATCCCGGATTCGGGTCGGATGACCCTGATTTCTTCAAAGGGCAGACCATGACATACTATGGGCGGTGGACTTACAAATATGAAGAGGCTGCTCGTCAGGGCGCAGCAGGTATTTTGATCATTCATGATACGGCGCCTGCCGGATACCAGTGGATGGTGGTGAAGAATAGCTGGACAGGTGCACAGTTGTATCTGGAAAAAGATCCATCGGATTATTTACCTGCGGTACAGGGATGGATTACCAGGGATGCCGCTATTAAGATCTTCGAGAAGTCATCTGTGGATATGAAAAATTTTGTTGAACGCTCCAGAAAACCCGGATTTAAACCCATTCCACTAGGGCTGAATGCCTCACTTGCCATTAAAAGCAAGATTAAACGCAATGTTTCACAAAATGTAATTGGTAAGATCCAAGGTAAGAAAAATCCGGATGAAGTGATCATCTATACTGCTCATTGGGATCACCTGGGAATTGGTCCTGTAGTGGATGGGGATAGCATTTATAATGGTGCCCGGGATAATGCCACAGGTGTAGCGGCATTACTGGAGATAGCGCGAGAATTTATGCGAGATAATCCGGAGCCTGATCGAAGTGTGGTTTTTCTGTCTGTAACAGCAGAAGAGCAAGGTTTGCTGGGATCAAAATACTACGCTGAAAACCCGATTTACCCCCCACAACAGTCGATTGCCGTGATCAATATGGATGCCATGAGCTCGGTGGGATTTGTGAAAGATCTGACAGTCATCGGGTATGGCCAGTCAGAGTTGGAAGACCTGGCTGCGGAATTCACAGAGAAGCAGGGTAGGATCATTCAACCCAACCCTGAACCACAGAAAGGATACTTTTTCAGGTCGGACCACTTTCAGTTTGCTAAGATTGGGATCCCGGCATTTTATGCAGAGGGTGGATCTATTGCTGTGAATGGAGGAGAAGAGCGCGCCAAAGCCGTAAATGATGCATACAATTCAAAAGCTTATCATCAACCGGCTGATGAGTTTGAAAGAGCAACATCGGACTGGCAATTTGGGGCTATCTACCAGGATGCTACACTATTCTATCAGATGGGAAAGAAGCTGGCTAATTCGGAACTTCGGCCTCAATGGAAACCCGGGTCAGAGTTTAAATCAATTCGGGAGGGTAAATAATATTTGAATGTGTAATGTGGAGGACTTTGTGAGTCTAATGTCTAGGTAAGCTTAGCTCTTTTACCCAGCTCAATGACTTCCATATTAGATATCACTGCATTATTGATGTCGAATCGCACGAGTGTCTTCACCTGGTGAAAACCATGAATGCCTGCAGCACCCGGATTGATAAATAATAGGTTTCTGGCATGGTCTTTCTGGATCTTGAGCATGTGCGAATGGCCACATACGAAAATATCCGGCTTGTATTTGTTCAGCAATGTTCTCACCTGAGGGTTGTACCCGGGTGGTTTTCCAGCTATATGGATCATGTATATTTTCTTTCCCTCCCGCTCAAAAAACACTGCCTCATGAGTGGCGGCTCTTACCTGATGTCCGTCTATATTCCCCCATACAGCAACCAAAGGCTTGAATGATTCCAGTTTTTCCAGTAACTCCATATTCCCAATATCTCCGGCATGCCATATTTCGTCGCATTCGGAGAAGTATTTAAAAATGTTCTCATCCAGGTGGGAATGTGTATCAGAAATGATGCCTATTTTCATTCAGGACAGTGGACTTAATTCGGTTAATTGGCAGGTAATATTAAAGTTGAATAAATAAAAAACGTGATTTTAAATTATTTCTTTCTTAGTTTAATAGTTTGATTTTTCAACATGGCTATCACTCAATCAGAAGGAAATAAAGATTTAGAGAAAGAAATAGAACTGCTTAAGTCTCAGCTGGAGACAGAGAAAAAAAAGCGGCTCGAAATGGCCAATGAACTCACAAAGACGGGGAGTGGAGACCCCGAAAAGAAGTTCCTGGCTAATATGAGTCACGAAATCAGGAACCCCATCAATGCCATCGTTGGGTTGATCAATTTGCTATATGATACGAAACTTACACCTGAGCAATTTGAATATGTAAACAATATCAAGTATTCTGCTGATGTGCTGATGGGTCTGATCTCTGATATTCTTGACCTTTCAAAAATTGAATCGGGTAGTATAGAGCTCAATGAAAAACTCATTGATATTACGGAAGTCATCAAGGCAGTGGTACAAACCTTCAGCTTTAAGACCCATGATCAGGACCTCAGATTTGTTGTGGAGTTGGATGAAAATTTGAAAGGACCCTTTAAGCTTGATCCTACAGTGATCAATCAGATATTTCTCAACTTGCTGAGGAATGCCGTCAAGTTCACGGAAAAGGGATCCATTCAAATAACTGGGAAAGTGCTGGAATCTAATGATCAGGAGACACTGGTGCAATTTGAGATAAGTGATACCGGTATTGGTATTCCAAAAGAACAGCTTTCCATGATCTTTGATGAATTTCGTCAGGGCAGTATTGAAACGAAATTGAAGTATGGTGGAACCGGGCTCGGCTTATCAATTGTGAAGCGACTCATTTCTATCTATAAGGGTGAAATCGCTGTTGAAAGCACAGTCGGAAAAGGGTCCAACTTCACTTTTAGCCTTTGTCTAAATAAAATCGATCGCGCGGGAGAATCTACCAGTTTTGATCATGTAGAAAGGGGAAGCGATTCGGATGTGAAACGAGTTCTTATCGTGGAGGACAACAAGATCAATCAGCAGTACCTAACCTGGCTCCTGGAAAAATGGGATGTGGCTTATGATGTGGCCAATCATGGGGAGGAGGCACTGGCTTTAACGGAGAAACACATCTACGACCTTATTTTAATGGATATTCGAATGCCTGTGATGGATGGATATGAAACAACCATTCGGCTGAGAAATCACACCAGAAATCCCAATAGCGAAGTTCCGATCATAGCTTTGACAGCATCCGCACTGGTAGATGAAAAGGAAAAGGCACTGGAAGTGGGTATGAACCACCACCTCCCCAAGCCATTTTCGCCTGATCAACTGAAGAGTATGCTACACAGTTTAAATGCGGATGAAATCCCTACTCATGATATTCAGCCAAATGATAAGGTGATAGCTGATCTTCCGGAAGATTTTAAATTCTCATCCAGACTCAGCAACGAATTCCTTACTTCCTTTTATGGCGATGATATCGAACGGGCAGGATTGATGTTTAGCATCTTTCTAAAAAACATTGAAAATGAACTTAGCCGTCTCGACAAGTTTTTAATAGATAAAGACATGGAATCATTCGTCTCGCTTGCACACAAGATAAAGCCAAATTTTGCAATGGTGGGACTACCTGAATATTCAGAATCCATGAAGGATTTGGAGTTTATTGGGAAAAGTGATGATTTTGATAAATTGGAAGGGAATCTATCTATATTTCTCAAAAATTTTAAAGAGAAGAAACCTGATGTTGAAGATGAGCTCCACCGCATCAATCAATTCTTGAAGAAATCTTGATTGATTTTACCAGGCGCAGAAATAATGGTAAAAAATTTTACACTTGGTTGGACTTAAATGAGCTGTATTAAATAATTTAACACACATGAAATGTCCATAAAGCTAGCTATACCAATAGAGGATTGAATATTTGTTGAAAAACAAGGTTTATAGTAGTTTTTGAGGTATTCGGACATTCCATGTGACCTTTGAAAATCAATATATACACATGAAATACATTATTGTTGACGATGATGAGATGGCACGTGAATCACTTGCCTCAATGTGCGAGAAAATATCTGACATTGAGTTGGTGGGCACCTTTGAAAATGGCTTGTCGGCATTGGAATGTTTAAAAAACAACTCTATTGATCTTGTGTTTCTGGATATTCAAATGCCTGATCTTACCGGTATAGACCTGGTCAAGAGCTTTGAGAACCTGCCTCAGATCGTTTTCACTACCGGACATTCGGAATATGCCCTGGAAGCGTTTGAGCATCAGGTGACAGATTTTTTAGTAAAACCAGTTGAATTTCCCAGGTTGATAAAAGCTGTAGAGAGAGCTAAGAAACTTGGTGGCAGGTCCACGGTAAGTGGCAGTATGATGGAGGAAATCTATGTGAAGGTGGATGGGCGATTTGTCCGGCTGGCGCTAGAAGATATATTATATATAGAGTCACTTGGGGATTATGTGACTTTTAGGACCGACAAAGAAAAGCTCATCGTTCATTCTACACTCAAAAACATCGATGAGAAAATCAAAAATCCAGATTTTCTGAAAGTGCACAGGTCTTATATCGTCAATCTGTCCAAGGTTGTGGATATCGAGGATACTAATTTGGTCATTAAAGACAAGATCATACCCATCAGCCGGGCGCATAAGCCCGTACTTATGAGTCGAATCAAAACGATCTAGTGTTGAGCAAAAGCAATTGTGGATAGCTCAAATTTTTTTGTGGAAACCAGCGTTGATAAGGTAGGGAGAAATATTATTTACCGAGTATCAATTTTCGTAAGTGCTATTGTCTAGGTTTGCCAATGAATCACCTAATTTATTAGCGACCCAATAATTGTATGGAGGAATCTAAACCCGCAGTAAGACCATCAGGAAAAACCAGACGAATTGGAATCAGTCAACTATCAGAGCAGTTAGGCAAATTGCCACCCCAGGCAATAGAAGTAGAGGAAGCCATTCTTGGAGCCCTGATGCTGGAGCGGGATGCCCTTACCAACGTTATTGAGATCCTCAGACCCGAAAGCTTTTATAAGGATGCCAATCGGGTAATTTTTGAATCTATCGTTCAGCTATTCAATAACAGTGAGCCCGTTGACATTAAAACAGTGGTTCATCAACTCAGGAAGAACGGGCAGCTGGACTTCGTGGGGGGAGCTTACTACGTGTCAGAGCTGACCACCAAAGTCAACTCTGCAGCTAACATCGAATATCATGCCCGGATTGTGGCTGAGCAATCAATCAAAAGAGAGCTGATCCGCATTTCTTCCGAGATTCAGCATGATGCCTATGAAGATACGATAGACGTATTTAAACTTCTGGACCGATCTGAACAATCTCTGTTTGATATATCAGAGTCACATATCCGAAAGAACTACGACAAGATGAGCTCATTGCTTCATCAGGCAATTGAGGAAATAGAGCAGAAAAAGGATAGGAAAGATGGTCTCACAGGTGTGCCAAGTGGGTTTACAGCCCTGGATCGGGTAACCTCCGGCTGGCAGCCTTCTGATCTGGTCATCATTGCAGCGAGGCCGGGTATGGGTAAGACCGCTTTCGTTGTTTCCGCCATGCGTAACGCGTCTGTGGAATTCAATATGCCTGTAGCCCTGTTTTCTCTGGAGATGTCGTCGGTCCAATTGGTAAATCGTTTGATTTCTGCTGAAGCGGAGCTTGAAAGTGAAAAAATTAAAAGGGGAGATCTGGCAGACTATGAGTGGGAGCAATTGCTTCATAAAACATCCAAGCTTTCCGAAGCACCTATTTTTATAGATGATACTCCGGCCTTAAGTATTCTGGAGCTCCGTGCAAAAAGCCGAAGGTTGGTTGCGCAGCATGGAGTGAAGCTGATCATTATTGACTACCTGCAGCTCATGACCGGGGATGCGTCCAAAAATTCCGGTGGAAACAGGGAGCAGGAAATTGCTTCCATTTCACGAGCGTTGAAAGGAATAGCCAAAGAACTTAATGTACCTGTGATTGCCCTGTCCCAGTTGAGTAGGGCGGTAGAGACCAGGGGAGGCGACAAGCGACCGCAGCTCTCAGATTTGAGGGAATCCGGTTCAATTGAGCAGGATGCGGATATGGTAATGTTCCTCTACAGGCCGGAATATTACGGTATGACTCAGGACGAAAACGGAATGCCATTAAATGGTATTGGTGAGGTGATCATAGCCAAGCACAGGAATGGTAAACTCGAGAATGTTCAGCTCAAGTTTATCGGTAAGTTCACCAAGTTCGATGACCTCGATGCCACTCCGGATCCTGGAAATTATGGACAAAAATTTCCAACATCTGGCAATTCGAATACAGATTTTACCATTACTTTGCCAAGTAAAGCAAATAAACAGGAAGACTCAGAGGATGACAGCGAAGAAATGCCATTCTAATTAATGTCCTTTCAATTAATCATAATGTATCCACACCTTGTGGGATCAAGTCAGCGTGTGAACAAATCCAATAACACCAAATTGTTGACAGAGATTGTCATCTAGAGATCTTGTTTGGGAGTAAAAATCATTTTTCATGAAAGCAATTAAGCTTGTAGGAGACCGGGACCTGCATATTGAGTTATTAGATGTTGATAAGCCGGAGGTCAGGAACGGACAGTGCCTGGTCAGGATTAAAGCTGCCTCTTTGAATAGACGTGATTTTTGGATTACAGTTGGAAAGTACCCAAAGATCAAGGAAGAGGTGATTTTAGGTTCAGATGGCAGTGGAGAGGTGATCGAGGGCCCTGAGGAATGGAAAGGAAAAGAAGTGATCATTAACCCAAATGTGAATTGGGGGGATAATCCCATGGCTCAATCGCGGGACTATGAGATACTGGGAATGCCTAAAAATGGCACCCTGGCAGAGTACCTGGTCGTAGACCCCGACCGTCTGGTTGAAAAACCTGATTTCCTGTCTTTTAGCCAGGCTGCCTGCTTTCCACTAGCAGGACTCACAGCTTATCGTGCCTGTTTCCTAAAAGGGGAGGTCAAGGAAGGGACAAAAGTACTCGTTACGGGTATTGGTGGTGGTGTTGCCCAGTTTGCGCTGGCGTTTTGCAAAGCCGTAAAAGCAGAAGTATACGTCACCAGCAGCAGCAAAAACAAAATAAGTGATGCCGTATCAGCGGGTGCCAGAGGGGGATTTAATTATAAAAAAGAAGATTGGGTCAAAACAGCCAAAAGAGAGGCGGAAGCATTTGACGTGATCATTGATAGTTCCGGAGGAAACATGGTTGACCAATACCTGAAGGTAATCAAGCCAGGTGGGAAAATCGTGATCTACGGAGCCTCCGGAGGTCGTGCAGAAGCATTCGACCTTCCCAGGGTTTTCTGGCAACAGGTAAGCATCATAGGAACCTCAATGGGCAATGATGTGGAGTTTGCCGAGATGGTAGCTTTTATTGATAAGTTTAAGATCAAGCCCATCATCGATAAGGAATTTCCTATGGAGAAATACATGGATGCTTTTAGAAGATTTGTCGATAAAGATCACTACGGTAAGGTGGTCATCATCACGTCTTAGGCTCCTGGCCTTTAGGAAAGGTACTCACTCATTTTCAAACTGAAAATTCATGTAGGCTGACTGCAGCTCTTTCAAAGCATGATGATCCTGGAGGTCCCTGGCTTTTGAGATTCCCTCCTTGTAGATCTTCTCAGCTTTTTCATTTTCACCCAGTTCTGCATATAAGGCCGCGGCGTGGTAATAAGTTCCTACATAGTTAGGATGTTCCTGCAATAAAAGGTCAAACAATTCCCTTGATTTGGACTTATTATTATCAAGGTGTTCGATAGCCAAAGCATAAATGACAAATGGATCTTTGGGATCTTCCTGGTAAAACAATTCCAACTGTTTAATGCGTTCCTCGCTCCCCATATCTTATTTTTTTCGCTAACTTCGAAACAAAGCGTAATTGAATATTAATTGAGCTATTTTTAAGTAAAAGCTATGAAAATACTTGTTTGTATTACACATGTTCCTGATACTACATCAAAGATTTCATTTACTGACAACAATACAAAATTTGATAAGAATGGAGTCCAATTTATCATTGGACCGTATGATGATTATGCATTGGCGAGAGCCGTTGAGCTGAAGGAGCAGCATAGTGGTACGGTGACAGCTCTAAATGTGGGAGAAGCAGAAACTGAGCCAACGTTAAGGAAGGCATTGGCTATTGGAGCTGATGATGCTATACGGGTAAATGCATTCCCATCGGATGCTTTTTTTGTAGCGACTCAAATAGCCAAAGTGGCTAAAGAGGGCAATTATGATTTGATCATGATGGGCAGGGAAAGCATTGATTTCAATGGAGGAATTGTTCATAGCCTGGTCGGGGAGATGCTTGCGTTGCCATCCATCTCGCCGGTGATGAGTCTGGATATCGAAAACGGTCTGGCAAAAATGACCAGGGAAATAGAAGGGGGTAAAGAATTTTTGGAGGTAGCACTCCCATTTGTAGCAGGCTGCCAGGAGCCGATAGCCGAATGGAAAATACCCAATATGAGAGGAATTATGGCTTCCAGGACCAAGCCATTGGAGGTGGTGGAGCCTGAGAAAGTGGAAGACGGAACCAGCGTTAAGAGTTTTGAATTGCCACCACCAAAGGGTGACGTCAAAATCTTCGAATCGGATAAAATTGATGAATTGGTAGACGAATTGATAAACAAGGCTAAAGTTATATAAGATGAGCGCACTGGTTTTTGTTGAGATTGATGAAAAAGAAGTAAAGAAGTCATCCCTGGAGGCGGTTAGCTATGGCAAATCACTGGGTGGCGATGTGTTGGCCATCTGCTTTGGCGATCTGACTGCATCAGGTATAGAAAAAATTGGTAAAGCAGGAGCAAATAAGCTCATTCAGGTAAAAGAAGAAAAGTTGGCTGTACCCAATATTATGGCCTACTCTACTGCAATAGCTGAAACTTTTGATCAAAACGGTTGCGATACCCTTGTGCTGGCCAAATCATCTTTAGGGGATCCTGTTTCGGCACGGGTTGCAATTAAAGTTGGTGCCAGTGTTGTGCCCAATGTCTCAGGATTACCTGAAGGTAGTGGGGAAATGGTGGTAGATAGAAGCATCTATACAGGCAAAGCTGTTGCAAAGACACTTGTTAAGGGTGCAAAAAAAGTGCTTACTATTAAGAAGAACACAGTCCCCATTTTGGAAGATGGTTCAGCGCCCGAAGTAGTCGATTTCAAGCCTACCCTTAAGGACGAAGACTTTAAGGTGAAGGTGACCAAAACGGAAAAGGCCACCGGCGAAGTATTGCTTCCTGAAGCTGATATTGTAGTATCCGGGGGTAGAGGTATGGGAGGACCTGAGAAGTGGAGTATGCTGGAAGATCTGGCTAAGGTACTGGGTGCTGCCACCGGCTGTAGCAAGCCTGTATCAGACATGAATTGGAGGCCTCATCACGAACATGTTGGCCAAACAGGCATAAAAGTCAGCCCGTCTCTATACATTGCGGTGGGAATTTCCGGAGCCATCCAGCACCTGGCTGGAGTGAACTCATCCAAATACATTTTGGTGATCAATAAAGACCCGGAAGCGCCGTTTTTCAAAGCTGCTGACTTTGGAATTGTGGGGGATGCTTTTGATATTGTCCCTAAATTGACAGAAGCAATAAAAGCTAAAAAAGACTGATGCCGGATAAAATTAAATTAGAAATACTAGGCTTGTCATCAAGCCAATCACAATCAGGGTCATTTGCGTTGGTGCTGGGAGAATCCGGTGGAAACAAACGACTGCCAATCATCATTGGTATGTTTGAAGCCCAGGCAATAGCAATCGAGATAGAGAAAATAGCTCCTAATCGACCGATGACACATGATCTATTCAAGTCGTTTGCTTACAACTTCAATTTTGATATTAAGGAGATCATTATCTCCGACCTGAAAGAAGGAGTGTTCTTCAGTAAGATCGTATGTTCACACAATGGCAAAATTGTAGAGATAGATGCCCGGCCTTCTGATGCGATAGCCATCGGGCTGCGCTTTAATGTGGATATCTTTACTTACGAAGCGATTCTTACAGAGGCGGGCATAGAAATGAGTGAGGAGGAGATTTCATCTACTGTGGAGAAGAAATCTGAGCCTGCACCTCCAAGTAAGGACAAGCCCAAAAAACTGGAAGATTTACCCTCAGACCAGCTCAATAAAATGCTTGATGATTCGCTCAAGAATGAAGACTACGAGCGTGCTGCCAAAATAAGGGATGAGATCAATCGCAGAAACTGATCCCTTATCCTATTTATTAACCCACACCTTACTCGCATGTTAAGATTTACCCGATTCAGCTTATACAGGACTGTCATTATACCAATTGTGTGGTTTATGGCCTGTGCTACACCTGAATCTCCCGGAGTAAAACCGGTTGATTTGGTAGACCCTTTGATTGGGACAGCAGTAGCCACTACTCCAAGTGCCATTAAGCACAGCGTAAGTGGGTCAGAATTGCGTGGCCAGAATTATCCTGCAGTTGGAGTGCCTCATGGGATGACCCAGTGGACTCCTGAAACCCAGGCTACAGAGTTGAAATGCAAGCCGCCTTACTACTATGAAGATTCAGTGATCACAGGATTTCGGGGCACACATTGGATGAGTGGTTCATGTACCCAGGACTATGGAAGTGTGACCCTGATGCCATTTACAGGACAAGTGAATACAGATCCTTATATAAGGGGATCAGTATATCAAAAGACAAGTGAGACAGCAAAGCCAAACTATTATCAGGTCACAATTGATAAATATGGCATTGATGTCGAACTGGCTGCATTGTCAAGAGCCGGCATTTTGAAGTTTACTTTCAATGAGGGCAGTCAGCCAAAAATCAGCATCACACCCAATAGTGATGAAGGATATGGCTTTGTACACATTGATGTAGAAAATCAGCTGGTGTGGGGATACAACCCTGCCCACAGAATCTACCAGGGATGGGGCGAGGAGGCAGGATTCAGTGGCTATTTTGCCATTGTTTTTTCGGAGCCATTTACCGGATATGGCACCTGGGAGGAGGGATTAGTTCAGGATGCTAGTGATGAAGTAAGGGGAGATTCAACGCAGGTAGGAGCATATGTGAGTTTTGAATCCACACAGGAAATTTTGGTAAAAGTGGGCACATCCTTTACAGGTAAAGAAGGAGCCATTGCGAACCTGAAGGCCGAGATTCCAGGGTGGAATTTCGAAGAGGTAAAGAATGCTTCCGGTGATACCTGGAATAATGTGCTAAGCAAAATCAAGGTGGAAGGCAATCAGGATAGGAAAACACTCTTTTATTCAGCACTATATCATAGCTATTTACTTCCCAGGGCATTCAGTGATGTGGATGGAAAGTATGTAGGTTTTGCAGAAGACAATAACATCTATCAATCCGACAGAACGTACTATGTGGATTTTTCCATGTGGGATTCTTACCGGTCTGTTCATCCTTTGATGACGATTGTTGAGCCGGCAAAATCCTCTGACATGGTAAACTCCTTGCTGTTGAAAGCAGAACAAGGTGGATGGCTGCCCATTTTTCCCTCCTGGAACAATTACACGGCTGCGATGATTGGCGACCATGCCATTGCCATGATTTGCGATGCGGATGCCAAAGGTATTTCAGGATTTGATCAGGAGAAGGCCTGGACTTATATGAAGAAAAATGCCTTTGAGTACAATGCTGATAAGGACTCATATGTTTCAGGAAAAGGTCGTCGCGTACTGAATACCTATTTGGAGTACAATTACATCCCGATGGAGGAAAAAGTACCACATTCATTCCATAAGGAGGAGCAGGTGTCACGGACCCTGGAATATGCTTACGATGATTTTGTTTTGGCAAAATACGCTGAGCGGCTTCAAAAACCTGAATACGATGCATTGATCAAACGTGCATCAAACTGGCAAAATGTATTTGATGCCTCTACAGGCTATGTAAGAGGAAAACACAGTGATGGCAGGTGGTACGAACCTTTTGATCCCAATGCTACGCGTACACCCTTTATTACTGAGGGTACACCCTTTCAATATACCTGGTATGTCCCCCATGATGTCTATGGATTGATGCAAGCCATGGGAGGAAAAGAAGCCTATACACAAAAGCTGGATGAGCTATTCGATACAGATGAATACTGGCATGGTAATGAGCCTGGCCACCAGACTGCCTATATGTATGCGTATTCCGGGAATCCATGGAAGACTCAAAAGCGGGTATTTGACATCATACAAAACGAATATGGCATTGGCCCAGGCGGATTGAGTGGTAATGAAGATGCAGGACAAATGTCGGCCTGGCTGGTGTTTTCAATGATGGGATTTTATCCCGTATGTCCTGGTACGCCTTATTATATCGTGGGTACGCCGGCATTTGAAGAAGCGGCCATTACCCTGGAAAGCGGCAATCAATTTAAGATCCGTGCTGTAAACCATTCTGAAAAGAACTTTTATATACAATCTGCCACCCTGAATGGAGAAGCTTTTGACAGGTCCTGGATCTCGCATGAAGAATTGACGCAAGGCGGGACACTTGAATTTACCATGGGTCCGGAGCCTAATCCAAAATGGGGAGCTCTTGAAGAATTCCTGCCAAAAGATGTGATGAAGCCCTACTGATATTTTTGATCAGTCATCTATTTTAG
The DNA here is from genome assembly GCA_019192515.1 of Cyclobacteriaceae bacterium SS2. Taxonomy (GTDB): domain Bacteria; phylum Bacteroidota; class Bacteroidia; order Cytophagales; family Cyclobacteriaceae; genus UBA7330. The sequence goes on from JAHCMM010000131.1 coordinate 52,263, forward strand.
CGGAATTCTGCTTTATATTACCATTAGAATAGTTTTTTGATTCCGCTTAACCAACATAAATGGATATTTTCCGTGCCCTGTTGGGCTTGTTGTTTTTAGTTTTCATCGCTTTTTTATTCACTACCAATAGAAGGGCCATTGATTACCGGTTGGTACTTACTGGTATTGCACTACAGATAATTTTTGGCCTGTTAATCACCCAGGTCGAAGCAGTGAAGATTGGTTTTAATTGGGTCAGTAAACAATTTGTTGTATTGCTGGATTTTTCCGGGGAAGGTGCAGCGTTTCTGTTTGGTGGACTGATGGATACCAAAAGCATGGGATTCATCTTTGCCTTACAGGTTTTGCCCACAATTATCTTCTTTTCCACACTATCTGCCGGATTGTACTACCTGGGAGTTTTGCAATGGATCGTGAAAGGGATCGCCTGGGTTATGGCCAGAACCATGAAGCTTTCGGGCGCTGAATCTTTGTCGGCAGCGGGCAATATCTTTTTAGGACAGACGGAAGCCCCTCTTCTCGTGCGACCCTTCATTCCCAAAATGACACAATCCGAATTGATGTGTCTGATGACAGGAGGAATGGCGACTATCGCCGGTGGAGTTCTGGCTGGTTATGTAGCCTTTCTGGGTGGAGATGATCCGGTAGAGCGAGAAAAGTATGCAGCCTACTTGCTGAGTGCCTCCATTATGAATGCTCCGGCTGCCGTGGTAATGTCAAAGATCATGCTGCCAGAGCTGAACCGAGACGCCATAGACAGTGATCTGAAGGTCAATACAGACTCACTGGGAGTGAATCTAATTGATGCATTGGCAAGGGGAGCTGCTGACGGTTTGAAGCTGGCTTTGAATATCGGGGCAATGCTTCTGGCGTTTATCGCTTTGATAGCAGCACTAAATTATGTGCTTGGGGCTGTAGGAGATGTTGTAGGGCTAAACGCCTGGATTGCTGTTTCTACCAACAATAACTTTGACAGTCTATCTCTGGAATATCTTTTAGGGCAGATCTTCCAGGTGTTTGCGTTTATGATAGGAGTGGAGTGGAGTGATGCGCTGCAGGTTGGCTCTTTACTGGGGCAGAAAGTGGTGGTCAATGAGTTCGTAGCCTACCTGGGGTTGTCGGATTTTGTGCATGAAGGTACCTTAAGTCAAAAGTCCATTGTAATAGCTACTTACGCACTGTGTGGCTTTGCCAATTTTAGCTCCATCGCTATTCAGATTGGAGGCATTGGTGGTATGGCACCGAATCAACAAAGTAACATTTCCAGGCTGGGACTGCGTTCGTTATTAGCCGCCACACTGGCTACCATGATGACCGCGTCGATCGCGGGTGCCCTGGTCGGTTAACCAGGGAAAATATCAACCCATTGTCGGGTTTCAGCTGATTTAAAGATGGCGTTGATGATCATGCTGTGATCGTATGCATCCTCCAGTGTTACCGGTACTTCTGTATCGTTTTCAATAGCACGGGTAAAGTCTTCGACTTCGTGGACATAGTGGTTGCATGTATCAATGATGATCTTCTCTTCTTTTTCAAACAGGATATCACCTGGGTTGATCTTGATGACAGAAGGCCTGTCAATGGGTGCATTGAAAGGGATCATAATTTCCAGAATTTTCTCAGATCCCAGTACATGCACGCGTTGGTACTTCGCAGTTTTGGTACTTACCGAAAATTGAGCACGTTTTTCATTCGGAAATTCCAGTATAACACTACTCAGAATATCAGTTTTGAATTCGGGGTCTTTATGTACTGAGGCTACTACACTAACCGGATTCTCCCCAAAAATATACCTTGAGGTCATGACCGTGTAGCATCCAATATCCCACAGTGCTCCACCCCCGTATTGTTCGATGTTTCGGATGTTTTTCGGATCATCATTATAATAGTTAAAAGACCCAATATACATGCTGGGGATACCCAATACGCCTGATGCCACAAACTCACGTGCTTTTTGCCATTGAGGGTGACTCTTCACCATAAAGGCTTCACCTACCTTTACCTTGTATTCATCTCTCAGCGCTATGAGCTCTCTGGCTTCTTCAGGATTGATAAAAAGGGGTTTTTCACATAGCACGTGTTTTCCTGCTTTTATGGCTTTTGCAGTCCATTCCACATGCATATGATTGGGCAGTGGATTGTATATCACATCGATCTCAGGATCATTGATGACCTCATCATAGCTGCCGTATACTTTAGGGATTCCCATCTTTTTGGCTACCTCCTGTGCGTTGGACAGGTTTCTTGATGATATAGCAGATACATTGGCGACAGGTGATTCCTGTGCAGCAGGAATGAATGACCTCTGGGCAAAGGCCGACGTACTCAGAATGCCCCAGTTAAGCTTTTTCATTTAATTAATTTTCTTTAGCAATGAATCCATCATGAGCCCTGCAGCAGCTGGGTTTGTTGCCAGGGGGATATTATGAACGTCACATATCCGCATCAACATCTGTACATCCGGTTCATGAGGATGCTTGTCCAACGGATCGCGGAAAAAGATCACCAGGTCAAGCTTTTTTTCAGCTGCCTCAGAGGCGATCTGCGCATCACCACCTAGCGGGCCAGAGAGATATCTGTGCACTTTCAGACCGGCTTTTTCTACGTGAGATCCGGTGGTACCAGTAGATACCAGGTCCACTTTTTCAAGCCACTGTTTGTACTCCAACAGAAAAGCTACCATATCGGCTTTTTTTCCATCATGGGCAATGATTGCTATTTTCATGTATAGGTTATTAGATTTCAAAGTGACTTCAATTATGCCACTTCGGTTCAGGTTGTAATGTTATAAAAATTAAGGTGGGTAAAAAAGTCTGATGCCTTTTGGTCATTTTATTTTTTATTTAAAATGACCAGGACTCCATAAAGAGAAAGGGTGACCCGACTGCGAGTCACCCTTTCCGAACAAACTGTCACATCAAAAAATTAACGAGATACCTTTTCAAACTTTGTGTTTTTGATGGGTTCTCCAGCGAGTATCTCATCGCTTGCATTGTCACGGAACTTATCAAAATTCTTCTGAAACTTTTCAGCAAGTTCATTGGCCATTTTATAGAAGGCCTGATCATTTTTCCAGGTCTCTCTCGGGCTTAGGATCTCATTCGGTACATTGGGGCATGTAAGTGGAATTTCAGCACCGAAGATGGAGTGCTTCCTGTACCCAACATTTTCCAGTACTCCTGACAACGCTGCTGAGATCATGGCTCTTGTGTATTTGAGTTTTATACGGGAGCCCACACCATATGGTCCTCCGGTCCATCCTGTATTTACAAGCCAAACATTGACCTCATGCTTATCCATTTTCNCTCCAAGCATTTCAGCATACACTGTGGGGTGAAGTGGCATAAAAGGCGCCCCAAAGCAAGCAGAGAATGCCGGTACTGGTTCTGTAATTCCGGCTTCTGTACCAGCTACTTTTGAAGTATATCCGGAGATGAAATGGTACATTGCCTGTCCTTTTGACAACCGTTGAATAGGAGGGATCACTCCGAATGCATCACAGGTCAGGAAGAAGATATTGTGTGGGATACCACCAATAGATGGCTTGGCAATGTTTTCAATATGTTCAATTGGATAGGATACCCGGGTGTTTTCAGTGACTTCCTTGTTTGTATAATCTACTGTGCGTGTACCGGGAATAAACCGTGTATTTTCCAGTATTGCACCATATTTAATGGCATGGAAGATGTCTGGCTCATTTTCTTCTTTCAGGTCGATTACCTTGGCATAACATCCACCCTCAAAGTTAAAAACATTTTTATCAGTCCATCCATGCTCATCATCCCCGATCAATAAGCGTTCGGGATCTGCAGAAAGAGTCGTTTTGCCGGTCCCAGACAGGCCAAAGTAGATGGCTGTGTCATGCTTTTCAATTCCCATGTTGGCAGAGCAGTGCATGGGCAATACCTTGTCTTCGGTTGGTAGCAGGAAGTTCAAAACCGTGAAAATCCCTTTTTTCATTTCACCTGAGTAGGTGGTCCCACCCACCAGGATCATCCTTTTTTTCAGGTTGATGATGGCGAAGTTTTCCTGTCTTACTCCGTCTGTCTCGGGATCAGCTTCAAATTCAGGGCAGCAGATGATAGTGAAATTCGGATCAAAGTCCTGAAGCTTGTAGTCTGGTGGAGCAATGAACATATTGTAGCAAAAAAGGTTATGCCAGGCCATGGTATTGATCACCCTAAGTTTTAATCGATGGGTCTTATCTGCACCGGCATAAGCATCCCTTACATAAACTCTTTTTTCTTCAAGGTATCCGATCATCTTGTTGTGGATCCGATCAAATTTTTCGGGACTGATGGGTTTATTGATGTTTCCCCACCACACTTTATCTTTTGTGATTTCATCTTCGACTATAAACCTGTCCTGGGGTGATCTTCCTGTGAATTTCCCGGTATCGCACATCAAAGCCCCTGTATCAGTGAGGTGTCCTTCTTCGTCATGGACAGCATCTTCAATGAGTTCTGCAGGTGTTAGGTTCCAGTAGGCTTCTTTGACTTTTTTTATTCCGGCCGCTTCAAGACCGATTTTTTCTGACTTTAATCCGAATTCTTTCATAGTTAGCAGCTTTTGGTTTTCCATTCGTACAGGTTCAAATGTCGAGCAGTAAGCTTTTAGAATCACTGATGATCGTCACAGATGGTTCTGATTTTTATTACCAGAGAATAAGGTTTCCAGCGATCTTTCATTATACTTGTTTTAATATCATTTCCACGCATATGGCACAATACAAATCCTTTTTCGGGCATCCTCCCGGTTTAGCTACCCTGTTTTTTACTGAAATGTGGGAGCGGTTTAGTTATTATGGAATGAGAGCAATCCTGATCCTGTTCATGACAACACCTGCTGCTCAGGAAGGCCTGGGGCTGGATATCGAAACATCAGCTGCTGTATATGGTATGTATACCGGTGCTGTGTATCTCCTCTGTTTGCCTGGTGGATGGCTGGCTGATAACATCTTCGGGCAGCAAAAGGCTATCTGGTATGGTGGGATATTGATTATGCTGGGCCATTTGGTGCTGGCCATTCCGGGTTCGACACAGATATTTTTTGCTGGCCTTGCCCTGGTAGCCATTGGTACTGGTTTGCTCAAACCCAACATCAGTTCTATTGTGGGAGATCTGTATAAAGAAGATAAAGGCGCCAGGAGAGATGCCGGATTCAGCATCTTCTATATGGGAATCAATATCGGATCGTTACTTGGGCAAACCGTGGTGAGTTTTCTGGGTGAAAAGGTAGACTGGCACATGGGATTTGGCGCAGCAGCTGTGGGTATGTTTTTAGGGCTTGTGCAGTATCGTTTGACCATTGGTACCCTGGAGGGTGTAGGAGAAGTGCAGGTGAATACCAAAGAAGTGAAAAAGGCCTCAAACAATAAGTTTACCTATCTGATGATCCTTATTGCCGCGGTGCTTGTGTTTTTGCTGCAGTATTTCAATTTGGTGGACCTTGGGACAGCCCGTGGAATCGCAGAAAGTGCAGGCATATTGATCGTAGTGATTACCCTCATTTATTTTGCCAATATTTTTATTTCAGGAGGACTTAGCACATCTGAACGAAAGCAGGTTTTTGTCATATTTCTTTTGTTTATAGGCGCTGCCATGTTTTGGGCAGGATTTGAGCAGGCTGGTTCTACGTTGAATCTCTTTGCCAGGGACTATACGGATCGGTTTATTTTCGGATATGAATTACCCGCCGGTATTCTTCAGAACTTCAATCCTCTTTTTATCATCATATTGGCCCCGGTATTTGGATCTTTATGGATCCGACTTTCCGCCCGGCAGATGAATCCTCATACTCCTGTCAAGTTTGCCTTTGGATTGATCATGATGGCCCTGGGATTCCTGGTGATGTATTTTGCAGCCAAAGTGGTAGTGCTGGGAAGTGCAGCGGGCATGGGTTGGCTGATCGTTACCTACCTGTTTCATACTACGGGAGAGCTCACCCTGAGTCCGGTAGGATTGAGCGCTACTACGAAACTTGCTCCAAGAAAATATTACAGCCAGATGATGGGTATCTGGTTTGTGGCAACAGCACTCGGTAATCTCATCGCCGGACTATTTGCCGGAGGGTTTGATCCTTCTAATGTGGAACAGATTCCGGACCTGTTTATGTCCGTAGTGCTCTTCGGTGCCGGATGTGGCGTACTATTCCTGATTTTTGCTGTCCCAATCAAAAAGTGGATGGGAGACGTGAAGTGACTTTGATCCCTTGCTGCCAAGACATTAAAAGTCTGAAGGGGTAGTGATTCTCCATACTCTTGATTTTAACGAGTGTCCAGGGTAGCATGGGTCACCTTTAATTCATATTGACTCCCAGGGAGATCTCAATGCCTTGCAACAGTGTTCTGGCATCAGGATAGTTCACCAACTCGGATTGGATTGTCCCACCTTCAGTTCCACCTGTAAGCGTTCCTTCGAGAGGGGAGTTGATGCCACCTGATAAATACTGAATATCAGTGGTGAGGCTAAATTTTTGACTGACGTGAAATTCAAAGCCTACTCCGGCCATCCAGCCTATCCCCAGGCCATTTTCTATACTTAAATCC
>JAHCMM010000132.1 GCA_019192515.1 Cyclobacteriaceae bacterium SS2
TGACTTCAGGAATAAAGCTTATTCGGTGGAAAGAAGTCAGGAAATGTATGTCTATACCAGAAGTTTTCAAGATTCTGTCGGATTTGTTTTGGACAAGCTCGTCAACAGTTCAGATTTTACCCGACAAATAAATCAAAATGATATCTCCGTCACTGAAGAATGGGCAGGCAAGTACACCTCATCGGTCAACAGTGTGCTTTATTTTTTCCAGATTCCATACGTTCTTTCTGATCCCGCAGCTAACAAAACACTATTAGGTGAAACAGTCATTGACGGAAAACCCTACTGGGCGATAAAGATCACTTTTTCAGAGGAACAGGGGGGAGAAGACTATGACGACCAGTATATCTATTGGATCAGAAAAGATCAATATTCAGTAGATTATTTTGCCTACAATTATACAGTGGATGGGGGTGGTGTCCGATTTCGTGAAGCCATTAACCAACGCCGTGTCGACAACCTGCTAGTTCAGGACTACATCAACTACGAGGTAAAAATCGGAACGCCTCTGGAAAAAATTCCTGAACTTTTCGAGCAGGGAAAACTCAAAGAGCTTTCCAGGATTATTAATGAAAATATTTCTGTTAGTCAGCTATAGCCGATGGTGATTCGGGCTTGTGACCTTTCTTTATGGCCCAAACCATCACGGCGACCCCAATTAGAGCCATCGGAATGCTTAGCCATTGACCCATATTAAGCACCATACCTTCTTCAAATTCCTCCTGGTTCATCTTGAAGAACTCATCTACAAAACGTAAGGACCACAACAATGTCATGAAAAGGCCAAACATGAATCCTTCCGGAAGCTTGTAACGCTTTTCCTTCCACAACCATAGGAGTAACAGGAATATTAGAACACAGTAAGTAGCTTCGTACAACTGGGCAGCATGTCTTACAATCCCCAGGCCATACACCTCCAGATAGTTGATTCCGCCCTCCTCGTAAAACTTATAGGCCAATGGTTCATCCTTTCTAAAGTCGATATGCTGAGTCACTTCTTCATAACCTAGCAATACCTGACGCAATCTGCTTTCCACAAATTGTTTGTCCTGTTCAGTGATTTGGACATTTCTGGCAAATGCTACTTTTACAGTGACCGGTTCCAATCCCGGCTGATCAGATTCCAGATCACCCCCTTTTTCAAAATCTATACTGGTCACCCTATCACCACCATAGTTAAGGGCGTCATTGACTACCTCCTCAGTAAACCTGGCATAAACCACTCCGGTAGAGGAGTTAGTTTGTAACCCTTCCATTTCGGAATTCATGAAGTTCCCCGTTCGGATCAAAGCTCCTGTCAAGGCAACTACAATGGCCATTCGGTCAAGCACCCAAAACAGTCGGTACTCTTTATATTTTCTCACAAACAGATAAAGGGCCACAAGGATACCTATAGCCCCTCCATGACTGGCTAATCCACCCTCCCACACATAGAGAATCTTGATGGGATCGGATAGGTAATATTCCGGAGCATAAAACAGACAATGGCCAAGCCGTGCTCCCACAACGGTGGCAATCACCATATATACAGTAAGTGTCTCAACAGCTTTTTCTGGTTTTCCATCCTTTCTGAATATCCACATCAGAACTTGCTGACTGATAATAAACCCCAGAGCAAACAAAAGTCCATACCACCTCACAGGACGATCAGCGACAGGAATGGTAAAAAAATCAGGATCTGGACTCCAAATGAGAAAGCTTAGTATTTGCTCCATTGATTAATTGCTTTTATAAAAGTATGGGGTAAATAACATGAGAACAGTGAACAGCTCTAAACGGCCAAGTAACATCATAAACGCAAGAATCCATTTTCCTTCATCAGGAATTGCAGAAAAATTATCTACAGGGCCTACATTCCCAATCCCAGGACCAATATTTCCCAGGCAGGCAGCTACAGAACCCATTGCTGTATCAAAATCAAGCCCCAAAATAGACATTACGATTGAGCCGGCAGCAAAAATGAAAATATATATCATGATAAAGGCCAGAATATTAAACGTTATATCCCTTGATAACGCTTTACCATTGAATCTTACGGGTATCACCGCATTGGGATGGAGCTGACGCTTCAACTCCAGAACGCTATTTTTGATTAAGATGATGTGCCTCACTACCTTGACACCACCTGAAGTGGATCCAGCCGAAGCTCCGATAAACATCAGGATGAAAAACAGTACCGTGACAAAAGATGTCCATCCCGTATAGTCTTCTGTGATAAATCCAGTTGTCGTGACTATTGAAACCACCTGGAACAGGGCTGCTCTTAATGATGTTTCAGCATCTTCAATTCCCAGTCCAAACAAAACTGCGGCAACCGAGATTGCTGCAACAAGACAGGTACCCAGGTAAAATTTGAATTCTTCATTGTTAAACACCTTGCCGAACTGGCCATGCAAGGCAAAGTAAGTCATAGTGAAATTTGTACCTCCCAGGAACATAAAAAAAGTGATCACATAATGGATGAAGGGAGAGTCATAAAAAGCAATACTGGCATTTTTTGTAGAAAATCCACCGGTTGAAACTGTTGTCAGGGCATGATTGGCAGCGTCATAGAGATCCATCCCTCCCAGGAATAACAAGACGAATTCTGCCAGGGTAATTCCCAGGTAGATAAACCAAAGTCTCTTGGCAGTCTCTTTGATACGGGGCTGAAGTTTGTCAGGAGAAATGCCGGGAGCCTCAGCCACGAAAAGCTGCATCCCGCCAATTCCCAATATGGGCAGAATGGCCACTGTCAAAACAATAATACCCATCCCTCCAATCCATTGAGTGAGACTTCTCCAAAATAATATCCCCTTATGCACGGACTCGATATCCGTCAGTATACTAGCTCCGGTAGTGGAGAACCCGGAAATGGTCTCAAAAAAAGCATCCGTAAGGCCTGGTATTGACCCACTGAAGATATATGGGAGACTGCCAAAGAAAGACATCGTAAGCCATCCTAAAGTCACCACCATATAACCATCCCGCTTACTCAATTCTTTATTTGTAGTTTTTCGGGTGGTAAGAAACATCGTTGTGCCAAATGCTCCTGTAACCAGTGCAGCCATCAACAGGGCAATCAGGTCACCCTCCACATATATGATACTGATCGGGATACAAATGAGCATAAATGCTGCATTCAGTATCAGCAGGATTCCCAGGATATTGACAATGACCCTGTAATTAAAAAGCATTATTTAAAGAAGGTCTCAACGGTTCGAATACAATCATTTTTAGATAAAACCACTACACGGTCTTTTTCTTTAAACACAAAGTCACCTCTGACAGCATGACCATTATTGTTGCGTATCACACCTCCGATTATGGCCTGCTTCGGAAATTTCAACTCTTTCAGCGCATGGTCGATCATTTTCGAGCCTTTTTTCACCTCGAACTCAAGTATCTCGGCATCTACTCCATGGATACTGGTAAGGTTCAGTACATGTCCTTTACGGATATATCTAAAGATGAAGTTTGCCGCTATGAGTTTTTTATTAATAAGCGTATCAACACCAATACTTTGGGACAGGTGTATATAATCGATGTTCTCTACTGCAGAAACTGTCTTCCGGACGCCATTATTCTTGGCAACCAATGAAGAAATAATGTTGGTTTCCGAATTCCCTGTTAGGGCAACAAAGGCATCCATCCTGTCTATTCCCTCTTGTTTAAGGAGGTCAATGCTACGTCCATCTCCATTGATGATCATGGTATCCGGCAACTCATCTGCCAGAGCCAGGCATTTGTCCTTATCCTGCTCTATCAGTTTAATATTATATTTCTTGCTGACTTGCTTGGCCAGGTTGATCCCCACTTTACTCCCTCCCAGGATCATCACATTCTTGATCTCAAAGCTCTCTTTGCCTGCCAGGGCCATTACACGATTTACCCCACTGGGTTCTGCAATGAAATAGGCATGATCACCCATCAGAAACTTGTTATCACCGTATGGAATGATGGTTTCATTATCCCGAAGAATGGCAATGGTTGTAAAATTATGATCCGGATTAAGGTAAGCTGTTTCCGTAAGCGTTTTATCTCTAAGCTCTGATTCTTCGTCTACTGTAATACCTATTAGTGAGAGGCTGCCTTTCTCAAATTCAAAAGTATCAGTAAGTGCTGATTGCTTGAGAAGTCGCTTTATTTCCCTCGCTCCGAGAGATTCCGGTGATATGATTTCGTCTATCCCAACAGTCTTGAGATCCAGCTTATCACGCTGGTGAAGGAATTCAATGTTTGAAATTCGGGCGATGGTCTTTTTGGCGCCGAGACTCTTGCCAATGATCGCTGTGGCAATATTGGTTTCTTCGATGGAGGTGACCGCGATGAGAAGATCGGCTTTGGCCACATTAGCTTCCTCAAGGACTTTAATCGAAGTGGAGCTCCCCTTTATCACATTGACATCAAGATTGTTTGAAGCTCTTTCCAATACCTCAGCATCCTGATCTATGACAATAATGTCCTGCTCTTCGTAGGCTAACAACTTGGCGAGATGGAAGCCCAGATCTCCAACACCGGCTATGATAATTCTCATTAAACCTGTACTTAGGGGCGCAAATATAAAATAAACCTTACTGCTACCATCAAGCTATCCATGATTATTAATTTCATGTGTTAGTCATCTATTGAATCAAAGTATTTCCTGGCAACCTTCATCACTTTGGGGGCTAACAAAATGGCCGAAATCATTGTCGGAAACGCCATTAAACCGTAGCCAATGTCCACAAAAGCTATTACACCCCTCAAGGTACTGATTGAGCCAAAAATGACCAACCCTACATACCAATAATCAAAATAATGTGCCCTTTCCGCACCTGCTAAAAAAGAAAAACATTTCTTCCCGTAATATGCAAGACCAAAAATGGTGGTGAATCCAAAAATCAGTACACAAAGTGCCAGTATATAGGGACCGATGACCGGAATGCTTTTAAATGCCTCAGTAGTCAATGAAATACCACTTAGATCTGTATGAGACCAGACTCCCGTCACGAGTATGGCCAATCCGGTGAGTGTGCAGATGAGCATGGTGTCGATGGCAGGACCCAGCATGGCCACAAGTCCTTCTCTTACGGGCTGTGTCGTTTTCGCGGCTCCATGCATCATAGGCGCTGTCCCAATTCCTGCTTCATTGGAGAAAGCTGCTCTACGAACACCTGTAATGATGAGTGCTCCCAAAGCCCCACCCATTACTGCATTGCCAGTAAATGCATCCGTCAGGATCAATTGAAAGGAGGGAAGTACATTGTCGATATGGATCGCGAGGATGTAGGCGATACCCAGGATATAAAGTAAAACCATTGAGGGTACCAACCTTGAAGCCACCAAACCAATCCTCTTTATGCCTCCGAAAATCACTGCTCCGGTAAAGATCATCAGACAAAAGCCCAGCCCCAGCTCCAGGTAGAATCTAGAACCTGAATCCACAACCGACTCCTCAATCAGGATATCCCCGACGGATTCTACAATCTGGTTAGCTTGAAATAATGGTGTAGCCCCTAACAGACCGAATATAGAGAAAGCCACTGCCAGTGGTCTCCATCCGGGACCCAGTCCTTCCATGATAAAATACATAGGGCCTCCCTGAATCTCACCTTTTGTATCCTTTCCCCGATAAAGCACCGCCAGGGTACAGGTAAAAAATTTTGTTGCGATCCCAAAAAAAGCACTCACCCACATCCAGAAGAGAGCGCCTGGTCCCCCAACGGAGATGGCGATGGCCACGCCTGAGATATTACCCATCCCAATGGTAGCAGCAAGTGCGCCTGAAAGTGCCTGGAAATGATTGATCTGCCCAGGATCCGATTCATCGTCATATTTCCCCCTGATCACATTGATCGCATGGCCAATATACCTAAATGGAAGAAAGCGACTGTAGATCATGAAGAAGGCACCGCCACCGACCAGCAAAACCAGCAATGGATAGTTCCAAATCCACCCTGCCGTAGCTTCCAGAAAATGCTCAAATTCCTTCACCTGAAGTGTTTTTTGTAAGTAATGGGGATAAATAGCCCCAAACAGTCTGAGCTACTATCTGGTGTCCTTCTACATTAGGGTGTATCCCATCGGATTGATTAAGATCTTCCTCGCCGCCTACCCCTTCCAGAATAAACGGTATAAATACAACATTGTGGGATTGAGCAAGCTCTTTGTAAAGGTTTCTGAATTCTTGCGTATAATCCTGACCAAGATTGGGCGGTACTTCCATACCCGCCAGTATAATGCTAACATCCGGATTGACATCTTCAACTTTCTTGATTATAGCGGATAAGTTCTTTTTTGTTTCTGATAGTTTAAGACCTCTGAGCCCATCATTCCCACCAAGCTCTAATACAAACACATCCGGTATGGTTCTTAATACCCAATCGATTCTGTTTAGTCCACCTGCCGAGGTTTCTCCTGACAGCCCGGCATTCACCACTTTGTAGGGATAATCTAAAGAATCAACGATCACCTGAATCCTGGCCGGGAATGCCTCCTCTGTAGAAACACCATAGCCTGCTGTGATGCTGTTACCAAAAAACATGATAATCTTATCGGGCGATTTCTGATTGATCTCTTTGGTGGCCTCAGGGGTGTCCGATTTTAAATCGTCTTTCCGGGTTGTTTGGCTGCACCTCGCCAGAATGCCAAAAAAAATCAGAATCAGTAATGTTGATTTCATAAAGCCGAATTTAATACACAAACTTAAGCATCCTAATGGGAAGCCGGGCGATTGATGTTTATCACATGGGCATATGAGCTAGTTCATAGGGGAAGTTTATAAAAATCAGGAAATTACTCTAAACCCAAAAGTAATGATAACCAAAGCAGACATACCTCCTGGTAAATACCTCATCCATGATAGGTTTGGCAATCAGCAATACCTTATTTCTCAAAAATCATATCAGTACATCCTTGATATGATCAAGATGTATCACATACGCACTTATGAATTTCCTGACTGGGACAATGTACCAGTCGAAATGCTATTGAATGAGGACAAAAAAGTAGATTGTCAGGTTCCTATAAACCGACTGGTATTTAACTAATGTAAAGCAATCGCAATTCGGATTTTGATCGTTTAATCAAAAGTACCAGGGGAATTCACATGTGAATTTTACCAGGGTCTCAATACCAATTTTTGTTGCGAATGCTAACATGGTAAGTGTGGTGGCCAACACTATCCATTCGATAATATTTAACTTTTGAGTCATCATGGCCGTACTATTTAAGATCACAACATGAATTTCCGGCTATTTTCAGGGATTCACTATGTTCCACGTCAATCCAAATGCTGAATAATATCATGTTAATGTTGCTAATCAAAATTTAACAAATCCGAAGGAAAAAAGCAAAATTTTACGTCTAACCCAACCAGTAATTCTTTCACAATATATCGAGGGACTATTCCGTCTTTCAGAAGGACTGAGAGTTTAAATCCAAAACATCCGTGGTTGCAAATCGTTTTAATGTCTTAAACTTGTCCTGATGGCTTCAATATTAAAAGTAGAATCCCTAAGCAAGACCTATCCAAGTGGCAACAAATTCATCAAGGTATTAGATAATATTAACTTTGATGTTTCCCCTGGCGAAAGCATTGCCATAGTCGGCCCTTCAGGCAGTGGAAAAACCACCCTTCTGGGCCTTTGTGCTGGTTTAGATAGAGCAACAGAAGGAAAAGTCACATTAAATAACACCCTGCTCAATAAGCTTGGTGAAGATGACCTTGCCAAGGTCCGCAACCAGTATATTGGCTTCATTTTTCAAAATTTTCAGCTAATACCTACCCTTACGGCACTAGAAAATGTGATGGTACCGCTTGAACTTCGGGGCGAGAAAAATGTACAACGGCTTTCTGCCGATTTGCTGGAGAGGGTTGGCCTGGGTGACCGGCTCGATCACTATCCCTCGCAGCTTTCCGGTGGTGAGCAACAACGTGTGGCCATTGCCAGAGCATTTTCTAACAGTCCGAAGATCCTCTTTGCAGATGAGCCCACTGGTAATCTCGATGATGAGACGGGAACGCACATTGAGGAATTACTTTTCGATATCAATAAAGAGCAACAAACGACACTGATCATTGTGACCCATGATTCAGAACTGGCAAAAAAGACAGATAAAATCATTTCACTGAAAGGCGGAAAAATTATCTAGACGAATGCCGGACCAAAATATACCCAATACAAGATATTCAAAATCCTGGCCCTGGAAAATGGCCTGGAGAGATGCCCGAAATAGTAAAAGCAAACTACTGCTTTTCATTTTGGCCATTGCATTAGGTATTGCTGCGTTGGTGGGTATTACTTCCTTCAGGGAAAACCTCCTGGTGGAAATCAACAACCAGGCAAAGACTTTATTGGGAGCAGATGTCTCGGTAAGAGGAAGTCAATTACTTCCTGATTCCCTTTTGGCTGCTCATTCGGAATATGCTGCTGACATGTCTAGGGAAAGTTATTTCGCCTCTATGGTATACTTCCCCCGAACGGACGGCACCAGGCTCACCCAGGTGAGGGCCCTCAGTGGGAAATACCCCTATTATGGAGCTATTGAAACCCTCCCCGCTGAAGCCTCCAGAACTTTTCTAGAAGGTCAGAGTGCTCTTGTGGATGAGAAGTTGATGATCCAGTACAATGTAGAAACTGGTGACTCTGTTAAGGTGGGGAATCTGCTTTTTCACATTGCGGGAAAACTGAGAAAAATCCCAGGTCAAACAAATGTTTCTTCCACGGCAGCTCCGGTTGTGTATATCCCATACAAGTACCTGGATCGAACAGGCCTGATCCAAAAAGGGAGCCGGATCAACTACCTGCACTACTACGTTTTCAAGGAGCAGGCAGATACCACTCAAGCCTGGAAAGAACTGAAGGAAGTCACAGAGGATAGAGGGTATGACGTAGATACTGTAGAAGATGAAAAACGACAAACCAGCCGGTCTTTTAAAGACCTGACAGATTTTCTGGAATTAGTTGCATTTGTTGCGCTGCTGCTTGGTTGTATTGGTGTTGCCAGTAGTATATATGTGTACACAAAAGAAAAGACGAGCATCGTTGCCACTCTAAGGTGCCTGGGTATTACATCATCACAAGCCATTACCATCTTCCTGATACAGGTTAGCTTTTTTGGATTAATCGGCTCCGTATTCGGAAGTGCTTTAGGGGTAAGTGTGCAGGTCTTTTTACCGGAACTGCTTAAAGATTTTATCCCCATCAGTTTTACATCCAGCATTTCCTGGCCATCAGTTTTTACAGGTATTGCTATTGGTGTGGTAGTCTCTGTTCTCTTTGCTTTGCTATCCCTGGTCTCTTTAAGACTGGTGAGCCCGCTGCAAGCTATTCGGACGGAAGTGGATGAAATTAAAAAGTTTGACAGGATCCAGGCATTGATTGCCCTGGTGCTCTTTGGTTTTATCAATCTGCTGGTCTACCTCCAAATAAGATCCTGGTTGGATTCGATAATTTTTACAGCTGGTCTTATGGGTGCGTTGATAATCCTGGGGCTGATGGGAGCGGGATTAAGATGGATCATTCGAAAGTCACTTTCACAAAACATTTCTTTTGCCTGGAGACAAGGGCTCTCCAACCTCTATCGCCCCCATAATCAAACTACCATACTGATCATTACATTGGGACTTGGTACCAGTTTTATTGCCACAGTGCTCTTTATGCAGAGCATGCTACTGGAGCGGGTAACCATCTCAGGAGCCGGAGATCGGCCCAATACTGTGCTTTTTGACATCCAGACACCTCAAAAGGAAGAGGTGAAGACGATGACGCTGGATTATGACCTGCCGATTCTTCAGGAAGTACCTATTGTAACGATGCGCCTCGAGGAGATCAATGGCATGGATCAAATGGAATCGGAACAGGATACAACCATTCATCGAAGATCATGGGTTTACAACAGAGAATACCGGGTGACTTACCGAGATTCATTGATAGACTCTGAATCCATCGCAGAAGGTGAATGGATTGGTCTGGCAATGGGAGACAGCATCCCCATTTCTATCGCAAAAGGCTTTGCCGATAACCTTGATGTGAAGCTCGGGGATAAGATACTTTGGAACGTACAGGGTGCACTGGTAGAAACATATATCAGTAGCTTCAGGGATATCGATTGGCGAAGGGTACAGACAAACTTTTTGGTGCTCTTCCCTACCGGAGTTCTGGAACGTGCACCTCAGTTTCATGTATTGATCACCAAAATTGACAACACGGAAACCTCTGCCAGGTACCAACAGGCGGTAGTGCGTAACTATCCTAACATCTCCATCATTGATCTTGAATTGGTACTGAAAACACTTGATGAGATCCTGGGGAAAATTGCCTTTGTAATCAGATTTATGGCCTTATTTAGTATAGGCACAGGTATTATCATGCTGATCAGTAGCATTGTATTGAGCAGATTTCAGCGGATGAAAGAAAATGTTCTCTTACGAACATTGGGGGCTTCCAGTATCCAGCTTTGGAAAGTGGTAATTGCGGAATATTTCTTTTTAGGGATACTCGGATCACTTACAGGTGTGTTGCTTGCCCTTGTATTTTCTGTTGTCCTTGGTCAATTTGTTTTTGAGCTCACATTCGTTCCGGATTTTATCCAGATACTTTGGATCATTCTGGCTGTCACTGGAGTTACAGTTTTCATTGGCCTGTTTAATAACCAATCTGTCATTTCCAGATCTCCATTGGAAGTATTGAGAAAAGCCGGATAATCAGGTCTTTTAGTCACTACTTAATTGTGTCATTTTATACTCATCGAAAAATAATTGGCACATTTTATGATTTCTGTTACTTTAGAACCAAAATAAAAAGACCATGAAGTCAATCGTAATCTATTCACTACTAGCAGCTTTCCTCGTCTTGGTAGGATGCTACAGCGGGAAAAAAGCACTTGAAAAAGGTAATTATGATACTGCCGCCTACCAGGCTATCAATAGATTAAAAAATAATCCTGACCACAAGAAATCAAGACAGACATTAAAGTCAGCCTATTTTCTTGGGGTGGATCTTCATAAAGATAACATCCAGAGAGCAAAAGCCAGCACGGATCCATTCAAGTATGAAAGAATGGTGTCTGACTATAATGCCATAAATAATTTATACGATGCAATTGCTCGCTGCCCCGGTTGTAGGAAGGTGGTTCCAAACCCTGAACGCTACGACCAGGAACTTTCAGGAGCCAGATTGAAAGCTGCCGAGTATAGATATGAGCTTGGCGACAAGGCTATGGAGCAAAAAGAAAACCGTGAAAAAGCCAAGGAAGCACATGGAAATTTTGCCTTAGCAAATGATTTTGTTCCACGATTTAAAGATGTGGAAGAAAGAATGAATGAGGCTCTTTTCTACGCCACGATGAAAGTGGTAGTAGAGCCAATTCCTAGTCCCGTAAGGATATTTGACTTAAAGCATGAGTTTTTTGTAAATAAGATCAATGAATACCTCCATAACAATATGATCAATCAATATGTGAGGTTTTATACACCTTCCGAGGCAAAGATTGATCAGCTTCCATTTGTTGACCATTATATCCAGATGGAATTCGATCGATTCAACCTGGGGGGAGTGTCCAGCCGGACATATGAAAAAGAGACAAGCAAGGATAGTGTAGAAGTAGGAAAAACCAAAGCAGGTGAGGTGGTTTACGGTACCGTAAAAGCTGTACTCAAAGTGAATGAAAGGTCGCTTACAGGTAGTGGATTGCTCGACTTCAAGGTTTTAGACGGTAGAACAAGGAAGGTGCTGACTCAGGAAAAATTCCCAAGTGAGTATGTATGGACCGCCAGGTGGGCCACTTTCAATGGTGATGAGAGAGCCTTATCAGAAGAGGAACAAGACATGGTAAAAAGGATCGAAGTTTCTGTTCCCGGGCCACAGCTCATGTTTGAAGAGTTTACGGCGCCACTTTATGACCAGGTCATTGCCAAGATCAGAGATTATTACAGGTATTTTTAGATAAGCTTGACCTATGCAAAATCCCACAGGGTCGAGATCATCGAGCTTGTGGGATTTTTTATTGGAGACACTGAAACATTCCGTTTTAAGCAAGCAGATTTAGATCCATTTATCATATTTTTAATATTGGACCATTACTCCAGTTAGAATGAAGATATGACTAAAAATAAGAAAATTGAAGTTCGCGGATTATCAATATCTATTTCTGAAGTGAACAATGAAAAATATATTTCACTGACAGATATGCTGCAAGCAAAAGATGGGGATTTCTTTATTGCTGATTGGCTTAGAAACAGAAATACAATTGAATTTCTAGGTATTTGGGAACAAGTAAATAACCCTGATTTTATTTATGGCGAATTCGCCATAATTAGAAGTTCTGCTGGTTTGAATAGCTACAAGATAAGCGTAAAGGAGTGGGTATCTAAAACCAAAGCCCGTGGTATTATAGCAAAAGCAGGCCGATATGGTGGAACTTATGCCCATAGTGATATTGCACTTGAATTTGGACTTTGGATTAGTGCTGAATTCAAAGTTTATTTAATTAAAGAATTTCAACGTCTAAAAGATGAAGAGAGCAATCGTCAACAACTTGATTGGGATTTGCAAAGGACGCTGGCAAAGGTTAATTACTCTATTCACACTGATGCCATTAAAGAAAAGCTGATTCCAAATAAATTGACATCAAACCAAATCTCACTTGTTTATGCTTCTGAGGCGGACATTTTAAACATGGCACTATTTGGTAACACTGCTTCGGAATGGCGAAAACAAAATCCTAACGAAAATGGAAATATGAGAGATCAGGCTACACTGGAACAACTTGTGGTTCTTTCTAATCTGGAAAGCATTAACGCTGTCTTTATTCGTCAAGGATTGGACCAACAAGAGCGTTTAATTCAACTTAATGATATTGCAATTACTCAAATGAGTTCTCTAATGAGTTCCCACAAACTGAAAGAGTATAGAAAATCACTTGATAAATAGTTTAAACTTATTGCTAACTACCCTGTGACTTCGCCCAGTTATCTCTTAGTGTTATCGCCCGGTTAAAGACCAAATTGTCGGGTGTACTATCCTCATCAACTCTGAAATAGCCTACCCTTTCGAATTGTACCAGATCTCCAACATTGGCAGATTTCAGGGCTTCTTCGAGAATTGCCTCACGGTTGATGGTCAAGGAATCCGGGTTAAGGTGATTTTTGAAGTCATCATCTATCTCAT
>JAHCMM010000133.1 GCA_019192515.1 Cyclobacteriaceae bacterium SS2
TTTGTCTTTGATGTGCAGGCTAATGATTCGATCATGTAACCGCTCTACTACATCTGCAGGATTTTTGCCGGTAGCACCGAAGTAGTGTCCGATGTCCAGGTTCAGCATCAGCTTGGGACCAAAAGCCAGTACACGGTCGAAACTGAAGTTAGGATCACCCGGCTGACCGTGATTGTGGAAGATCACGTATTTACCATGCTTCTCTGCAAAAGGAGCCATACGCTCGGCAGCTTCTTCGGAGATCTCCATTGTAATTCCCACTGCACCAACCGCTTTACAAGCTTCAAATGCATAATCAATCTCCTCGTCAGTCCATTTGTGACTGCCCAGTTTTAGGATGTGAATGGAAACACCTTTGGCATCAAACATGGCTTTTACTTCCCTGAACTTATCCATGGAAACAGAGGTTCGCCATTGTCTGAGGGTGTCTGCATCTTTGGTTTTTGGAATTCCTGCATAGGCTTCCGCAGGACTGCCCATTAATTCTACAGTATTTAATCCTGATTTAACTACATAGTCAAGGATAGCGCCAACAGATTGATCTGGTAAGCTGCGGTAGCTGTAAGTGATTGTTCCAAGACTTACTGTCGACTCGGATGATACCTCCTTTTTCTGAGGTGAATCGCAGCTAGCAATTGCAAAGGCCAATAAAATTAAAAGGCCATAAAATTTAATATTCATCTTAGGTGTATAGGTTGTTAATTGAGAATTAAAAATAGCTTTTTCACCGCTAATATGCATGAATTAAATCAACTCAACAGCAAATACACCAATAAGATGAGTAAATCAGAATTTAGAATGACCAGGCTAACATTAGTCTTTCAACCATCATCCGAAACCCTTGCATTAGGGTCTGCTGAGACTTTTCAGCAGACCCTATATTTCATTTTGTCTAATTATACTTATGCAGCAGCTCCTTCAAGGATTTCCTTAATCCTTTTAGCCACTATTCTTTCTTCACCAGGATTCATCATCCAGGTGGTGATGCCTATATTTTCACTTCCTCCAACAGTTTCAATCGATGGGTGTCCGTCTCTAAGAGCCATTCTCACATCATTAGGTGAGATCTTCACCCTGCTTTCATTCCATGTGATATTCAGCGACGGAACATGATTCGCTATTTCAGGTACATGAATTTCGTATTTCACACCTTTTACTGATGCTGCAGCCTCTCCAATCAACTTTACCTGTGATTCCCAAAGCTTCCAGTCAGCTGCATGGTCGCGCTTCAGGTAAGCTTCAACCGCTGCAAGCATGCCAAGAACTTCCTCCTTATTGACTTTCATTCCTCTACCGACTGTGTTACCATTAGGTGGCGCATTTCTTCTTGCTGCTGCAATCAGATCTTTTCTACCTAGCAACAATCCGGCGCTTTGAGGGCCTCGCAATCCTTTACCCCCAGAGAAACAAACCAGATCAAATCCCATTTCTGTATACTTCCACAGGTTTTCAACCGGAGGTACATCAGCCGCGCAGTCGATCATCGTTGGAATCTTGTATTTTTTAGCGATCTCCAAAAACTCTTCGTATTGAATTTTCCCATTTGGGTTAGCAAAATTTAAAAACCACAGCATAGCCGTGTTTTCATTGATGGTGGCCTCCATCTCTTTTCTGGTTTCTACTTCTACAACCTTCAATCCGCAATTCCGCATGGCATGGTCGTAACCTACGCGGTGAGATTTTTGAGAGATCACCTCCGTCTTCATCCCGGTCATATCTGTCGGGATCCTTACCGCTTTTTCTGAGTCTCCTCCGGTAACGATACCTGCAGTTCCCAATGTGATCGCCGAAGCAGCTCCTGCAGTCACCATAGCAGCCTCACATTTTAGTAATTCTGCAATCCGTTCACCAACTTTATCCTGAAGTTCATTCAGCCCCACATATTGCTTAGAGGCGTAGTTGTATGCTTCCAACACTTCAGGATGCATAAATGAAGCTGTTAGCGCTGTGTATGTCCCTGCAGCATTGATAAACGTGCGGACACCCAGTTCCTTGAAGTAATCTCTGCCAGCTACTTTACTGGGAGCAGGGTTGGCTAAAACCCCGCCTGCTGCCACCCCTGCCATGGGCAGAGTGACCAGACCTTTTATAATATCTCTTCTATTCGTCATGACTTATTTCTTTTTAAGCGCGGCAATGCAGTCAATCTCAACAAGAGAATTCCCGGGAACTCCGCCATAAGGAGCGATGGTAGTTCTTACAGGTGGGTTATCTCCAAACCGACCTCTATAGGTTTCGTTCATCTCTTTGTAATCATTCAGGTCATGGAGGTAAACATTTACTTTTAGTACCCTATCCATGCCTGACCCGGCTTTTTCCAGTTCCTTTTCAATTTCATCCAGTACGTGCTTGGTATGCGCTTTGATATCACCATCAAAATGAGCACCTTTCCCAGCTACATATACCAGACCTCCATAAGTTTGAGATCCGGAAAACAAAGGAACCTGATCATCATAGGTCACATTATTGGTTACTATCTCATCGTCCTCCTCCGTTTTGGCTGTAGCAGTATTCACCGCTGAAAGACCAAATAGCCCTGTTGTGCCCATAAGTATTTTCTTGAAAATTGAACGTCTGTCTGATTTCATGATGTATTGATTTTTAATTAGAAACTTTATTGTTGATTGTTTAATTCTTATTTCTCAGGTTCTTCACTTCACTTGCCGTGACTCCATCGGCACCATTTCCGAATTTTTGTCTGACGAAGGTAAGGAGCTCCGCAATCTCTTCATCTTTCAAAAAGTCATGCTTTGGCATAATGCCATTATAACCCACTCCATTTACGGTAATGTCACCTTCGAGACCGTTCAGGATCACACCGATCAACCTGGCCTTGTCACCGGAAACCCAGGTGGTGCCATCCAATGGGGGAAATCTCCCTTCGGCACCTTTACCATTCCGTTGATGACAGGGAGCACAGTAGGTAGCATAGATCCTTTCACCTCCCATGACCACTCCCTTCTGGAGGTTGTCCTCTTCCTCATCGGGTGTACGTATATGCGGTAGACTTTTCCGTGCTTCTGTTACTTTTAGATTTTCCGAATCAAAGCTCTTCCTGTCACCCTTAAACATAACCCTCCAGATTTTCCCCAGGACTGT
The DNA here is from genome assembly GCA_019192515.1 of Cyclobacteriaceae bacterium SS2. Classification (GTDB taxonomy): domain Bacteria; phylum Bacteroidota; class Bacteroidia; order Cytophagales; family Cyclobacteriaceae; genus UBA7330. Next base: position 3,100 of record JAHCMM010000133.1, read on the forward strand.
CTCGGAAAGGTAAAGTGATCCATCCGGTCCCATAGCCAGGGCCATTGGTCGATAAGGAGCATCACTCACATTGGCCAAAGGTTCATCTCCGATAAAGCCATCAGCAAAAACTTCCCATGCTCCTGGCTGTCCATCATTGAAAGGAACAAATGCAATGAAATAGCCTGCCTGGGGATAAGGCGCACGGTTCGTTGATCCATGAAAAGCTATAAAAGCACCATTCTTGTAGCGGTCAGGAAACTGATTCCCTGTATAAAATAGGATGTCGTTTGGTGCCCAATGTCCCGGAAAGCCTATAAGTGGTTGGTTATAATCCTCCCCACTATTTTCATCAATGCCTAAACCCACATATTCTGGGTTTAGCACTCTTTTCTTCCGAACCTGATCGTAGTAAAAGTAGGGCCAGCCGGCATTATCCCCCTGTTTTATCCGTAAAAATTCCTCCGATGGGTAAATGGCACTTTCCCATTTTGAATACTGGATAGGATTTCTTCGGGCAAGATCATCTCTTCCATGCACCACGGCATAAAGCGTATTGTCAGCTGTGTTCCAGTCCATCCCAACTATACTTCTAATACCAGTGGCATAATGAACTCCGTCTTTCTGTAAGGTTTGATCTTTTTTAGATGCATCAAACTGCCAGATACCGCCATGTTCTGTGAGTTCCGAACAAGGAAATTCTCCCGGCTCTCCAGGGATCCTATTCAGCACCTGACAAACGTCACCAGGGGCACCATACTGCAGGTAAATATGTCCGTCATTATCAAATGTGATGGGCTTTGCAATATGCTCATATCCATGCGGATCATTCTTATAATCGTCTTTGATGATGAGTTCGGGTTCAGCATCCTGGACGAGCTCTCCCGGTTCCATTTTAATACGGTAAACCTCCCCTGCTGTACTGAAATACATATACCCCCTATAGAAGCGCATCCCAGTACCATAGTTGCCGATATCTTCATAATTGCCGAAATAGACAATCGTATCTGCTTTACCGTCATTGTCCTCATCCCGAAGGCCAACAATCCCTTTTGGTTTGCCTCCACGGAGCTTTACATAAATGTCGCCATTGTCATTTACAGCCATATGGCGGGCACTTCCAATGCTGTCTGCAACCACCACAACCTCAAACCCATCGGGAACCACCAATCCCCCATTGTCAGGATCTCCTTCAGGTAGACTCACCCGCTCGCATTGAAAAAACAGCATAATGGTCACAACCCAAATGCAACCCGCTGACAGTATCGATTTGATTGAAACAGATTTCAATGCTTCAACTATTTTTCGTTAAAAGGTATTGCGGCAAGACCATTTAGATCCCAAACCACACGGCCATCTCTTAAGGTCAACTGACAGACAATTCTCTTGTCGCCATTCATCTTGTAACCAGCAATATCTATATACCCAAACTTTCCTTTATCCACACTAATAAGAGCCACATCCGCTCCACTTCCGACTGATAGGTTACCCAATTCTTCCCTTTTGATGATTTTGGCAGGATTCCATGTTGAGCATTCAATCACTTCGTCTAATGTCATACCTATATTAAGTAGTTTAGACATCACATTGATCATATCTTTCATCCCTCCGTTCATACTTCCAGTATGTAGATCCGTGCTGATGGAATTGGGCCTGAATCCTTGTTTAATAGCCGGTACAGCCTGGGCATAAAGGAAGCTTCCCCCACCGTGTCCAACATCAAATATGATTCCTCTATCCTGTGCTGTTTTCACAAATGGGCGGAGTTTCCCATCCTCTACGATAGGCTCCCTACCATTCACATTGGCAAAGCAGTGTGTGAAAATATCCCCGGGTCTGAGCTTCTCCAGAAACAATGTCTGCAGGGAAAGAGGCGGCTCTGACCCACCAAAATCGACCATTACCGGAATATCAGCCAGCTCACCAGCTTCAACTGCCATATCAGTAGGTCCCCACTCCTCACCGGAATAATGCGCCAGCTTGATCCCAACGATATATTCGGAATACCTTCTGGCTACCATAGCTGTAAGTTTCGGATCCATATCTTCAGCATTTTGCTCATAAGCTCCACCTCTCATTCCAGCACCTACAATATTCAGGAAGGCTAATACCCTGGTCCTCGAATTGTCTATGGCTTGTTCCTTAAATTGCCCAAAGTTTTGCCAGCCTGCTCCTCCCGCATCTACCACCGTGGTGACGCCAGAGCGAAACGTAAAGCCATCAGGTGGTAAAGCTGAATAACCATTACTTAAATAATGGTCCGGCTCCGTACCGTAATGATGATGACCATGAATGTCAATCAACCCAGGCACAACATATAAGCCTGAGGCATCGATGGTCTTTTTAGCTTTCGTGGTGATTTTACTACCAATCTCAGCAATCTTTCCGTCCGCAATCCCTACATCCATTACCGCATTAATATTGTTTTTTGGATCTATAACATGACCTTTCGTAATGAGTAGATCTAGTGGCTGTGCTATAAGGGTTCCACATCCCAGAAAGAAAATAACTAGTATTCCAAAAAATGTGTAAGAATTTTTCATTGTTGATGAGTTTAATGGACTGTTGAATCGATATATGAATCTACATTATGTTGAGTTATAATTTCCAGTGGGAACAGATCAAGGCCTGGCATTGGCTTGTTGAACAGAAGGTGATTCACCATGTAGCTAATTCCCTTGAATGCTTGCTTTTTAGGGTTTTGGCTGATCAAAAAGCTGATAATGCCCTCCTGCAAATATTTGAGGTTGCTATCCAGAAGGTCGTATCCAATAAGCCGAATGTCCCGTCTATTGCTATTACAGATCTTTTCAGCAATTGGTGAGGTGGCGTTAGATGTAGTCACATAAATCCCTTTTAGCTTATCATCAGAAAGTAATTTGTCTATACAACTATTAAACTCAGGTGTCCCCATTCCAAGGACATAGCTATTAATATCATGATGAGAAAAATTACTTGCATAAAATTCCCGGAAACCCCGCTCCTTTTCCAATAGGTAAACAGACTCTTTTGTATCCTCCCCGACGCTCAGAATAGCATAGCAATCATCAGTATGCTGTCCCAGGCTACATAGAAAGCCCGCAAGCTTACCACTTTGATAAAGATCCTGGCCAATAAAACTCAATGGCTCGGATTCGGGAATATTGGCATTGAAAAGCACATAGGGAATACAATGCTCTTTCAAGGCCTGAACCGCGTGTAAGGCCTGGATGTGGAATAGTGGAGCCAGCACTACCCCGTCCGGATTGTTGAGAATGATTTTCTTCACTACATTTTCGATAGAAGACTCACCATCATGCAGATAGAAATAGGTATCGATAGTAACTCCATATTGATGCCACTCATCCTTAGCCTGTAGAATCCCTTCATGAGCGGCATTCCAGTGAGGATCATCCTTTGGCTCGATGATCAAAACAGCAACTTTTTTCTTGAGTCCCCTTCCTAGCGACCTCGCTATTAAGTTTGGTTTATAACTGATTTTGTTGAGTACTTCATTGACTTTTGAAAAGGAAGCCTCCGATACATTACCACGATTATGTAATACACGGTCAACCGTACCCTCAGATACTCCTGCGAGCCTTGCAATGTCTTTAATTCTAAGGTTTCCTTCCTTCTTCAAAATAATATTTG
>JAHCMM010000134.1 GCA_019192515.1 Cyclobacteriaceae bacterium SS2
CCAGGTTGTTCTGCAGATTAAAATCATGAGGAGTCATTCCAAAACATACTCCTGAATAAAGCTGATCACCATGAATTACAGGTCTACTGATATAGGCACCGGGCAGGTAGATGTCTTCAAGGTGTTCTCCATCCAGTGTGAATCGCTTAAAGGTATTCATGATCCTGGCGGTAACCAGTAAGGTAGGATTCTGTCTGTCCCGGGCATCCAGGGCAATGCCATGTGCCTCCTTGAATCGTTTTTTATCCTGGAAGCTGCTCCCGCCAAACCTGTTCAGGTAGTTTCCTTTACTGTCAAACCTCAGGATATACTGAGAGCCATACCCATCTGCCACATAGATATCTCCATTTGGTCCAATGGCTGTCTCCGTAGGTCTGTACCTGTCACACGCTGCATATATTTCAAGCTGATCGGGACGGGGTAATTGCATGATCACCTTTCCATCCAGAGTTGTTTTGTAGACTTCACCCGCACTACCATCCGTGATGTAAAGAAACTCCTCCCCGTTCTCATCATGAATTGTTAGCCCATGACCCATTTTGAGATTTAGCGTCCAGGAGGATAACACTTTACCAGATTTGTCAAAAATGATAATGTTGTTTTTAGGGTGATCGGTCAGCAGGATCAGCCTACCCTGCTGGTCTTCAACCATCTCATGACAATTCATCACAGGTGTTGAAGATGCATTGGCCTGGCACCAATTTCTGTCAACATTATATCGAAACTCACCATGTCCGATGATTTCATCAGGAATCTTCTTTTTATGGATAATATTAAATGCAGATGCTGTTGGACCCATATAAAGTCCACCAACCAGGAGCCCTGTTTTCAATAGAAATTCCCGTCGTTTGTTTTTAGCTGAATTAGTCATGTTTGGGGCAAATTGACGAATGGGTTTATTAAAATCTGATTATCTAAAATATGCATATTATCCTCAAAATCACCACGTTATTGAAAGTATGCGATAAAACCCATTTTGCGATTTTTCTTATCTATGCGCTCTGAATCACCATCGATTATTCATTGGTGTAATAAATACACCTCATATTTGCGAATAACATATATAAACAAACTCAATATTGAATTAATTATAAAAATGACCTTACTTTGCAGCATAATTGAAAGTGATATATGAGGTTTATAAAAAATATTGCTAGAAAAGTATTTGTCGCCATATGCTTATTGCATTTCTCTACGCAAGCACTTGCCGATGTTCCTGTAAGTGGCATTGTCAAAGATCAAAATGGCAAAACCCTTGAAGGTGTTACCATCCAAATAAAAGGAACTGATCTGGCAGCCATTACCAATTCAAAAGGAGAATACAAACTGGAAGTACCCAAGGATGCTACATTGGTTTATTCCTCCATTGGATTGAAAACAGTGGAAAAGAAGGTTGATAGAAACACATCGAAGATTGACCTTACACTTGAGGACGATTCCCAGCAATTAGCTCAAAACATTGTGTTTGGCTCGTTCTTCTAAAAAAGGCAATAATTCGATCTTAGTATTATAATTGTCACCTGGCCAATGTGACTAGTTCTGAATTTTCAGGACAGTAAGCAAATCTGATTCGCCAAGAAAGCTATTGGTGAATCCGTGGCAATATAAACACAGCCCACAAATCATTCGGATTAATCTAATCATCAAGATTCTAAATCCAATTGCTTCTTTTAACTTCGCGGATAGAATAATCCACACTTCCATTGCCATTTAATCCCCACCAGGTAGATCTGCCCATAACCGAAATCATTGATGAGGTAAAATCTAAACTGGTATCCGGTAACCGCCTCATTGTCAATGCCCCTCCCGGAGCAGGAAAAAGCACCATCCTACCCCTAACATTACTGGAAGAAAAATGGCTGGAGGGGCAAAAGATCATCTTACTTGAACCTCGCCGATTAGCCGCACGATCTATTGCCCACCGAATGGCTCAGCTACTGGACGAACCAGTTGGCCAAACGATCGGCTATCGGATCCGGTTTGAAACACGTGTTTCGGAGCAAACCAAGATTGAAGTAGTTACTGAAGGCATTCTCACCCGCATGTTGCAGTCAGATAATGCACTGGAGGGTGTTGGGCTTATCCTTTTTGATGAATTTCACGAGCGTAGCTTGCATGCTGATTTGGCGCTGGCCCTGTCGTTGGAAGCACAGCAAGTTCTTCGGCCAGAACTCAAACTCGTTGTGATGTCAGCCACACTCAACATGCCTGAGCTGGAGACATTACTCAAAGCTCCTGTAGCAGTGAGCCAGGGAAAGCAGTATCCTGTCGAAATCCGATACACAGGTGAAACAGACCAGTTTATGATTCCGGAAATGGCGGCTCGTGTAATCAAACAAGCTTTCAGGGAACAACCTGGCGACATCCTGGCTTTCTTCCCGGGTGAAGGTGAGATCCGGAAATGTGAAGAACTGCTGAAAAAAGAATTGTCCCAGGTGGCTATACATCCATTATTTGGTCAGCTGCCTCAAAACAAACAACTCGCAGCCATCTTCCCGGATAAAAATGGCCGACGTAAAGTCGTGTTAGCAACCTCAATTGCCGAAACCAGTCTTACTATTGAAGGCATTAAGGTAGTGGTAGATGCAGGTTTTATCCGTAAGGCAACTTTTGACCCCGGTTCCGGTCTCTCACGGCTCGTTACTTTGCCTGTAACCAAAGACACTGCCGACCAACGAGCCGGACGCGCTGGGCGTTTATCTCCGGGGGTATGTTACCGGATGTGGACCCAGGCTACGCATGCACATCTACAGGATTTTAGTACCCCTGAGTTGTTAGACGCTGATTTGAGTAGTCTTGTGCTAGAGCTGGCCAATTGGGGCATCACCAATGCCAACGACCTGAAATGGCTTAATCCCCCACCTGCCGGCCATGTGGCTTCGGCCAGGGAACTTCTGCATGAGCTTGAAGCACTGGAGGACAACAGGATTACCGAGCATGGGAAAAGAATTCAACAACTCCCCTGCCATCCCCGGATTGCGCATATGTTGTTGGAAGCGGATGAAATGGGATTAGCTCCCCTGGCTGCAGACGTAGCTGCATTGNTTGAAGAACGTGACCCAATGCCGGACGCGGGCATTGATTTATCCATCCGGGTTGAAACACTGCATCGTTTTCGGTCTGAAAATCGCAAGGGAGGCCGGATGAGTCGCATAGAGCAGGTAGCCAATAGCTATCGCGACCTCCTGAAGGTGGAACCCTCTGATGCTCCGGTAGACCCCTATGAAGTTGGATTTGTGCTGAGCATGGCTTATCCGGAACGGATTGCCAGTGCCCGCCCCGGAAACAATGCCCAGTTCCAACTTGCCAACGGAAGGTATGCTGTGGCTGGACATCGGGACGATCTGGCACATGAGCCCTGGCTGGCGGTTGCCCACCTCAATGCCCGGGATGGTCTGGGTAAGATACATCTGGCAGCACCTCTAAACCCAAAAGACCTGGCCGTTCGGGTCAGAGAGCGTGAAGTGATCACCTGGGATACCCGGAAGGGAGGATTGATCGCGACAAAGGACTTGTCTATTGGAAGCATCGTATTGCAGAGCAAGCCATTGAGCAATCCGGACCCAGCCAACATCAAATCTGCCATTTTGGATGCTGTTAAAAAAGAAGGTAAACAGCTGCTGGACTTTAGTGATGAGGTTATACAATGGCAACTACGTGTGTCATCCCTTCGGCAATGGAATCCCAACGAATCCTGGCCAGAAGTTGCTACATCAACCCTATTGGCAACAGCTGATACCTGGTTGGAGCCATATCTCGAAAATGTGCGCACGGCGGAAGACCTGAAAAAACTTAATCTTAGGGATGTCCTTCAACACATGCTTGAGTATGATAAACAACAATCACTTGATGAACTCGCTCCAGTAAAGATTACGGTCCCAAGTGGAAGCCAGCTCAAGCTTAAGTACAGGGAAAATGGGGAACCTCCCATCCTGAGTGTTCGACTACAGGAACTATTCGGCCTGGCGGAGAGCCCCAGAATCAATGGTGGTAAACAAGAGGTATTGCTGGATTTACTGTCTCCAGGGTTCAAGCCTGTCCAAAGAACAAGCGACCTAAAAAGCTTTTGGAACGACACCTATTACGAGGTCAGAAAGGACCTGAAGCGACGATACCCTAAACATCGCTGGCCAGACGACCCCTGGTCGGTAGATCCAGGGGTGTTTAAAAAGAAGTAATCTGGATGACTACGTTAAAACTCTACCCTCGGCACTTGCTTTTTCTTCCCTCTCAAGCGATCGTGCAGATGTGGGATAAGGATACCATTTGCCGCACCTATTACGAAACCTAGTAATACATCACTCCTGAAATGTTTACCTGCATGCATCCGGTGATATCCTACAAATAAGGGTGGCACTGATGCAACACCATAAAGTGCTATCCGATTCCAACCTGTGATATCATGATAATCGGTATACACCTTGGTCATAAAGAAGGTAGCAGTGGCGGCTGTGGAAACATGTCCGCTAAAGAATGAATTGCTTCTCTGATCACCTGTGCGCATTTCCATTTCTACTTCATTGTTGTAGGTAAGTGGTCTGGGCCTTCTAACACTGAATGCACCTGCCTGGTAGATGGAAGTATTGATCATCTGGGACTCCAGGTAAAGCACCAGGTATTCACCCCAGTCCTGCCTCACCTTCTTATCTATCAGGAGGAAAAATGGTAAGGCTGTTGAGAGATTTAAAGACAGATCTGACAACCTTTGGCTGGTTTCATACCCCTCTGGATTGAATTGGGCAACTGGCTGATCAAATCTGTTAATATCATTGATATCCAAAGCCAGTACATCACTTTCACTCATAGAGGCTATTCTGAAAAGTCTTTTAAACAGGATTGTTGTGGTCACAAATCCGGCAGCAGTAATCGCCCCTTCAATCGGGATGTTGACTTTGTAATAGGAAGAATCTCGTTGAGATATCGCTTGAAAAGAAAAAAGAAAAATGATTACTCCAATGAATATCCTCATGCCAAAATCTTAAAGAAAGCGGCAAAAATAGGAAAATGGATGTATTGAGGCTTGTTAAAGAACTACTATTTGTACCAACCTGGCACCCAGATGAAAAGCAAAAGACTACAATAGCCCTTCTGCTCTCATACTTGTCAATTCTTCTTCGGTGAATAACCTGGAACGAATAATAAAGCGAATACCCATCGGTATTTCAAGCGAAAAACTGCTTCCCCTGCCCTTAGTAGCGTCCAGGGTGAGATGGGTGTGTTTCCAGTATTGATACTGGTCTTGCGACATATAAAAAGGACAATCATCCACATGACCCAGCAATACATCATTTTCCCCTACCTTAAATTCACCTGCTTCAAAACACATAGGAGAAGATCCATCACAGCATCCACCACTTTGATGAAACATCAGAGGACCGAACCGACCTTTCAATATTTCGATCACCGCTGAGGCAGCATTAGTAATACCAATTCGTTGAACCATAGCAAATATGAATTTTAAGAGGAACGTGCCCGAACTTTTGGTTCGGACACGTATACCAATACTGAACTGTTAGAAGAATCCTAATTTCTTCTTGTCATAGCTGATCAACATATTTTTAGTGTTTCGGTAGTGATTAAGCATCATTTTATGTGTTTCACGACCAAAGCCAGATTTCTTATAACCCCCAAAAGGTGCATGAGCCGGATAGGCATGATAGCAGTTGACCCAAACTCTTCCTGCCTGTATCTGCCTTGGCATCTGATAGATTTCATGAGCATCCCTCGTCCACAAACCAGCTCCCAGACCATAAAGCGTATCGTTAGCGATTTCAATCGCCTCATTGGCATCTTTGAAGGTTGTAACTGATGTCACTGGCCCAAAAATCTCTTCCTGAAATACCCGCATTTTATTATGACCTTTCAGAATAGTTGGCTTAATGTAGTACCCATTTTCCAGCCCGCTGTTCATCCTGTTGGCCTCTCCTCCGCAGAGTACTTCCGCACCCTCCTGCTTTCCTATGTCAATGTATGAAAGGATCTTTTCATACTGATCGTTGGAAGCCTGTGCTCCCATCATGGTATCCTCAGCCAAAGGATGTCCCAGCACAATATCTTTTGTTCGCTGTATTACACGTTCCATAAACACATCAAAGATGTCCTCGTGTACCAGAATTCGTGATGGGCAGGTACAGACTTCACCCTGGTTTAAGGCAAACATCACGGCACCCTCTACGCACTTGTCAAAGAACTCATCATCTGCTTCGGCAATACTAGGCATAAAGATATTTGGGGATTTACCTCCTAATTCCATTGTAACTGGTATCAGGTTTTCCGAGGCATACTGCATAATCAGTCTTCCGGTAGTGGTCTCCCCGGTAAAGGCCACTTTAGCAATTCTGGGAGAAGTGGCCAGAGGCTTTCCAGCTTCCGGACCAAAACCCGTGACGACATTGATGACTCCCGGCGGCACCACCTCAGCAATTAACTCCATCAATACCATGATACTTGTGGGAGTTTGTTCAGCAGGTTTTACCACTGTACAGCACCCGGCTGCCAAAGCTGGGGCAATTTTCCAGGTTGCCATCAGTAATGGGAAGTTCCAGGGAATTATCTGACCAACAACACCCAGTGGCTCCTGCAAGTTGATACTGATAGTATTGGCATCATGCTCGGAAATGGTACTTTCATCCGCACGTATAGCACCAGCAAAATACCGGAAATGGTCAACACAAAGCGGAAGGTCTGCAGCCCTGGTTTCCCGAAGAGCCTTGCCATTATCAATTGTCTCAACACGAGCCAGCATTTCCAGGTTTTCTTCAATGATATCAGCTATTTTAAGCAGTACATTGCTTCTCTCGGCAGCTGAGGTAGTTGACCAGGATGGAAATGCCTTATGAGCCGCATCCAGGGCCAGATTTACATCTACTTTATTTCCACGTGCTGCCCGTGTGAAAGCTTTTCCATCAATGGGGCTTATATTGTCGAAATATTCTCCGTTGCTGGGCTTTACCCATTGGCCTCCGATAAAATGATCGTACTGAGATTTAAATTTAGGGCGTTCAACTGTTTGATACGCTTCTGTTGCAGTTTCCATATTTTTTTGATTTAATGTTTGTAATGGCCAAACTGCTCAGAATATTTCCATGTCCCTTTGCTCTCCGTCTAAATGCTTGTGCTCTCAGTCTAAACTTTATAAAAACACTAATAATGCACCTTATAAATACCATAAAATAGACATATTGTTAAATAATGATGTTATTTTTAAGAATAGTCTTAATCAAATCGAGGTGAAGAAGTATCTGATAGATCCCGTTCCGGTACGCGATGAGCGGTCGCTCTTTACACTGGTGGAAAATCGCACTGCCTATTCATTTGAAATGTGTGAGCTGAATCTTTTTGAGACTCATCAGACTGCTGAAAATGTAAACCTGATGTTCGACCATTTTGTGCTCACCAGTATGTTGGCCGGAAAAAAGGTCATGAAACTCCCCAACAAAAAGGCCTTTGATTACCTTCCGGGAGAGTCTGTAATCTTACCTCCTGGTGAATTAATGAATATAGATTTTCCTGAAGCTCAAAAAAAGAACCCAACCCAATGCATGGCATTAGCTATTTCGGACGATGTGATCCACAAGACAATGGATACATTGAACGAGGTGTTTCCTAAAGCCGACACCTGGGGTCAATGGAACATCGATCCGTCAATTTTTCATTTGACAAATAATCTGGAGCTCGCAGATACAATCAATCGAATTGTACGAATTACTCAAAATGAGAATGGTAAAGCAAAAGACTTAATGGTTGAGCTTACCTTACGGGAAATGCTGATCAGGCTCATGCAAACCCAGGCAAGGGTGGTTTTTGAATCCTCCTACCAGTTTTTGGCCACCAATAATGCACTTGCTTCCGCAATCCAGCATATCAAAAGTAATCTTCGAGAAAAAATTAACATGGATAAGCTGGCTGATAAAGCTTGTATGAGCAGAGCCAGTTTCTTTAAGAAGTTTAAAGAGACCATGGGCATTACACCTTCTCAATATATCCTTAAGTCAAGAATTGCACTTGCACAGGATCTACTTAAAAATTCCAGGATCAGTATATCCGAAGCATGTTATTCGAGCGGGTTCGAAAACCTATCGCATTTCACTAAATGCTTTAAACATGAAGTTGGCATCACTCCCACCGAGTGGCAGTTACACCGGTAATTTATTCGTAAGAATTAGGTTTCAATAATGTATTGGAGACTAATCATGTGTACGAACACATAATATTTTATCATGGATGTGCTCGTGCACACATTAGAGATTTAATAAATCATCACCCTATATCTTTGAGTAGTATTCCAATGAGCTGTTCGGTAGCTTTCTTCGTGGCTTCTTCTCTGACTTTTTCAATCTCCTGCTCATGCTTTTGTTTTAGATCGGACAGCACGTCTGCCTGTTGTTTAGATTCCGTAGGAGTGTTTTCAGAGTCTTCAGGTCGGTTCTCTACCCCACCGATTTCCTGCAACAATTGCCAAAAATCCAATCGCTCCTGGCATGAGACAACCCATACATTTGGTACGGCAGCTTTGTACAAGCCTCCTTCTTTATCTGCCAATAATATATAGGGAACCTTACCCATCAATTGACTGGCTTCCAGCTGCAGGTATTCATGTAAAGGTACCAGGTGTGGATCCCTGAAAAATTCGGGAGGGATGATCAATAGTTCACTGACTTTTGATGGGAACAGCGCCTTATAATCTGCATAGGTAAAGGGTAGTTGAATGCGTGTGGGGTCCCCTATCCCTTCATCCAGTGCCAATTCAAATTCAGACCAGGCTTTGGTAGGTTGTTCATTTCCTTCAAGGTTTAAGCGATGTTCAATATCCGTAGTAATAACCGGATTGTAATTGATTGTTGGAAAATACCTGCAAATTGTACTTACCCCACTAATTGATTTCCCATCACTATCCTGCAGAAAATGGGCCAGAGATGGACCCGTCGAATGAAGACATGACCTAACTCCATTAGCAACGATATGATCATTCGATATCGCAGTTTGAAATGTATAGACATTCCGATGTGCTATCGCAAACATGGACAACTCCTGTCGATATCGGTGAGCAGCATCCTCCCAGCTTACTTTTTCATCCGTCGGACTCGTTACCTGTCTGTTTAACACCACAAAGTTTATTGGCCAGTTAGTAGAAAGTAATTCGGAAAACACTTCCAGTTTCTGTGTCAGGTATTCATGCTTAGTCACCACGACGAATGGATGAAACAATTTTCTTTCCGCTTTGGTCAGCTGATACCAGGAGAAGTGTTCAAAATACTCATCGTGGACCTCTTCCTTGTATAGGTTATCCACTTCCAATGCAGCCACCCTAAATGCTTTGATCAGGTCAATGAATTGATCCATTTCCTTTCGGACATTTTCTCCAACTCCCGAAAGCAAGTCTTCTTGGGTAGTGATCACCTCACAATGGGATAATACCTTGGATTCTTGCTCTATGACACTATCAATCATTACAGTTGCCATCGTCCCATCCAGATATTTCAATCCTTTTTTCAAACGATCCAATACGCTGATTAACCGTTTGCTTCTGGATTTGGTCAGCAGTTTGCCTTCAGTCTGGGGTATCAGGCCTGAAAGCTTATCAAAAGCAATGACATCAGACGCAAAATCATAGACTTCTCCAATTGGCTGCTCCTTTCCATCAACCACAAGCAACTCCTGAAGCGAGGTAATTAGTGCATTTGATTTTTGTTTAAACTGATCATTGATTTCTGCCTGATACGCTGCTATCTGTTCATCAAGAATATTAAACAGCAATTGAGGGCTTTTCTTTTCCTGAGCTATTTTTTCAGTGCTTAGAATGGATTTGAATACGGATTGAAGTTTCTGAGATTTATATCCTTTTGGAAGTTTAGCAGAGCGATAGAAATATCTCAGCTGTTCCCAAAATTGTTTGGGATTTATACCAATGCCAGATGCTTCTGTTCTGATGGTAAAAACAGGACTGTTTAGGGCATGTTCGCTATGTATCACTTCAGACTGCATACCGGTCCATTAAATGGTCAATGGCTTTCATCCTATCGGGTATTGAAATTCCCATGTTATGCGCTCCGTATTCATCATACCTGATCGCCTCTTTGTTTTGGTAGAAAAGCCCTATCGGGAGTGTTTTCTTTACCAGTTCTGCTACCTCCCTGGCTTTCACAATATCAGATGGATCATGGTCGATCACATGCCTGAACTTGGCCAGCTCTTTCTCAGAAAGTTTGATCCCTTTTTCATGATCCAGAACTGTAATAGCATCAGGATCTTTGACAGTGGGCTCATAATTGTCATGCATAAATACCGGGCATCGCTGCACAATTCTCACAAAGGCAAGTCCGGGATGTGCATATGCTTTTTGGATGGTGGCTTGCAGGTGTGCCGGCTTCCAGTCAACAGTCTGGGCCACGAAAGAAACGTTTGGCAGGCCAAGTGTTGACTGAATGGGATTAATCGGTGGCAATACAGAACCGGTTGGGTGTGTATTGGTCACCGTACCCATGGGGCTTGTAGGTGAGGTTTGCTTTTTGGTCAATCCATAGATGGAATTGTCGAACAACAGGGCTACCATCTTCATGTTGTACCTGATGGCGTGTACCCAGTGTCCCGCCCCAATTGAGCAGCAATCCCCATCTCCGGTAATTACAAATACATGCAAGTCAGGCCTTCTGAATTTCACACCACTGGCAACAGGAAACGCCCGCCCATGTAGTCCGTGAAAGCCATAGGTCTTCATGTAATGAGGAAATCTGCCGCTGCAACCTATCCCGGAGACAAAAACTGTTTTCTCCGGGGGTAACTGTTGTTCATTACACAGTTGTTTCACAGCGTGCAGTATTGAATGCGCTCCACAACCGGAGCACCACCTGGCTTTGCTACTGGTATAGTCCTCCAGACGAAATATTCCGTCTGGTATGGCCATCTCACATGCATCCGGATTTACTGTTATCATCACTTAATGAATTAATTCCATTTCTAATTTCGTTTCCAGCATCTTCAGGATCCTGAATGGGCTCATCGGCTGCCCAAACACATGACTGAAGCAGTCAATGTCCACCAAAGTCTGTGCTCGCAGATACCAGGCCAGTTGAGCATATCGTCGATTTTCCTCCGTAATGTGCGGGTGTTCCATGGTATCACTGTAGTTGATCTCTATTGTCATTACTTGTTTGAATCGCTGAAAGATTTCCTTTAAGCCGGGTTCAAGGGGATTTAGGAAATGAAGGTGCAGACTGCTTACCGAGGCACCCCTTTCCCGTGCTCTGGATACCGCTTCTTCTATGGCTCCGCGTGTAGATCCCCATCCCACAAGCAACAGGTCGCCAGAATCATCACCGTGTATCTTAGGTGGTTTTAAAGTATCCTTCAATATAGCCAGTTTTCGACTACGTGCCTCCATGGCTCGCTGATTGATGGCTGGATCGTAGGCTACACGGCTTGCCTCATCATGTGCCAGCCCGGTAAGGGTGTACACACCTCCCTTTTGTCCTGGAATGGGTCGCTTGCTGATCCCAGTCTTCACGTCCCACTCATAAGGTTTGATGTCTGTATCCCATGGTCTTTGATCGAGGTCTGCAGCAAACCACTCTTCTTTGATCTTCGGTCGTTTGAACGGCTGTACTCCAGTAGCTAGATTGGCATCTGACAATACAAACACAGGTATCCTGAATGCTTCAGCTAATTTCCTGGCAAGAATTACATAATGAAAGCATTCTTCTATGGTAGAAGGCGCCAGGATGATTTTTGGAGCGTCACCCGGTGTGCCATAAAGCACAGCCA
>JAHCMM010000135.1 GCA_019192515.1 Cyclobacteriaceae bacterium SS2
TTGATTACCTATGTTTATTGGTGGATAAAAACGCTTTACATGACGCTTTCTAAGCATGGTAAGCCCCCCTCCGTCGCTACCAACCCATATATTGCCTTCCTGATCCTGATGAATTCTTCTGATATTCTTTTCAAGCTGAGGGATATCGAATGTCCTTACTGCTGCATTTACATCACCATTTCCTTTTAGCTCATTCGCTGGAATCATGATCAGCCCCTTGTTTGTCCCCAGCCAAAAATTACGATCCCGGTCAATGTTGAAGCACTCTACTTTGCTTCCATCCTTGTGAGTATACTGAATTGTTCGTTCAAGTATTCCTGATTTGTATAGCACAATTCTATTCTGATAGGCCAGCCACAGTTCTCCACGACTATTAAGGTCGAGAATATTAAAGTATGAGGATATAGGATATTTACTGATAACCTCAATCTGATTACCATGAGCAAAACTTAGCGCTGGATTGCTATAACCGTGGCCACCGGTGGTTGCATAGACGCCACCGGTTGGGTTTTGGAAGAGTTTTACGACATCATTGTTTGGCAGCCCATTGGTATTATCAAACTTAGTAAGCTTGTTGTTGTCAAAGTTGAATAAACCCTTACCAGTGCCTATCCAAATATTTCCTTCAAGGTCATCACAAAAATCCTCTACAAATTCATTATTTAGGCTATCCAACGCCTTGGGTGTTACAAACAAGCCATCCTTAAAAATAGAGACTCCTCCGTTTTCGTGACCTATCCATAGTCCGCCTGAATTAGACTCCAGCAATGTCTTTAGCCGATTGGACTCAAGGCCCCTTGTATTCCCGATATGAAATGTTTTGAATGTAAGTCCATCAAATCTTACCAATCCACCATAGGTAGCAAGCCAGATATACCCATCATCGGTTTGAATGATATCATTCACACTGTTTTGGGGAAGCCCGTTTTCTGTGGTCCAACTTACTATCTGGTAATCACTGATGCTTTCCATTTTAATAGGAACCAGATTATTATGCTGACCAATTCCTGAAATTGGATACGTTACCAACAGAAACAGCAGGCTATAAATTAATACGTATGTGGCTGGATACCTGTGAATTATAGTTCGGTTTTTAAAGTTTGAATTATATCTATAACCGGAAATAATTTTAAAATTACTATATCACAATTAACTAATTCAAACAACAGATCAAAAGAATCCGACTATTCCTTTAATAGGTTTAAATTTCCTTCCAAACTTTAACAAGTCCTTCAGCCTTACCCAGTAAAGGATCTGCCATTGGTATTGGCAAAGCAGCAATATTTTTATCCGCTTGTGGTCTTTCACCGGGTTTACCTTTCATGAGGTCCCAGTTTCTGCCATCCGGATAAGCCCCGACCACTCCCAACTGCTCACTTTCCAGATTCTTGTGCCCTACTCCTGCTGGGATTATGATCACATCGCCAGCTTCTACCTCCACTTTTTCCCCGGATTCACCTCCCAAATGCACCATTGCCTTTCCGGAATAAATACCTAATACCTCGTGAGATGTACTGTGGTAATGATGAAAGCTATAGATACCATTTCGCCAGGAATTTGTCCAGTTGTTTGAAGCAAACTGTCGTTCGAGCCAGTCGGCACCACTATTTCCTCTTTCAGCAAAAGCTTTTTTATAAAGTATTAAAGGGTACTTGCTGTTGGGGATCTGACCATCATCTTCAAAAAGCAACTGGGTAGTATGATTCATTGAACGAGTAGAATTTGGTAAAAGTATTGCAAGACCAACAAGGCCTAGTGAGGAGATAAAGCGATGTCTATCCATTAAACTTGAAAATATACTGTGTTCGGGTATTCTAAGGTACCACATTAATGCCAAATGCCGAAAGCCCAATTATTTACATATTTAGGATTACATTTACTTATTAGCCTAAGTACAAAATCGAATCCTATGGATTCCTTAAGATCTCAAATCTGGTTTGATGAATTATAAATTAACGTCTATCCTCTTTTGCATTTTTCTTCTGACCGCATCTGTCAGGGTTTTCTCGCAAAAGCTACAGATTATTGACGCAATACTTGACGAACCTAACAATACAATTGAAATCGTCTATGACCTGTCGGGGAGCAATCAAGCTTTCAGTATCAATCTTTACTATTCCAATGATGGAGGTAAAACCTTTAAAGGACCAGTTGAACGCGTCAGTGGGGATGTTGGGGTTCAGATATTACCTGGTGAAGCAAAAAAGATCTATTGGAATTACTTTTATGAAGATGAAGAGTTCACAGGTGAAAACCTGGTATTTAATATCAGGGCTACCAGAATGGATTTTCTGGGCACTACAAAGGTTATGGGCCCAAAAGCAGCCCTTTACTCAGTTTTAGTACCAGGTTTAGGAGATTATAAAGTCAGAAATGGTAAAAGCTACTGGCTGGTTACCGCTGGTACCTGGGGACTTATGGGCTCTGGTCTGATAGCCCGTTCCGGTGCAAGAAAAGACTATGACAATTACCTCAACGCCACAGATGTTACCACTGCCAATCAATCCTTCCAAAGTGCACAGAACAAGTTTAAGACATTCAAGACTTTAAACACCATTGCAATTGCCATTTGGGCAGCAGATGTTGTTGGCGTTTTTATTAAAGGGAATAAGAATGAGAAAGCCGGATTGACTGGAAAGTATAGCCTGGATCTGAATATGGCTGTATTACCAGGTAGTAACATACCTGTTGCGGGTCTTAAAGTTAATTTTTAGATGAGTAGACTTTATTTGATATTGACGATTGGCATTGCGACTGCCGGCTGTACAGAATTAGATATTAAGCGCGTTGATGCTGAAATCACCTCCATAAGCCCGGATGCAGCTGTGCCCGGTTCTACGATAACCATTATGGGATCCAATTTCACAACCGATGCCGTGGTCAGTTTTGGAAATACCGAAGCCGAAATCATCTCCGTTGAATCCAACCAGATGGAGATCAGAGTTCCTACTTCTCTGAGCCCCTCTTCAACAGTGTTAAAAATAGATGCACAGGGTGCTCCTGCTTCTATAAATTTTGAGGTTTTACCTTTTTTTGCTGAAAGAACACGTCACCCTGATAATGCCTTCGATGGGACAGGTTTTGTCCTGAACGATGTGCTCTACTTTGGAATGGGGGGCGCTCCCTGGTACCAATACAATGCGAACAGCGATACCTGGACCCCTATGACTGCAAATAATGCTGGTCCAAACAAATACGGAGCCATCGGAATTGCAATAAATGGAAAAGGTTATGTTCTGGGTGTAGGAACTGACAATGAATTATGGGAGTACAACCCAAGTACTCAAAACTGGACAATGAAAAGCGAATACCCCAATAACCAGCTCCTTATACCTGCAGTTTTCGCGATAGGCACCAATTTATACCTTGCTACCGGCTACCACGACGGCATCACCAATGAAGTCTGGAAATATTCTACTATAGATGATGAATGGACACAGATAAATAATTTTGCCGGCGTCAAACGAGGCGATGCAGTAGGTTTTGAGATCAATGGGACAGGATATGTAGGCCAGGGCTATGATTTTGATACAAATAGCCTGTTAAATGACTTCTTTGCTTACAATACCACTTCAGATACCTGGACAGAAATAAGTGCACCGCTAAATCCAAGTGCCAACCTTGAAGGAGGTGTTGGATTTAGCCTTGGGGGTAAAGGTTATATTGGATTGGGCCGGAATGGCAACGTTCCGGTAAAGGACTTTTGGAAATATAATCCTGCTGATGATTCGTGGCTTCAATTTACAACCTACCCGGGTAACGGAGTCATGGAAGTACAAGCTTTCGTGGTAGGAAACAAAGTTTACCTGATCAACGGATCCAGCGAAGTTTTTGCAGAAGACTATGTTGAAATGTGGGAATTTACACCTGAAACTTTTTAATCATGAAAAAGTGCTTTTTAGTTTTAATTGTAATTTGGTGTATATCCGGTCCGGCAATAGGTCAAACAACCGAAGCTACCAGCCAAACCTTCAATTTCTATATTAAATCAAGGGACAAAGCTCCACCAGTCCTTTTCTGGCTAAACCCTAATTCTGACGTCACCCTGTCAAAAGAGCAGCAATTTAAGCTTAAGGTTGGCATCAAATGCCCATCTCAGGTTAAAAACGTGATCATTAAGCTGAATGGTGAGGATCTTGCCAACTCCAGAGGAATGGGAGTTGTAAGTGGAAATACCCAATCCGGTGAATATGATCTCTTCATCGACAATGATTTAAGATTAATCGAAGGCGATAATAAGGTTGAATTAACTGTTATCAATGCCTTTGGGAACCAGGCAAAAGAAGAACGTATCATCCGTTACATGGGTGGCATAAACAATCGGACAGACCGTGCTCTCCTGTTTGCCACAGACCACTATGATAACTGGGACAACCTCAGCAATCCTGTCAATGATGCCCGCACCATAGCCAAAGAATTACAAGATACCTATGGCTTTGAGGTAGAACTATTAGAGGACAACAATATTCAGGACATTCTGATTAAACTGCGGGAATATGCTTCAAAAGTATACATGGAAGATGATCAGCTTTTCATCTTTTTTGCCGGCCATGGGCATTATGACCAGCTATTGGGAGATGGATATATTGTAGGACATGACTCTAGAAGTAATGACCCGGCTAATACCTCCTATTTATCTTATTCTGTTTTGGGGAGGGCATTGAATAACTTACCCGCCAAGCATGTTTTCCTTACCATGGATGTATGCTTTGGAGGAACCTTCGACGCTAAACTGGCCAGTGCAGACAGGGGTAGTGTAGAAGTCTATGCTGAAGTCTCCAGGCAGGAATTTGCAACTCGAAGACTTAAATATAAGACACGCAAGTTTCTGACATCAGGAGGTAAGGAATATGTACCAGATGGGCGCCCGGGCATGCACTCTCCTTTCGCTAAAAAATTCATAGAAGCCCTAAGAACCAACGGTGGTCAGGACAGGATACTCACATTAAGTGAAATCCTTAATGTCGTCAGCACCATCAATCCGGCTCCCCACTTCGGTGACTTCGGAGATAATGAAGCCGGTAGTGACTTTATCTTTATGGTCAAATAATGCGCATATCTTTCAGCTTCGTCATTCTTGTCTGCTACAGCAACCTGGTTGCTCAATGTCTGATGGGACTGAAAACAGACGAAACTGACTATTACAACACACCCATACTGGTTGAAATCAAGGCCGAAAACCTGCCTTCCAGTGCGTCATTAAAGAATTACTGCCCAAAACCGGGTAATCAGCTAAATAACCTTACTTCTGCGGGCTGGGCAACAACCTTTTATGCAGCTACAATCCTCCATGCCAAACAATCAGGCGAGATGGATGTTGAGACCATTACTTCCAAAGCCTTTTCGCCTACCTACACACAGCTTGCGGTACAGGGCGATGAGGTTGATTGTGGCATTCCAATCTCCATTAAAGAATCCCTGGAGGTGTTGGAACATCAGGGAGCACCTCAATTCACAGACTTTCCTTACTTCTGTCCTGAAGAGGGCAAGATCACCACACAGCAACCTGTTATATCCGGCTACAGAAGGCTTTTCAATGCTTATGATTCGGATGAATCGAAGATTCGGAAAATTAAAACAACCATCCACCAGGGCCTGCCAGTAATTGTCGCATTGCAAACCAATTCATCGTTTTGCAGCCCGAGTAATGTTTGGACCCCTTCAAAATCAGAGGCAGGAGCTTCACGACAGCATGCTATTTGTGTTATTGGTTATGACGACTTCCGCTATGGTGGTAGCCTGGAATTGCTGAATAGCTGGGGGAAGAGCTGGGGACAAAACGGCTACATACATTCACCGTATTCAAATGTAATGAATAGGATTACAGAAGCATATATCCCATTTCTTCAGCCGATAGACCAGGAATTCGAATTGAAAGTAGAAGTATCCTCAAACTATGGTAGCCCCATGCCTGTAAGTGTTTCAAAAGCAGGCTATGAGTTCATCAAGGGATATGGAAATGGGCATCAGTTTCACTTCAATATTGCTACAAATTTTAGTGGCTATATGTATCTATACTACTACAATGCGAGAGGTGAAAAAGGATTATTGTTTCCCAGGGATGATATTTCAGGAGGTATTCTTCCATTTGATTCCACCTTCATTACAATACCGGGAAATAACAGATATATTCAGTTGGATGATCAACCAGGAACAGAGACAATGGTGATCGTGTTGAGCATGGATTCGATCCTGGAAGACGAGATTTATAAGGTCATAACAAACGAGATCAATCCATCCTTAAAATTTGATCCTAATCAATTAAAGATTAATGGTAAGATTGATCCCACAAACCGAGCAGCTGTGATTCCTATTGCCCTTAATCATATATGATTTTATGACTGTAAAATTATTCCGTATTTCTACTGAATACCCTTTTACCAATTTATTTCCATTGATGAATTGCCAACTGGTTACTATTTTCGACAAAATTTTTGAGCATTGAGCATTTTTGACATCATCGCCCTACTGGTATTCCTTGCCGGTGTATTTCTTTTTGTAAACACATACTTCATCAAACTCCCCTCTTCTATTGGTTTGATGCTACTGGCATTGATAATGTCAGTTGTAGTATTGATCATTGGTACCATACATCCTGAATATCACCTCGCCGAACAAGTAAAAGAATATGATTATACGGAATTGATGTACCGTTTTGTACTGAGTGTAATGCTCTTTGCTACGGCACTCAATGTCAACTTCTTCAGGCTAGGTAAACAATTGATTCCAGTACTGGTACTTTCGTTTTTTGGAGTGGTAATTTCCACCGCTACCATCGGGTTGGTAGTGTATTTCATGGTCCAATTGCTCTCCATCGAACTTTCGATGGTTGGTTGTTTTGTATTTGGGGCACTGATTTCCTGCACGGATCCTATTGCCATTACGAAAAATATCCGAAGATTTCACCTGCCTGATGCCCTTGAAGCCAAAGTAGAAGGAGAAGCGTTACTCAATGGCTGTATATCCATTGTCCTCGCCTTTACCCTCACCAACATTCATGAAGCCCAGTTTACAACTGGCACTCTGGAGCTGGTGGATGTCTCAATAATTCTTATCAAAGATTTACTTGGTGGTGTGGTTGTCGGTGTCCTTTTCGGATGGTTGGGCTATGAGTTGTTGAAATATGTAGATAATGATGTGATCGAAGCCGAAATGCTTATTACGCTGGCTCTTGTGATGACTGGGTCCTACCTGGCAGACTCGTTGGGTGTTTCATCTATGTTGGTTGCAGTACTTAGCGGGATTATCATTGGCAATTTTGGTCGCGATGAGCGAACCGGTGAAAGTGCTGTCGGGCCATATGTCTATAAATTCTGGCAACTGCTGGAGGAAACCGTATCAGCCATTCTATTCGTTTTGATCGGGTTTGAGATGCTCGTAATTCCATTGAGGGCTGATTACTTTGCTGGTGGCTTTTTCGCCGTATTAATTGTATTGTTTGCAAGATGGCTCGCCATGTTTATCCCAATTCGTTTGATGTCTTTCCTTCGCACTTTCGATAAAGGGGCTGTAAGCGTGCTCACCTGGGGAGGATTGCGAGGTGGTCTTCCTGTTGCTTATACCCTATCGCTCACAAATTTCCCAGGTAAAGAGGTATTGCTCACATTCACTTATATCGTGGTAGTGTGCTCTGTACTCTATCAGGGGCTCACCCTGGGTATGGTCATGAAGATGTATCGCATCTCCGTTAGATAAAAGGGTATGTCCCTCTTTCCGCACCTGAAGCCATAATGACTCTCAGGATTTGATCAAAGCCTCATTTTTTAATTAACTTAGGATGACATCGTCTCCTAAGTATAATGAAATCGTTTTTTACCTTCATTTTTCTTGTCCTAGGCACGACCATCATAGCACAGGTGGTAGATAAAACGCGTTTGGAATATGATGAAGATCAACTCGATGCTTTTCAGGTAGGCATGGCAGTGACCTCAGATCAGAAGCAAGCTGCCTTCCTGTTGAATAATGGAGAACTGCGAATATTCAATTTTTATAACTCAGTTTTCACTCACTCGTACAACCTCGAAGTAAATGAAGTATTAGAGATCGCGTTTTCACAGGATGATAATACCTTGTTTATAGTAGAAACAAACCGGTTACAGGCGCTGGATTGGAAGACTGGTGATATTCTCCTCACAGAAGTTTTTGAAGAACCTGTCCAGGCATTCAGGGTTGCTCATTTTAGCAATCATTTTGGAGTCGCTTTTGAAAATGAAGTGAAAATCTGGAGTATGGAATCATTAACTCAGACTCAAATACTAAGAAGTAAAAAGGAAATAGCTGTAATTAGTTTCAGTTTTATAGATCCGCATATTATTGTAAGTCCCAAATGGACACTTATGGGTAATCAGATGTATTCCTTTGATTACATGACAGGCAAAGAACTTGAATTTTACAAGGGAAAATTCATTGGCTCCTATGACCCCAATGGCAAGGTTTACTATTATCAATACAATCCTATCCCTGGATACACAATAGGCACACCCCTATTAGGACATAGGACGCTGCCTTCCGGAAAGGACTATCAAGCTATCATGGCCTGGGATGGTAAATCAGAAAAATCAAGCGATGTAGGGTTTTATATGACCACACTTAGAATACAGAACAAGATTATCTGCGCCGTGGGCTATCGGGGGTTTTCTGTATTTGACTATAATGAGGGAGGAAGAATATTTACAACTAAGAAGACAAAAAGAGAAAGAAGCTCAAGTGCGATCAGTTCCCTGGGAGATTATCAGGCCAACCCTCATTACCAGATTAGTGAAGATAAAGCGTTAATCAATGCCTATGGGGACAATATCAATCAGATATACAGCACCTCCCAAAATGAGATCATCGGATATATATTCGTGGATGCCGGTGGAGAATATGCCATAGTCTCTCGTGACGGTAGATTTGATGGAACTTCAGCATCATCAGAAAAGCTTTACTGGAGTACGAGGAAGTCTAATAAAAAGACCAGCCTCTCCAGCACCTTTGAGCGTGGATTTACTCCAAAATTATTGCGTTCGCTACTCTATGAAGATCAGGTAATTGAGGAAATTGACATAGAAGAGGAAATAGAAAAGATCCCCGTTATCCAGGTCATTTCTTTTGATGGACAACAGACCAAAATGCACGATGGGATGATTAAAGTGTCTACACCGAAAAAACAAGTTCAGCTTCAGGTGGCGGCGGCAGAAAACAAAGAAAACCTGGAACAAATAAAGCTGTTTCACAACAATAAGCTTGTTGCTGTAAACGAGGACCCATCCAGTATGGTCACTTTTGATGTCACTCTATCAAATGCCCTTGGAAATGAAAATTATCTGTATGTGGTAGGTACCACAAAAAATGGGATTGATACCGAAAAACAGAAGATAATCGCCACCTACAATGGCAATACGGATGCACCTCCTAGATTGTTTTTAATTACAGTAGGTATCAATGAGTACAAAAACCCCAGGTATAATCTCAATTATGCTATTGCCGACGCAGATGCCTTCTCCGATGCCATTACAGATGATCAGGCTACCCTGTTTAGCGAAGTCAGACACATTGGCATTCGAAATGCTGATTTTACTAAACCCAAAATGGAATCCATCCTGGATAAGGTGGCGACAGAGGCAAGAGAGCAAGACCTGTTAATATTTTATTATGCTGGTCATGGTGTAATGTCAAAGGGCACAGATAAACCACCTGAATTTTTCCTGGTACCACATGATGTAACTCAGATCTATGGTAGAGATGAATTGCTCTTTGAAAAGGCTGTATCTGCATCCGGATTAAAAGAGATTTCCCGGAAGATCAACGCGCAAAAACAGCTTTTCATCCTGGATGCGTGTCAGTCAGCTGCTGCTCTCGAATCCATTGCTACACGTGGTATTCTGGAAGAAAAAGCCATTGCACAGCTTGCCAGAAGTACCGGTACTTTCTGGATTACCGCTACTGGTTCTGAGCAATTTGCCACAGAATTTGAAACGATTGGCCATGGCGTATTCACCTATTCATTACTAGAGGGGTTAAAAGGTGCTGCGGATGGCGCAAATGGAGATAAGAAAATCACAGTCAGAGAGCTAAGTGCATACCTGGAAGAGCGCGTTCCTGAGCTGGCAGAGAAATACCAGGGCACTCCACAATATCCATCAAGCTACAGCTTTGGCAATGACTTTCCCATCATGATCATTTCAAATTGATCTAAGGTTAAATTCATTTCTTCTGATGAAAGTCATGCTGCAACCTATTAAACGGTCTCCAGCTTGATCAAAAGCTATGTTTCTATTAACTTAGAATGACACCGTCTTTCAGATTGAAATGAAATCGCTTTTCACGTTTATTTTTATGGTCCTGGGCATAACTATCACTGCACAGGTGGTAGACAAAACACGATTGGAATATGATGAAGATCAGCTGGATGCCTTGCAGATAGGTATGGCAGTAACATCCAATCAGAAACAGGCAGCTTTCCTGCTAGAAAATGGAGAGCTTAGGATCTTTGACTTTTATAACTCTGTATTTACCCACTCTCACCAGATCGACCTACTTGAAGTTTTTGAAATTGCCTTTACTCAGGATGATCAGGCCATACTCATTGTGGAAAGTAACAGAATACGTTTACTTGACTGGAAGACTGGTGAAATACTGATGACCCAAAACTACCAGGAGAGGGTTCAGAATACACGGGTGGCCCGCTTTGACAACCATTTCGGAATAGCCTTTCAGAATCATGTAGAGATTTGGAATAAGGATCAAATGAAAATCGTCCAAACCCTGAGAATAAAGCAAAACATCATGATTATCGATTTCAGCTATGTAGAGCCACAAGTCATTGTCAGTGCGAAATGGTCACTTATTCGAAATCAGATGTATTCATTCAATTACAAAACCGGGAAGGAAATCCAGAATTATAAGAAAAAGTATTTTGGTCTACATGATAAAAACGGAAAAGTATATTTCTATCAGAATAACGCTGTTCCCGGATTAGGGCCTGGTGTGCCAGTCTATGGACATAGGACCCTGCCTTCAGGCAATGATTATCAGCCGATTATGATCATGGCAGGAGAACAGGTTAAAGCAAGTGACGTTGGAGGCCTGATGACATGTTTAAGAATAGATGATAAAGTAATTGGGTCTGTTGGTTACCGAGGATTTTCAGTGTTTGATTACAACAAGGGAGGTATGGTTTTTACAACCAGAAAAACCAAAAGAGAACGTAGCTCCAGTTCGCTCTCATATTATGGCGACTACCAGGCAACTTCTCTTTATCAAATTGATGAGGACAAAGCACTAATCAATGCCTATGGAGATAACATTAACCAGATCTATAGTGCCACGCAAAATGAGATCATTGGGTACATCTTTGTCGATGCTGGAGGAGAATATGCAGTAGTTTCTAGAGATGGAAGATTTGAGGGAACAGCAGAATCATCCGAAAAACTTTATTGGAGCGCCAGAAAGTCAAATAAAAAGACCAGCCTGGCCAGTACCTTTGAACGTGGATTCACACCAAAACTATTACGCTCACTCCTTTACGAGGATCAGGTAATTGAAGAAATTGACATTGAGG
>JAHCMM010000136.1 GCA_019192515.1 Cyclobacteriaceae bacterium SS2
CCTCCAGCGATCAACCAAATCAATTGTTTTATCCTCTGCATTAAACCTGATCGCCCTGGTTCCAAACTCGGCCAATACCGTTTCCCCTTCCCTGATCTCATAATGATAGGTAAGTCCATTGGCTCCTGAATCTATGCTGCAAGACCATTGATGATCCCCGATCGGCTTGAGTTGATGAACTTCTCCTTCTACCACAACGTACAACACCTGCCCCCACCTGGTGTGGCAATCCACACGAAAATTTACTGTCATCTATACTATCCTATTTTTCAATCACACTTTGATCATCATCAGGGTTGAGCCAGTTATCAGCAGAGACCACCTCTCCTTTCGAACCGACTTGTTTGATCATATTATCTTCCACTTTTTGGAGGGGTGTATATCCGGGGTGGTGAGAGGGTTTATAAGGGTCGTTGTGTTTGGTGTTGTAGCAGCAGATCATAGACCACCTGGGGTTGTCTGATTTATTTTGGTCCGAGCGATGCAGCAAGTTGGCATGAAAAAAGAGGCAGTCACCCGGTTCCATCTCCACATGTATGAGCGGTAATCTCTTTAAGGCGGCATCTACGCGTTCCATATCTGCACCGGCCTGCTCACTGTTTTTCGCATGATTGATCCTTCCCAGCTTATGGCTCCTGCCGATCACCTGCAGACAGCCATTTTCTTTGGTGGCTCTATCTACAGCAATGAAAGCGCTGGCCATATCGGGATACAGACATCCGTTTTCATACCAGTAGCCGTAGTCCTGGTGCCAGTCCCACGCTCCCCCGACTTTCGGATCTTTCAGGATCATCTTGGAATGGTAGTGATATACTTCATCCCCCAGCAGCTGCTCCATCGTATCCACCACCCGATGACATCGGGCAAACATCCCGTACAGGTTGTCCCCGGCATGATTCCACAAGGAAAGTCGCACCTTTCCCCCTTCGCGATCCGCTCGCGAAAACGAATGGTCATCCAGGGCCTTATCTCGCTTCGACTGGTCTTTCAGATAGCCGATCTCCTCCTGGTCAAACAATGACCTGATCAGTAAATAGCCATCCTCCTGAAATATTTGGATCTCTTTATCCGTCAGTTTTTTCATCTTTCGTCTTTATCCTTTGCGTCTTTGCGCCTCATTACAACTCTACGTCTTTGCCCCTCTGCGTCTTTACATCATTGCGTCTTTACGACTTTACAACTCTTCATCTTTGCGCCTCTGCGTCTTTGCGTGCCCCCCTTCTTACCGTCTTCACACCTCCCGCTGCACGATCTCTCCGGTCTTCTTATCCTTCAGGATCAATTTACTCCTTTTATCATTGAGCTTTTCGGTCTTGATCAAATAATAATTTTCATCATAAGACTTCGGAGCAATCTTCTTTGTTTCGCCACTCTCACCCCGCCACACCTTAAGCTTCACAGGCTCCCACTGCCGGGACCTGGCCGACCGATAACAGGCATCAATGATTTCATTCACCACATACCCGTCATAGAAACTCTCTATGGGGGCTCTTCCCTGGCTGATGCTGTCAAACATATCTTCAAACATGTGATCGTACCCCAGGCTGTTCACCTCATCTCCCACGGGAAACAGCCATCCGGTGTCACTCTCAGCCTTTTCAGCTACATAATCCTTTTCTCCTACACTCGTAAACATTTCAAATCCCGTCCTAAGGAAATGATCTACCCGTAACGACCCCTCGGTCCCTGCCACCTCATCTCTCAGGTCCATACCGCCTCTGAAAGACCAGCTTACCTCAAACTGGCTGATCGCTCCTGTGACATATTTGATCATCCCGATGGCATTGTCTTCCGCATCAATGGGCTTCACCAGCGTATCGGCCCAGCACATCACCTCAACGGGCAGCACATCCTTCCCGATGTAGCTCCGCCCGATTTCAATACAGTGGCAACCAATATCTACAATGGCCCCACCCCCGGATAGCTCTTTGTTCCAGAACCAATCACTGTGCGGACCGGGATGCGCCTCTCTTGACCGTGTCCAGGTGATATCACCCAGCGCACCGTTTCTCACACTTTCCAGAGATTTTAAGGTTTTCGGAGTATACACGAGGTCCTCCAGGTAGCCACCAAATACACCGGCTTTTTCTACGATCTCAAGCATTTCGAAGGCCTCTTCAGCATTACGTCCAAGGGGCTTTGTACACAGAATATGCTTTCCTGCCGCTGCTGCCAGCTTCACCGCCTCCAGATGTAGATGATTGGGGAGCGCTATCAGCACCACGTCAATATTGGGATCAGAAACCGCTGTTTTGAGATCCGTTGCTGTTTTGGGGATGCCCCAGGTGTTGGCAAAAGTTTTGGCGCGCTCTCCCGACCGGGAGTAGACAAGCTGAACGCGATCCGGTTTTCTCTGTCTGTGCAGGGCCATGGTATAAAAAGTACCGATCAATCCGGTACCCAGCATGGCAATCTTATAGGGTTGGGTTTTCATTGGCTATAGGGATGTGATTTTAAAATTTATGATTTTTTACCCAAAATACTATCAAATCAAGTGATTTGAATTCAAAAAAGGAAGATTGATTGGAAGTATAATAATCTCTGTCAGGTATTGGATGATCCCTGTATATTTGCAAGGAATAAATCACATGAAATCAGTCCCTTTGCTTTTCGGACAATAGCGTGTGACCATTTAATAAAATAAACCAAATACACATGAAATTCAGACCCGGTGTACTGACCGGTCAGGAAGTCACTGACCTGCTAAACTATGCCAACGACAATAATTTTGCATTGCCTGCAGTGAACACCATTGGTACCAACTCTATCAATGGCACACTGGAAACGGCAAAAGAATTAAAGTCTCCGGTAATCATTCAATTTTCAAATGGTGGAGGCGCATTCATTGCCGGAAAAGGAGTCTCCAATGAAGATCAGAGTGCTGCTGTATTAGGTGCAGTTTCAGGTGCTCAGCACGTTCATAAAATGGCAGAGAAGTATGGCGTGACAGTCCTTTTGCACACAGACCATGCCGCGAAAAAACTTTTACCATGGGTAGATGGAATGCTGGATGAAAACGAAAAGTTTTTTGAGCAAACAGGCAAACCGCTTTTTAGCTCCCACATGATCGACCTGTCTGAAGAACCACTGGAAGAGAACATGGAGATCTGCTCCAAATACTTCGAAAGAATGGCTGCCATGGGCATGACCCTGGAAATTGAGCTTGGTGTGACCGGAGGTGAGGAAGACGGTGTGGACAATACCGATATCGACAACTCTAAGCTGTACACACAGCCAGAGGAGGTGTCTTTTGCCTATGAGTCACTGAAGAAGATCAGCCCGAACTTTACCATCGCTGCTGCTTTTGGTAACGTTCATGGGGTATATAAGCCTGGTAATGTAAAACTGACCCCTAAAATTCTGAAAAACTCTCAGGATTACGTACAGGAGAAATATGGTACAGGACCTAACCCTATCAACTTTGTATTCCACGGTGGTTCAGGATCTACTAGAGAAGAAATCAGAGAAGCCATCGAGTACGGTGCCATCAAGATGAACATCGATACAGACATGCAGTGGGCATTCTGGGATGGCATAAGGATGTACTATAAAGAAAAAGAAGGATACCTTCAGGCACAGATTGGTAATCCTGAAAGTGCCGACTCACCTAACAAGAAGTACTATGATCCAAGGGTATGGCTCAGAGAAGGTGAAAAGAATTTTGTGAAAAGGTTGAAGGTAGCTTTTGAAGACCTCAACAATGTGAACACAAACGCATAACCAAAACCTTTATTTAAAATATCTTTAAAGAGGAGACCTTACAGTTTCCTCTTTTTTGTTTTAGCTCAATCAACACCTGTGGAACGACCTGTCATCTATCAAATCCTTGTCCGACTCTTTGGAAACACCCGTAAGCCCAAAAAACAATGGGGTTCGGTGCATGACAATGGCACTGGTAAGATGAATGATGTCACGGATAAAGCCCTTTTGGAAATCAAAAAGATGGGCTTCAATCATGTGTGGTTCACAGGTTTGATCGAACATGCCACCTGCACCGATTTCACGCAATATGGAATTGAGCCGGATCATCCATCTGTGGTCAAAGGAGTGGCTGGCTCCCCTTATGCCATCAAAGATTACTACGACATTGCGCCCGACCTGGCAGTGGATGTACCCCGAAGGATAGACGAGTTTCAATCACTGGTAGACAGGACACACAAAAATGGACTCAAAGTCATCATTGATTTTGTGCCTAATCACCTGGCCAGGCAGTACCATTCTGACGCCAAACCAGATGGAGTGAAAGACTTCGGAGTAGATGACGATCAACAGCAGGCTTTTCTGCCGTCAAACAACTTTTATTACATACCTCAGCAAGAGCTCATCGTACCGGAGTCTACCAACAATCACCTGGCTCCAGATAAGCCCTACTCAGAATTGCCGGCCAAAGCCACAGGCAACGATGTCTTCAGCCATCAGCCGTCTATCAACGACTGGTACGAGACCGTGAAACTCAACTATGGGGTGGATTATCTGAATGACAGGCGTGAGCACTTCGACCCCATTCCGGACACCTGGTTGAAAATGAAGGATATCCTGGCTTTCTGGACAAAAAAAGGCGTAGACGGCTTCCGTTGTGACATGGCAGAGATGGTGCCGGTTGCGTTTTGGAAATGGGTGACCAACGAAATCAGGCAAGTTAATCCTGATGTGCTGTTCATCGCCGAAGTTTACCAACCCGGGCTATACCGAAGATATATCCATGAGGGAGGGTTTGACTATTTGTATGACAAAGTAGAGCTTTACGACACGCTAAAGGGCATTATTCAGGGCCATCAGTCGACGGACCAGCTACCCGGGGTATGGCAGGCCCAGGAAGGGATCATTGACCATATGCTTAGGTTTCTGGAAAACCACGACGAACAAAGAATCAGCAGTCCGTTTTTTGCGGGGAGTGGCCAGCCAGGTATCCCGATGATGGCTGCAACAGCATTTATGCACCGCGGACCGGTGATGATGTATTTCGGACAGGAAGTAGGCGAAGCCGCAAAAGGAGAAACCGGTTTTAGCGGTGACGACGGCCGCACTACACTGTTTGATTACTGGAATGTGCCAGAGCATCAAAAATGGATGAATGACGTAGCTTTTGATGGTGGTAAGCTCAGTAAAGACCAGAAGCTGCTGAGAAAGGCATATATTGAGATCCTTAGGGCTTGTAATGAAAACAGCGCACTTCGTACCGGACACTTTTATGACCTGCAATATTATAACAGGTCAGCGCAGTACCATGGCTACTCCGACAAAACATATGCCTTCATTCGCCACAATGATATTAACGGGCATGTCGTAGCGATCAACTTTAATGACCAGCCTTCGGAAGTAAAAATCAAAATACCGGAACACTTTTTTCAGCTACTATCTTTGGAAGGCACGGCTAAAGCTTTCATCAACCAGGCTGAGGCAGCCATATCATCCATTGCTGACCTAGATTCCGGTGAATGCATAGTGGACACTTTACTCCCCTACTCATACAAATTGTATGAAATCAGACCGTCTCGATAAATACATGTAAATTAGAACGAGTGTAATCCAAAACAAAAATGATGAGAAACATTTCAGTAATTGGTTCCGGTACGATGGGTAACGGAATAGCCCATGTTTTTGCTCAAAATGGTTTTGATGTGGCCCTGATTGATATATCCGATGCGGCGTTGACCAAAGGATTGGCAACAATCGAAAAGAACATAGATCGACAGGTGAAGAAGGGCCTCCTGAAAGAGCTGGATAAGCCATTCATTTTGAAGAGGATAACCACCTTTACCAGTGTTAATGATGGGGTGAAGAATGCTGATTTAGTGGTGGAAGCGGCGACTGAAAATAAAGAAGTCAAAAAGCAGATATTCCAAAGGCTGGATGAGTTTGCTCCCGAAGATGCCATCCTGGCCACCAATACTTCCAGTATTTCCATTACTGAAATTGCAGCACAGTCCAGCAGACCGGAAAAGGTCATTGGAATGCACTTTATGAATCCTGTGCCCATCATGCAGCTGGTGGAAGTTATCAGGGGATACAATACATCCGATGACACTACAGAGGCCATCATGAGTTTGTGTGAGAAAATAGAAAAGGTTCCGGTAGAAGTAAATGATTACCCGGGATTTATCTCCAACAGGATCTTGATGCCCATGATCAATGAGGCCATTTACTCACTTCATGAAGGGGTAGCTGGTGTTACAGAGATCGATACAGTAATGAAACTGGGCATGGCCCATCCCATGGGGCCCCTGCAGCTTGCTGATTTCATTGGGCTGGATGTTTGCCTGTCCATTCTTCGGGTATTGTATGAAGGTTTTAATTTACCAAAATATGCACCCTGCCCCCTATTGGTCAACATGGTGAATGCCGGGCATCTTGGAGTGAAAAGCGGATCCGGCTTTTACGTTCATAGCAAAGAATCAAAAGACCTGGTGGTCAGTCCTACTTTCCTATAAACATAGAAACTCCCTGTTACCAGGGAGTCCCAACCAGCTACAAACCCTGTCGATGACAGGTTGTTATCATTAAAACGTTCTACGCAAAGAAAGCAAATTTCCTGATTGTGTCAAACCATTTCTGGCTATTTAAGATTATTTAGATTAGACTTAATAGATAATACGATCAAACACTCATGAAGAAAGTCTCTCTGCGGGATATAGCAGAAGAATTAGGTGTATCCAAAACACTGGTTTCCCTGGTATTGAATGGTAAAGCGAAAGAAAACAGGATCAGTCAGGAAGTCATTGATAAAGTCAAAAAGGTAGCAAAGGAAAAAGGCTATGAACCCAATCAGTTTGCAAAGGCCCTGCGGACAGGTAAGTCCAACACCATTGGGCTGATTGTTGCAGATATTTCAAATTCCTTCTATTCGAAGATGGCGAGAAGCGTGGAAGATGAGGCGTACAATTCCAACTACACCGTATTGTTCGGTAGCTCTGATGAAGACCCGGAAAAAGCCGAAAAGCTCATCAAGGTAATGCTTGATCGCCAAATCGACGGGCTGATCATTTGCCCTACCGTCAATGGGCACAGAAGCATTGAGCTCATTGCAAAACATAAGGTTCCCTATGTTTTGGTCGATAGACCCGTAACAGGAATTGAAAGCGGATTCATTGGTGTAAACAACCTGGATGCATCGTGTGAAGCCGTTTCTGCCCTGATCCGGCAGGGAGCCAAAAAAATCGCTCATATCAACTTTTACCAGGAGTTGAGCAATATGAATGATCGGTTTAATGGATATGTCAAAGCCCACAGGGATATGGGCATGGAGATCGATAATTCATTGTTCCGCTTTATCTCCAATGACCGGGCAATTGACGAGGTGCATGAATTTATTGACAGTGTAAGCAATCAGGCAGATGCGTATTTTTTCGCCAATAATGAGATTACGCTCATAGCCATCAAGTATTTCATGCAATCGGATACAGATCAGCACGCAAACATCAAAATTGCCTGTTTTGACGACCACGAAGCTTTTCATCTACTCTCCACCAACATTGGAGTGATCACGCAACCTGTTGTTGAAATGGGTAAAAAAGCACTGGAGCTGTTACTCGAAAAAATCGAAGGGAATGGTGTTTCAGACCAAAACATCACACTTGTTACCGAGTACAGGGTATTGAACCAGGATACCCTTAAAAAATAGCTTTTACTTCATTTAGGTCCGCTCCCAAGAGTGTTTTCGATAAATTATTGAGCTCGTCAAAATCACCTTCAAAATGGAATGTACGGTGATAATGGGTCAATGATTGGCCAGTCGAAAGATTGGCTGCAGGAGAAGAGCTTTCAATCTCATAAAATGGCCCCAGCATACTGCCATCATCTTGTGGACCGTCATTGTAAGCATTCACGGCATCTCCGGAGAAAGGATCATCCTGTATCTCCCACATAGAGTTTACATATTGGGTATTACCTGATGGAAGCGAGAACATCGCAATGGTAAGCACCTGATTTTTTGCGTCATAGCTTCCGGCAATCGGATTGGCTCGTAGAGGAGACACTCCTATTTTGCCCCGCTGCTGCCCATCAGCCTTAAAATAGATCATTCCGTCATTGACCTGAAGTCTGTCTTCACTGATCTTGCCAAAATAGGTGTCATTGACCACTGGACCAAGATCCGCTTCAGCACCTTTTTTGTAAGGGATAAATATTACCGTTTCAGGAGATGGATTCATCATGCTGAGTATCCAGATGGAAGGCATCCCATAATCCTCATCCCAGGTATCTTCGCCCTGGTTGGTGATAACATTTTTTGATTCGATCCCCACTGACTGAATAGACGCGGGTAATTCCATGCCCAGGTATTCTCTTTGCTCATCCCGTGTCAATAGCTTGATGGTCCGATCCATAAGCAGGTCAAACTGATTGCCCGAATAATTTTTCAGGGACATCAATTTCTTAAATTCAGCTTCTCTTGCTGATTTTGATACAACGTCGAATGGTTCCGTATCAATTTCTTTCGGGACCTGCCAGTTGTCCAGGTCAAAGGCATCTCCCGGATCGAAATAGTAGGCAAACTGACCTCCTTCGGGGCCCAGCCAAATGCGCTCTTCCCCTCCTACTGCATGCATTTTAGGCTGAAACTTACCGGATTTGATTAGGTCATAATTGATCCAACCATAACTGGCTCCCTGCATGCCTCTGGCCGTGCTGGTCATTACCCTGCCCTGCACTTCCGGCGAAACCAACACCATCGAGGAGTCCTCTCCTTTTAGTACAATAAGATTCTTATAATGGGTTTTGAGAAAGTCATGATCATACCCAAATGTTCCCTTCTCAAAACTTTTGGTGTCGTTGGTATCACTCATATTGGTACACCCGATAGATAAAATAAAGATTAATGCCAATGCCCTTCGAAGACTCGAAAAACCGTAATTGATTGCCATAGCTAACTATTTGGTAGCACGAATATACGCCAAGAAAGAAATCTTGCAACTAGTTTAGGTCAGACTGAATAAAGTTGGCAAAGCCATCGTAGGAAGAAAAGGCCTTGTCTTCATACTCCCAGCATGCATAGAATCTAAATCTGACCGGAACGGCATTTTTTAACTTCATGCTGACTGCATAAGTCTGGGTGATCCCTTCACCTGAATCCGGTGTAGCGAATGACTGCACCAAATCTTTTTTATTCAGGGCAATCGCCATCCCCAGTTTCTCTCCGCTATATGCCTGGTTGTCAAAAGTCCCAAACGCCACTTCATTCTGACCAGAAAAGCTATACAGCGAATCACTGTCCATGTTTACAATTCCAGTGACCAGGTTCTCATCCCCGATTAGTCCATCTACTGTAACCGATGAAGCATAATACCGGGTGCCACTTTGGATCGTGATGTCATGTGTGACATGATACACCCTGTCTTTCACTTTCCAGTCTGCAAATTGAAGTCTCACTGCTGACTGCAAAGGTCCTTCATATAAAATACTGGCAGTGCCATTAGAACCCGGAGCTATTCGATAAAGAGAATCCCCAATCTGTAGCGCAATTGCTCCTGCGCCCAACGAATTACCTACTTTCAAGATATCCTGGCCCCATTCCTGCAGGTCATGATACGAAGGTTCACCAGGTGCCCCCACCTGATCCAATACCATTCGATGCACCCGCTTACCAAAGATATCCATCCCGTTTCGCTGATCGAAATAGTTTCTGAAGGCTACCCTTTCGTTCTCCCAGGTAGGTCCTTCCATCTGTAGCTCGGGGGAGGTCAGCTTTGTATCCACTCCAGGCAATCGCTCCAGTGACGAGACCTCATGCAACGTTGGCTTTTTCTTGGCAAAACGGATATTCGTCAGTGTATCCATCTCCGGATAATGTGACACGTGAATTACCTCCACGGTAACCTGTTTCAATGTATCTGACTTGACCAAAAAACCAGTAAGTGCGCCTCCCTCATAAAGTGGCTGTGCAATAAGTGGCTTGTTTGGATTATCAACAAAAAATATCGGCAACTCAACTGCTTCGTCAAAGCTTATATGCTTAGCCTTAAGGTCACTTACCGGAATGAAGGCAACTCCATGATCGGCATTTTTCACCTCAACAGATACAAACTCTTCTTTACAGGCTGAAATGACGATCAGCGCAAAGAGGAATAACAGGTTTCTCATTTTAGGTTTAATTCTCGTTCGAAGGTTTTCCAATGGTTGCTAAAATACCACCATCTACGTACAATACCTGCCCATTCATAAAGTCAGATGCTTTGGAGCCCAAAAATACTGCAACGCCCATCAGCTCATCAGGATCTCCCCATTTACCGGCAGGCGTCCTGTTTACAATGAATTCGTTGAAAGGATGACCTGCCACACGAATAGGTGCTGTCTGGCTGGTGGCAAAATACCCCGGACCAATCGCATTCACCTGAATATTGTGCTTGGCCCACTCTGTAGCCATGTTGCGGGTGAGCATCTTCAGTCCACCCTTGGCAGCGGCATAGGCACCTACTGTATTTCGTCCCAGCTCAGACATCATGCTGCACAGGTTGATCACTTTTCCGCCTCCGCGTGTGATCATACCCGGCACGATATGCTTAGCCATGATGAATGACCCAACCACATTTACATCCAACACCTCCTTGAAAGCATCTACTTCCATCTCCAG
This sequence comes from Cyclobacteriaceae bacterium SS2, assembly GCA_019192515.1. GTDB lineage: Bacteria > Bacteroidota > Bacteroidia > Cytophagales > Cyclobacteriaceae > UBA7330. The sequence goes on from JAHCMM010000136.1 coordinate 10,568, forward strand.
CATGGGAACACGTTTGATGATACCAGCATTGTTTACCAGTATATCGATCGGTCCCACTTCAGATTCTATCTTCGCTACACTTTGCTTTACCTCGTCCTCGTTGGTCACGTCGAACAGGTAACCATGAGCAGTGACACCGAGCGATTTATAGGTTTTCAGCGCCTCCTCCATCTTAGAAGGGGTATGCCCATTGATGACCAACGTGGCCCCGGCAAGTCCAAGGCCCTTGGCAATTGACATCCCCAGACCATGTGTGCCACCGGTTACAATAGCAACTTTACCTTTCAGATCAAATAATTCCATAAGTGTCTATTTTAGGCCTGTTGGCTGTACCACATCCATATCACCGTAGTCAAGGTTTTCTCCAGCCATACCCCAAATGAATGAATAATTGCTGGTACCAGCTCCCATGTGCATGCTCCATGGCGGTGATAATATCGCCTGCTTATTTTGTACCCATAGCACCCTGGACTCATCGGGGGTACCCATGAAATGTGCTACCGATTGACCATCCGGTATATCAAAATAAAAGTATGCTTCCATTCTTCGGGTGTGAGTATGTGGAGGCATGGTATTCCAAACGCTACCGGTATTCAGCGCTGTAAGCCCCATCTGCATCTGACAGATGTCTACCACAGAATTCACGATCAGCTTATTGATGGTACGTTCGTTACTTGTTTCCAGTCCACCAAGGTTCACCGTCTCCGCTTTGTCAGCTGTGATATGCGTTACCGGGTAGGCATGATGAGCTGGTGCTGAATTCAGGTAGAAATATGCCGGATCGTTTTTGTCAAGACTTTTGAAAGAAACGTCTTTTGATCCCCTTCCTATATAAAGAGCCTCTTTTCGGGAGATTTTGTAGCTTTTCCCATCTACGGTTACTTCTCCTGCTCCCCCTACATTGACAACTCCCATTTCTCTTCTGGCAAGGAAAGTATCAGCCTTCAGGAGATCAAATGTCTCCAGCTTTAAAGTTGATCCTATGGGTAATGCACCCCCAACGATGTATCTGTCGTAGTGAGAGTACACCAGGTGAATATGATCCTTCTGAAAGAGGTTATCGATCAAAAAGTCTTGTCTGATACGTGCAGTATCATAACTCTTGAAATCAGTGGGGTTGGTGGCAAATCTTTCTTCGAATGTTTGTGACATGATTGTTTATTAGTCTTATTTAAAAGCGTTGTTCATTTTCAAATATCGTACAAGGGCCTCGATGAAGTAATAATCACCGTAGGATAATGGAGCATCAATTTCACTACCGCCCGGCAAATGTCCTACTCCGTGCATCAGGATGAAATTTCCATTTTCATTAAGCTTGGCCAGGTAAGCCGGGCTACTTAGCGACTTCAACATCTGATGAGCATTATCCAGATAAAAAGACGACAGTGACTCATCTACGTACCCACTTAACTCAAGAAGTGCAGAGGCGGCAATTGCTCCTGATGATGCGTCTCTGTATGCATTTGGAATGTCCGGGGCATTGAAGTCCCAGTAAGGGATCTTGTCTTCAGGAAGGTTCGGATGGTTCAGCACGAAATCTGCTACCTTCTTAGCTTGCTCCAGGTACTTTTTGTCTTTTGTCTGACGGTACATCACCGTGTATCCATATAGACCCCACACCTGGCCTCTCGCCCATGCAGAATCATCGGAATACCCTTGATGAGTCATCTTGCCTTTCGCTCCACCATTCTCTGTGTCATAGTCAATCACGTGCCAGGTGCTGTAATCATCCCTGTAGTGATGTTTCATTGTTGTGTCTGCATGAGAAAGTGAAACAGCCTTAAATGCTTCATTGCCAGACTTCTCATAAGCCCATAGAAGCATCTCCAGGTTCATCATGTTGTCAATGATCACCGGGAACGTCCAGTCATCACCCCTGGTCCAATCCCAGGACTTGATCACCCCAGCGGTTTCATTAAATCTGGTAATCAGTGACTCAGATCCTTTGATAATCACCGGTACATATTTTTCATCTCCTGTAATTCTATAGGCATTGCCGAAAGGACAATAAATCATGAAACCAAGATCATGGGTTCCAGTGTAGTCCTTCAAGGGTTCAAGTAGCCATGTCCTCTTTTCAGCTTCCGCCTTAAGCTCCTCATCACCACTGTATTCATATAAATACCATAAGCTAGCCGGATAAAATCCACTTACCCAGTCACGAATACCCCTGGCAACTAATTGGCCGTCTTTTACCGATTTTGGGATAAGGCTATCCGGGACGATCTCCCTCATGCCTTTATACTGTTTGATGGAAAAATCCAGAGCGGCCTTTGCCTGATCCACATCGAATGTGGCTTGTTTTTCTTCTTTCGGTTGGTTGCAACTTGCTACTATCAGTATAGCAAGTGTCATGAGAATGGAAATTGACTTCTTCATTGTTGGGTTGTTTTACCGTGTAATTTATACACAGAACACGAGAATTAAAAATCTCACCATCCTTATTTCATCTGAAACAGCTCAGGACCGCCTTTTACACCAATCTTCTTTTCTCCTGTTGGAGAGATCAGGTCCAGTTGAAGCATTTTCTTCCTGAAATTTCTTCTGTCTAAGGATTCTCCCAGGATACTTTCGTACAGGTCCTGCAATTCTTTCAAAGTGAATTTCTTAGGTAGTAACTCCCCCAGGATCAGGTGATCCCTCAGGTTGTCTCTTAGCTTGACCAATGCGTCTTCAATGATAAGATTATGATCGAAACCCAACTGCGGCACCTCATCTATGGTATACCATTTTACATCGGATATATAGTTTTTTGCAATCACCGGGTGATTTTCCGGCTTGATAAGTGCATAGAAGGTGACTGTGACCACTCGCTTAACCGGATGACGATCTATTTTACTATACACCCTCACCTGCTCCGCATGGATATGGTCCAGGCCTGTCAGCTGAAACAATACGTCATTTTTCGCTTCTTCCACTGACTGATTACCCTTCATAATCCCTCCTGGCAGCATCCAAAAGTCTTTGAATGGCTCTATGGCTCGTTTAACCAATAGCACTTTTAAATTACCTTCCTGAAAACCAAAGACAGCTACATCTACGGTGATCGTACATTCAAAAGAATCGGAATGAACTACCGTACTGATCTGATTAATTTCTTTCTTTGGCATCAAGCGTTATTTTTATCCGAAAAATTGCTAATCTAAGTAATTCTCTTTTTCTACAGCATTAAATGACCCAATCTGATATGAACAACAAATTCAAAGATGATATTATTGATGCGCTTTCCATCGACTGTGTGATCTTTGGATTTAATGGTGATCTCAAAATATTGCTGGTCCAGCATGGTGAAGGTATCAGCAAAGGTAAATGGGCCATACCCGGTGGCTGGATCAAATACAATGAGGGTCTGGACAACGCTGCCGAAAGAATACTCTCCGCACTCACAGGTGTAAAAGATATCTTCCTGGAGCAGTTGAAGACCTTTGGAGAGGTAGAAAGGTACCCAAATAAACGGGTGCTGACAGTGGCATATTTCTCTATGGTAAAACCTGAAGATTATGAGATCATCCCGGGTTTTNCCGCTTCCGATGCCAGGTGGTTTAAGCTTGATGAGGTTCCCGAGCTACCTTATGATCACCACGAAATCCTGCAATATGGGCTCACCCACCTCAAGCATCAGGTACGGCACTTCCCTATCGGCTTTAACCTGCTACCGGAAAAATTCACGCTGCATCAACTGCATCAACTTTATGAAGCCATTTTGGATGTGAAGCTGGATAAACCAAACTTCCGCAGAAAATTCCTCAAAATGGGACTACTGGTGGATTGTGAGGAAAAACAACAAGACGTTGCCCATCGGGCTGCCAGCCTTTATCGGTTCGATGAAGAGGTATACAACGAGCTAAAGGACAAGGGGTTTAATTTCGAGTTTTGAGTGTTGATATGTTCACGCAAAGACGCAGAGTCGCAAAGAGGGAAGATTTATAAATTATTCACAATCCTTTGAATTCCATTCTTGATCAAGGCTTCATTGAAATTAATGAGTAGTCCAAGTTTTAATCCAGTCAACTTAAGATAAGTCAATAGCTGCTTTTGGTGTACGGGGGCAACAGCTTCAATTGATTTTATCTCTATGATTACTTTTCTATCAATGATCAGGTCAGCTCTAAAACCCTGATCCATTATCACCTGGTCCCATTTTACCGGAATTACTTTCTGCCTTTCAACTAATAAATCTTTCTTCAGTAATTCATAGGTAAGAATCTCTTCATATACTGACTCAAATAATCCAGGACCAAGTTCACGATGTATTTTTAGAGAGGTATTTACAATGATTGATGATATCTCGTTTTCATCCATTCATTAAACATAACGAATTATACTTAAATCATTAAATATCTGGTAACAGTTTACTTGCTCCTATTTATTCTTTGCGTCTCTGCGTTCTTAAAACCTTGCGCCTCTGCGTCTTTGCGTGAAACCATAAAAAAAAGGACCCAAGGAATTGTCAACAATCTCTGAATCCCATTTTTCATCTAGCGTATCTTCTTTGCGCTCCTAATTCTTTGCGCCTTTGCGTCTTTGCGTGAACCCACAAAAAAAGGGACCCAAAGAATTGACAACAATCCCTGAATCCCATTTTACACTTATCTTATCTACTTTGCGCTCTTTATACTTTGCGCCTCTGCGCCTTTGCGTGAGCCATACATTAGCTCAACCGCATGAACCCTNAAATACAATTATTGATGATATTCTCGTAGTACTCCTGACGGCCACTGATTTGCTTAGGCTCTCCATTTTTAAGCGCTAGCTCTCTCAGCTCAGCCAGGCCGACTTTTCCGTTCTCGAAGTCCTTTCCTTTACCGCTGTCGAAAGAAGCATATCGCTCTTTTCTCAAGCTTTTATACTCGCTCTTTGTAAGGATCTTATCAGCAATCAACAGTGATCGGGCAAAGACATCCATCGCTCCGATATGTGCGTGAAAAAGATCTTCAAGGTCAGTTGAATTTCTGCGTGTCTTGGCATCGAAGTTGATACCACCGCCACCGAATCCACCGGCTTCAAGAATTACCAGTAAT
>JAHCMM010000137.1 GCA_019192515.1 Cyclobacteriaceae bacterium SS2
TCGGTTGTCTCATATTCATAGGCATTGGCATAGGCACCAAACATGGCACCGGTAAACAGGTAGTCATAGATCGTGATGGACATATCATCGTCGCCATTACTGTATCGCTTGCCGGCAAAACTGTAGCTTGCTTCACCAAATCGCATGCTGGCTCCATCTGGTTTATCTGAAAGAGAATATGAGCCCACATCGTCAGGCAGAAAGTCAATCAAATCCCGAAAGTGAACGGTGGCGCCCGTGTTCATCCTGCTATAGTCTACAGGTTTTCTCACATAGCCTCCATTAGGAGCATTCTCATTCTCAGACTTGTATGTTTCACTGGCTTCTCCCGATGGTGCAGTGGAAGAAGAGCCACCATCCTTATCCTTTTTCTTTTTACCGAAAAGGAGGTCATCAACAACCTCATCGGCTTTCCGTTCAAACTTTTTCTTCAGATTTAATTGCGCACTGGCGGGATATATGACAACTGCCAGCAGAGACAGCATTATTATTTTTTTCATTTTTCAGGTGATTTTAGGTGCAATTTAGAAAAAGCGCAGACTAAAAAGAAAGGCTGGGATCGTCACCAAATAAATAAATTTCATCAGGTATTTTGGACCTTCGGCTGGTATTTCACCTAAAATATCCATAGGTAAATCTTTGAAAATCACAGTATTTTCTCAAATGAGTCCTTTTTTTATATTAAAAAGTCACTCAGATGTGCGAAAATTGTAAATTAGTAGAAGTATAAGATTCCCCGCGAGGAGAATTTTATGGATTAAGCAGCCTAAATCGAATTTTAACCTTAGAATAATGATACCTAATTTTAAAAAAACAATTCAATCTCTTTTAGTAGGCACACTCCTCTTCAGCGGAGCATCTATTAAAGCACAGGAATTCGGTGAAATCATTGCAGCGGGAGCTCAGGATGCCAATACTTACCTGGAAAGCTACCTGGCGCCAGCCATGAATTCACTCGGAAATGGTCTGGCCAATGGCTGGTATAATACCGCCAAAGCTCATAAGACCCTGGGTGTTGACCTGACATTTTCTTTCAACATGGCACAAATACCCGAAGCGGAAAGAACATTTCTTTTCGTAGAAAGCCAATTTCAGAACCTAAGACTTGAACCGGGAACTGAAACCACTTTACCTACTATGGTTGGTGGCGAAGCACCTAATGAACGATTGATTGTCGAAGCGGGTAACATACAATATAATGGACAAACTATCCCCATCAATGAAGACATTGAATTTGATGTGCCAGGAGGTATTGATCTGGAAGAAGTACCTGTGGTCACCGGTTTGCCAATTCCGACCGTAAACCTGGGAATTGGTATCTTCAAAAATACAGACCTGAAGATCAGGCTACTGCCGGAAATCAATGTGGATGATTTTAGCATGAAAATGTTCGGAATTGGAGTACTGCATGACTTCAAGCAGTGGATTCCTGGTATTAAAAACCTTCCTTTCGATCTTTCTGGATTCTTCGGTACTACTAAAATTACTTCAACATATATTTTGGATGTTAACAGTACTCAAACGGGTACGTTGGGAACTCAAACCCGATTCTATAGCGATCCTAACAGCGAAAACTATGGTGAGTTCGTTGCCAGTGCCACCACTGTACAAGCATTGATCTCCAAGAAACTAACTGTTTTCACACCTTACGCGGGAATTGGTTTCAATATCGTGAGCACAAAGATTGGTGTTAAGGGAGATTACATTTATGAAATCACTCCTCCTGCCTCATCAACTGAGACATACACGATCACAGATCCAATTGACCTGACTTTCGAAGGGTCCGGAGGTCCAAGATTTACAATCGGAGGTAGGCTGAAGCTGGCCGTTCTAACGTTCCATTTTGATTATACTGCTCAGAAATACAGCACCATCACAGGTGGTGTAGGTATTGCAGTCAGATAAGATTGATAAAAAGATTTGATAGGAAAGCGGGCAGATTTGTCCGCTTTTTTATTTTAAAAATGCGCATAAAAGAAAAGTCCCGATAGAATCGGGACTCTTCAAGATGTCAAACAGGTGTATGAATAATTTGTGTTATGCATATATATATACGTAAAGAAGTAAATAGGTAACCGCATCATTCAAAAAAAATGATAAAAATTTTATTTGTGTGCCTGGGCAACATCTGCAGGAGCCCGCTGGCAGAGGCAATCTTTAAAGATAAGATCACCAAAAAAGGCCTTAATCATGCCTTTGAGGTAGATTCTGCAGGTACAGGCCACTGGCATGTTGGGGAAGATCCTGATCCAAGATCCATTGCAATTGCTCAAAAAAATAATGTGCCCATACAGCATAAAGGCCGTCAGTTTTCCATCGAGGACAGCGCTTTCGATTACATTTTAGCCATGGACAGTCACAATTTGATGAATATTCTAAGTCTTCTGGAAGTGCAGCATGAAGGACTCTATCTCATGCGGTATTTTGATGAGAAGCAAAAAGATGCCGACGTCCCTGACCCCTATTATGGCGGAGACAGTGGATTTCAAAACGTTTATGACATATTAGACAGATCTTGTGATAAGCTCATTGACTTTTTGATAGACAAACACAAGCTTTGAGCATGCTTGATGAGAATAGTGGCTTTTTTGAATCTGCATTATTCCAGTCTTTGGGGCAGAAAGTTATGGTTAAATCTTCCAGGTTTGTCTCCGGAGGTTGTATCAACAACACTTTAAAACTTGAAACAGATCAGGGGCCTTTTTTCCTTAAATGGAATGACAATGCAGATGACGATATGTTTGATAAGGAAGCTCAGGGCCTTGAGCTCCTGGCAAACCAAAATCTAATGAATCTTCCTGCTGTATTAGGCAGGGGAAAAGCGGATGGCAGAAATTTTCTTTTACTATCATTTATTCAAAAAAGTCCTCCTGCACCTCATTTCTGGCAGGTCTTCGGATCATCACTGGCCAACCTGCATAAGGTCTCCTCTCCCAGATTCGGCCTCTCACACAACAATTACATTGGCAGGCTCCCCCAAAACAATGAAGAGAAGGACAGTTGGATCGACTTTTTCATTGAAAGACGCCTGGAAGTTCAGCTTGGTCTAGCTATCTACAACGGCCTGGTGGATAAAGACTTTGCCAAAAGATTCAGGCTGATCTATGCCCAGCTCCCTGGCATATTACCAGAAGAACCGCCAGCTCTACTTCATGGAGACCTTTGGAGTGGGAATTTCATGGTAGGAGATGGTGGTTTACCATTTATATATGACCCGGCTGTCTATTTTGGGCATCGTGAGATCGAGCTGGCCTTCACCCGACTTTTCGGAGGATTCGACAGAGCATTCTATCAAAGCTATCATGATACTTGCCCCCTCGAACCTGGATTTGAACAAAGAGTAGATATCTATAACCTATATCCACTGTTGGTCCATGTAAACTTGTTCGGAAGCTCTTATCTTAGTGGAATCAATCAAACCTTGAGGAGATTTTTATAATTTTCAATATTCAGAAACTGACAAATATTTTTATCACATGAAAAAAACGCTCTTTTCAAAACGTCCCATCGCCACAGATCTTTCAATACTCATATTAAGGCTTGTATTTGGTATTGGTATGATCACTCACGGATGGCCGAAGTTTCAAAAAGCCATTTCAGGTAATTTTAAGTTTGGTGATCCTATTGGTTTGGGACCGGAGATCTCATTGATCCTTGCTGTATTTGCCGAGTTTATTTGTAGTATCCTTGTCGTGATCGGACTTGGCACCAGGCTGGCCACAATTCCCCTGATCACTACCATGAGCGTTGTGTTTTTTATTGTCCATGCAGATGATGGATTTGGGACCAAAGAAAAATCCTTCCTTTTCCTGGGTGCATTTATCGTTCTGTTCCTTACAGGCCCGGGAAAATACTCAATCGACGATAAGCTTTAAGCTGTTATTTCGATTTTGAAGCGTCAGATTTAGGAGCAGCTGCTTTTTTGGGGGCTTTTTTAGGCTCTTCAGTTTTAGCAGCTGATTTTTCCTCTTTTGGTTTTGGCTCTTTTTTGGCATCTTCAAAGATTTCCGGAACTTCTTTCACCAGGATAGCGTACCAGGTCACCAGTTTCTTGATATCTGAGACATACACCCTGGCTTCATCATATTCGGGAAGGATAAACTTGAGAAAAGATTTCAGCTCATCGGGTGCGGAACTGCTACTCAGGTCCGTATCACCATTAAATTCTTTATGGATCTTTTTCAGAACTTCTTCCAGTGGTTTCGAACCGTCAGCATCTGTGGTGTAAATAGAGATTTCGGAGAGTACAGACACTTTTGAGTGTGCTCCCACGATCATTTTTTTCTTTTGATTATCCAGAGATTCCAATACAGCCCCTGTACGTGTTGGACTGAGGATTTTGAAAAGGCCTCCTTTGCCTGATACTGATGCGATATCTTTTAATTCCATAGTTGATGTTAAAAACCTGCCCAAAAATATGGATTACATGGTAATCTCCTGATTGATATCATCGATATATTTCAACAATTCTTCTTTTCCATGCCCATTCTCAGCTGATGTCATAAAAAAAGGTGGCAATGCTTCCCAGGTTTTTAACAGCGCCTTACGAAACCTGGCCATGTTGGACATGCTTTTATTGACCCCTAATTTGTCTGCTTTGGTGAAAATAAACGCCAGTGGAATCCCATTCTCACCCAGGTTTTGCACAAAATCGAGATCCTTCTTTTGCGGGTCAAGCCTGGAATCAATCAGTACAAACACACAGGATAAGTTGGGCCGCTTCTTGAAATAATCTTCAGTAAATACTTTCCACTTGGCTATTTCCTTTTTACTGGCTTGAGCCCATCCGTACCCCGGCAGATCGACCAGGTACCAGGTATCATCGATCAGAAAATGATTGATGAGCTGTGTTTTTCCTGGTTTCCCGGAAACTTTCGCAAGTTGTTTTCGGTTCGTCAGCATGTTGATCAAAGAAGATTTCCCTACGTTGGACCTTCCAATAAAGGCATACTCGGGTAAATCCGGCTCCGGACACTCTTCTAAGTTGCTGCTACTCTTGACAAAGGATGCTGACTTGATCTGGCTCATGTAGAATTTAAGAACAATTCAATCATTCGGAAGGTTTATCTCTTAATTTTGCGTGCCGATGACTGTATTACCCTACAAAGATAAGCAGGACACCAAAAAGAAGCAGGTGGCCTCCATGTTTGACAACATCAGTGGTCATTATGACTTCCTGAATCACTTCCTCAGCCTGGGCATAGATATCCTCTGGAGAAAAAAAGCCATCCGGCTTCTGAAACCTGACCAGCCTAAGCTCATCCTCGACATTGCTACCGGCACCGGAGACTTTGCCATAGAAGCGCTGGCACTCAAGCCAGACAAAGTGATAGGAGTAGATATCAGCCAGGGAATGCTTGAGGTAGGAAAGAAAAAGCTCAAGAAAAAAGGCCTTGACCACCTGATAGAGCTCCAAATGGGTGATTCTGAAAGACTGCTATTCGATGACAATAAGTTCGATGCCATCATCGTTGCTTTTGGTGTACGTAACTTTGAGCACCTGGAGCAGGGCCTCAAAGACATGCATCGGGTATTAAAAAGTGGGGGGAAAGTGGTGATATTAGAGTTTTCAAAACCCAGGACGTTTCCATTTAAACAGGTGTATCAGTTTTATTTTAAGTGGATATTGCCTAAAATAGGCCGGTTAATTTCTAAAGACAATTCCGCATATACATATCTGCCGGAGTCAGTCAACGAATTCCCGGATGGAGAAAATTTCCTTGGGATATTAGAAAAAACCGGATTTAAACAAACGGAATGCAAACCATTAACTTTAGGTATTTCATCCATTTATACGGGTATAAAGTAGTTCTATTTGGTTTGCTGGTCCTCACTTTGTTGCCTGCCCGGGCACAAAATGATCCTTCCGAAAACCTGATTGACTACGACGAGCAATGGATCCATTATGGATTTGCTATGGCCTGGCATTCTTCCAGGTATAAAACCCTCTATTCTGATGAGTTTGCCACGCCGGCCCTGGACTCCTTGCACTCTGTGATCTCCGAACGACTACCGGGATTCAAAGTAGCCATGATTGCCAATATGAGACTTCTGAAGTACCTCGATTTCCGGACCATGGTCACTGTAGGGTTTTATGAAAACCGGTTGCTTTACCGGTTCACCGATGGCAATTCCATCGAGGAACTCAAAGACCAGACGATGGTGGAGGTACCACTATTGCTCAAATACAAATCCGTAAGGCGTAGAAACGTGGCCATGTATATGATAGGTGGGTTTACCCCTGCGTTGGAAGCTGCCGGACGGGGCGATGACCTGGATACAAGAACCAACCTTAAACTTAGAAACTGGAACTATGCCGTTGAAGCCGGAGTTGGCTTCGATCTGTATTTTGAGCTATTTAAATTCTCCCCTGAGATCAGGTACTCCTGGGGGATGCGAGACATGCTGACAAACGAGCCCAATGACTATACCTTGCCCATAAAACAGCTGAGATATCAGAATTTTTCATTCTACATTACCTTTGAGGGAGGTCCAACCTATCTGAAGAAATCCAAAAAAATCAAAAGATGAAAAACATTGCCTTGATCACAGGAGCTACAAGTGGAATTGGAAAAGCTACTGCATATTTACTCGCCCCAAAATATAAACTAATCCTTACCGGACGTCGAAAAGAAAGACTGGACGAATTGAAAAAAGATCTGTCTGCTACAACAGATGTTCATACCCTGTGTTTTGATGTGAGCAAAAGGGAGGAAAGTATGGCAGCCATTGAAAGCCTGCCTTCCGAATGGAAAGAAATTGATGTATTGATCAATAACGCTGGAAATGCCCACGGACTCGGTCCGATCCACGAAGGCAACCTGGACGATTGGGAAGCCATGATCGATATCAATGTGAAAGGTGTGATGTATATGAGCAGGGCTATCACTCCTGGTATGGTAGCACGCAAACGTGGGCATGTGGTGAATATTGGTTCCGTCGCGGGCATCGAAGCTTATGCCAATGGAAACCTCTACAATGCCTCCAAATTTGCTGTTGATGGACTTTCAAAAGCCATGCGTCTTGACCTGAATCCCTATGGTATCAAGGTGACAGATATTAAACCCGGCCTGGTGGAAACAGAATTCTCCATGGTTCGCTTTAAAGGAGATGAAGAAAGAGCATCCAAAGTCTATGAAGGCATGACACCTTTGAAAGCACAGGATATCGCCGAGATCATCGAATTTGTGATCAACAGGCCTGCCCATGTCAAAATTGCAGATGTATTGGTACTTGCTACCGACCAGGCCAGCGCTACAGTAGCCAACAGAAAAAAATAATTCAACTCAACCCGGCCAAAAGCCACATTCCATATGCCTAAAGAGGGTAAATCTGTGATCATCCTGGGTGCCGGAAGGTCCGCTACCTCGTTGATCAATTATCTGCTTGATGTCGCAGCACATAAGGCCTTCACTGTCCACATTGGGGATTTGGAAGTTGAAAATGTCCAATCAAGATTCCCCAGGGCCCATGCATTTCATTTCGACGTAGAAGATCAGGGCCAGGCTAAAAATCTCCTAAAAGAAGCTGATCTAATCATCAGCATGCTTCCAGCTCACCTACATATCAGGGTAGCTACCATTTGTGCAGAATTTGGTATCAACCTCCTTACAGCATCTTATCTATACGATGACATCAAAGCATTGGATGGTCAGTTTAAGGCCAAAAACACCTGCTGTATCATGGAGCTTGGACTGGATCCGGGGCTGGATCACATGTCGGCACTCAAGGTACTCAATAAGATCAAAGCTGCAGGGCACACCCTCACAGGATTTGAAACTTTCACTGGTGGACTGCTGGCTGAAAATACAGAAGCTGAGAATCCATGGAACTATAAGTTTACCTGGAACCCCCGCAACGTGGTGATGGCAGGAAATGGAACAGTAAAATTCTTACAGGAAGGCCGCTACAAGTACATCCCCTATCACAATCTGTTCCGACGAACGGAGGTTATTTATGTTCCGGGACATGGTTACTTTGAGGGTTACGCCAATCGGGATTCACTCAAGTACCTGGAGCTATACAACCTTCAGGGAATTAATACCTTGTACCGGGGCACCCTGAGGCGGCCCGGGTTTTGCAAAGCCTGGGACGTTTTTGTGCAGCTTGGAGCTACCTGCGACGACTATAAGATGGAGTCTGTTGAGGTGATGACCCATCGACAGTTTATTAATTCATTTCTCAGGTACAACCCACATGATTCAGTGGAGTTGAAGCTGGCCCATTATCTGAACCTCGGCCTGGAGTCGGAGGAAATGTATAAGCTCAAATGGCTGGGTATTTTTGAAGAAGAACTGGTGGGCCTAAAAAAAGGTACTCCTGCCCAAATCCTGGAGCACATCCTGAAAAAGAAGTGGACCCTGACAAAGACAGACCGGGACATGATCGTGATGTGGCACAAGTTCAACTACCTGGATAATGGCCGACCTAAAGAAATCCAGGCGCACATGGTGGTCTATGGTGATGACGAGGTGAATACAGCCATGTCCAAAACCGTAGGGCTTCCGCTAGCGATTTGTGCCGAAATNATCCTTGATCAGAAACTTGAACTTAGTGGCGTACACATCCCTACCCTACCCGTAATTTATAAGCCAATACTAGCCCGATTGGACGAGATGGGCTTTGAGTTCACTGAGCGGGAGACGGTGTCCTGATTTGTAGATTACGGGGAAAATTGCTAAATTTTTCCACTTAATCACCTAACCTAAATTCAAAATGAAAATCTTAAAGTGGATTGGGATCGCTGTAGTATCCCTTCTTATCATCCTTGCTGCGCTTGTTTTTTTCCAAATCAAAAAAGCTGACAAAATCATTGGAAGGACTGTGAAAATTGAACCGGTTCTCATGGAAATTCCAAATGACTCACTTTCGCTGGCTATTGGTGCTAAATGGGCCACTACCTTATGTGCTGATTGCCATGCCGAAGATCTGGGTGGCAAAATGTTTATCGATGATCCGGCATTAGGAAAGCTATATGCTCCGAACCTAACCCGTGGTGAGGGTGGTCTTGCTTATTATTCAGATAAGGACTGGTTGGCTGCATTGCGACACGGTGTTTCGCCCACAGGAAAGCCACTATTGATCATGCCCTCCAAAAGTTTTGCTCAAATGAGAGCAGAAGATATCGGAGGTATTATTGCTTATCTAAGAACAGTGGCTCCTCCGGTAAACAGACCAAACGAAGAAGGCGGATTTAAGCCTTTCGGAAAACTACTTATTGCCATGGGAGCGTTTGACCATGAGTTTGGAGTAAATATGATTGATCATGAAGCCCCCATACCGGCTAATATTGTTGATCAAACTCCAAAAGATCGTGGTAAATATCTGTCCAGTGTAATTGGCTGTGAAAGTTGCCATGGGAAAAATCTGAGTGGTAAAATACCTTCAGACCCCAACTCACCACCAGCACCAAACCTTACGCGATCCAGTAATATAAGCTCCTGGTCTTATGATGATTTTTCTAACTTTTTGAAGACAGGAACGACCAAGGAAGGCAAAGTGGTTGACAACATTTTCATGCCATGGAAAGCTTACGGTAGGCTACCGGAAGAGGAACTTGAAGCAGTTTTCACTTACATGAAGTCATTGGAGCCTGCGGAAACAGAAATGTAAGAACATTTGTGAGATCAGTAGTGTTTTAGTTGGATGGGACCATTAAAAAAACTTGGTTTCTATTCTGCATTCATCATTCCTGCCCTGGTGATCATAGGCTACCGGATAGGAGGATGGTGGAACTACCTGGTCATCCTGGATGTCTTCATCCTTCTCCCTTTGATTGACCATTGGGTAGGTACAGATTTTAGCAATGTTCCCAAAGAACGCAAATCAATAGTTTCTGAAGAATATTACTATCGCTTTATCACCTATTCCTGGACATATTTTCAATTTGTATTCATTCTATGGGCCTGCTATGTGGTAGTTTATGGCACCCTGGATCATCTTTATGAGTGGATTGGATTTACTGTCGGGGTTTCATTGGTCACCGGTGGAATAGGTATCACGGTAGCGCATGAGCTTGGGCATAAAAAATCGGCTCTGGAGAGATTTTATAGTAAAGTGATCTTAATGACGGTTGGTTACATGCATTTCTACATAGAACACAACCGTGGTCATCACGTGCAGGTCGCTACCCCTGATGATCCGGCTACAGCATTCAAAAATGAATCCTTTTATGCGTTTTGGGTCAAATCGGTGTTTAAGGGTTGGTTACATGCCTGGCACCTGGAGAAGGTTCGGCTTCAAAAGATGAATAAACCCTGGTACTACATACAAAACCAGATGATCTGGTATTCGACCATTCCTGCTTTATTTGTTGCAATACTGACTTTGATTTTCAGTTTGCTACAATCACATTTTGTTTGGGAAATTCCTGTTTTCATGACCATTCAAAGCTTACTGGCTTTTACACTTCTTGAGCTGGTCAACTATGTAGAGCATTATGGTATTCTCAGAAAGGAAATCAGTCCCGGGAAATTTGAAAAAGTGACACCTATCCATTCCTGGAATTCAAGCCATTTGGTGAGCAACTTTTTCCTGTTTCAGCTCCAGCGACATTCGGATCACCATGCCAATGCCATCAAGCGGTATCAGGTACTGGATCATTACGCTAAAAGCCCCCAGTTACCAGCAGGCTATCCAACGATGATCCTGATTGCGTTGGTCCCTCCAATTTGGTTTCACCTGATGAATCCAAGGCTTGAAAAATGGCATGGTGCTCACTCAGCTGCTTTAGGTTAAATTAATTTCCCAATCACCAGATTACCTTATCTTCAACTCATGGATTTGGTCACGATCATCATGCCCGTAAAAAATGCTGCCCCCTTTCTTGCTGAATGCATTGATTCAATGATGCGTCAAACATATGATGAATGGGAGCTAATAGCAGTGGATGACCATTCTACTGACCGAAGTGAGCGTATACTTCTGGAATACACCAGGCGTGACAGTCGCATCAGGTACCTGAAGAATGGCGGTCATGGGATCATCCATGCATTGAAGACTGGTTATGCATATGCAAAAGGGATTTACATCACCAGAATGGATGCTGATGACATCATGCCAGATGATCGGCTAATGAAAATGGTGACTGTGTCAAAGAATAGTAGTAAAAGTATCGTTACAGGTCTCGTAAAGTACTTTGGTGATCAACCTATCAGCGAAGGTTATCTCAAATATGAAAACTGGATCAATGAGACCAGTCTGGCTGGTAAGCAATGGCAACAGATCTACCGGGAATGTGTCATCGCCTCGCCTAACTGGATGGTACGGAAATCAGAACTGGATAAAATCGGAGGGTTTGACCACCTGACCTATCCGGAAGATTATCACCTCGTATTTAAGTGGTATCAGAATCAGTTTAAAATATATACCATCCCGGAAGTAACCCTTCACTGGCGAGAACATGTGGAACGGACATCCAGAAATTCCAACCATTATCAACAGCCATCATTTTTTCATCTCAAAATCAATCAATTCATTGAAAATGACCTAAGAACAGATAACCTGGTTTTATGGGGAAGAAATGAAAAGACAAGACTAACTGCAGAAATCCTTGATAAGGCAGGCATTCCTTACCATCAATTTGATTTGCAGAGTTTCGATAAAACAAAGGATATAAAATCCCCTCAAATTCTGGTAGGTGTGTATCCAGAACTAACAGAAAGGCTCGCCCTGGAAGACTATCTTTCCAAACTATCTCTTTTCGAAGGCACGGACTGGTGGTATATTTAAATCAAGAACTTCATAAACAACCCTATTCCACGTATGAGATCGACATTATTTCTAACCCTTTTATTTGGTTTACAACTTTCACAAAGCCAGTCCCTCCGGTTTTCACAACCCGTTGAAATCAGCCATGGATCTGTCAAAGGAATTTCAGCTCTTGATGTTGGAGATTTTAATGGTGACGGGTTAATAGATGTCGCGGTATTTGATGGTGGAGCCCATGCAAAAGGCGGAACGACTGCTGCGTGGTTTGAACAAACAGGTAGTACATGGATCAGGCATGAGTTTGGAACTGAAGAAATTATCGGCACTTCTGATAATACAGATTTTGTGGGTGCGATGAAATGTGCCGACATAGACAACGACGGGGATACGGATGTGATCGTTTGCGTGGATGGTCATAAGGTCGGACCAATCAACATTTATTTATTGGAAAATCCTGGACCGGAAATGTGTAGCAAACCCTGGCCGCAAAAAAAGCTGGTAACCATTGAAGGATGGCATGCTAACGATATGGTAATCCATGATATGGATGGTGATCAAAAACCCGATCTCGTAATCCGGCACAAAGAGCCACATGACGTAAAAATCATCTTCCAGGAGGACATTGACTCCTGGTCAGTTAAATACGTGGGAACGCTTAATGGTGAGGGTTTGTCGGTAGCGGATCTAGATGAAAATGGACTGGCGGACATTTCGATCAGTGGTGTTTGGTATAAATCTCCAACTGATCCTCGAAAAGCGGAATACAAACCCTTTAAATACACGGATTATTCAAACATCGCCACGAAGGAAGCTATTGGTGACTTAAATAATGATGGTCGACTTGATATTGTATTGTCTCCGGCTGAGGCCTGGAATTATTACGGTACTCCCGGAGATATCCATGAGCTTGCCTGGTATGAAGCTCCCAAAAAGCCAACGAAAACCAGTGAATGGAAAAAACATGTCATTGAAGCAAATACCAATGACCTCAGCTTTGTCCGTCTGGCAGATTTCGATATGGACGGAGACCTTGATATCGTGAGTGGTCGAACCTGGCGAGGCACTTACATTAAAATTTATGTTAACGAGAAAGGTATTTTCGAAAGGTCAATCACCGTAGCAGAAGGCAAAGGAGTCTATTCAGGGGCTGTAGCCGATATGGACGGTGATGGTGACTTTGATCTTGTTGGCGAAGAAACTTATTCAAACAACGCTCAACCTTACTACTACGAAAACCTGTTCATTAGGTAGCACTTTGCACTTTGCTCGTTAAGCCTTATTTTTATACAAAGCATTCAAATATGACAACAAGAAGAGACTTCCTTGACAAGATGAAGGTCACTGCCCTCGGCCTTCCCCTACTGTATCACAGCAATCCCTTATTGGCTGCAACTGAAACCCCCTACCAGGGACCAGTTTTACGTGTAGCACTAATGGGACTAGGATCATATGCCAACAGGGTAGCTGAGGCCATGCGGGAATGTAAGATGGCCAAAGTAACGGGTCTTGTCAGTGGAACTCCAACGAAAATACCCAAGTGGCAGAAAGCGCACAACGTGCCGGATAAAAACTGCTACAACTACGAAAACTTCGACAAAATCAAGGACAATCCGGATATTGATGCGGTTTACATCATCACCCCAAATGCTTTGCATCATCCACAAACCCTGAGAGTTGCCAGAGCCAAGAAACATGTGATCTGCGAAAAACCCATGGCCACAAACGCTAAAGATGCCCAGGAGATGGTGGACGTGTGTAAAGCCAATGGAGTAAAACTGCTGATCGGCTACAGAATGCATTTTGAGCCAAAGACCGTAGCTGTTATCAAGATGCGGCAGGCTGGTGAGTTTGGACGCATCCGGTTCTTTCAGGGGCAATCTGGTTTCAGGATAGGTGACCCCACCCAGTGGCGTCTCAACAAAGAATTAGCTGGTGGCGGAGCTATGATGGATATCGGCATCTACAGTATCAATGGATCCCGGTATATGGTTGGAGAAGAACCAGTGTGGGTGACTGCCCAGGAAACCAAAACTGATCCTGAAAAATTCAAGGAAGGGGTTGACGAAACCATCCAGTTTCAGATGGGCTTCCCCAGTGGGGCTGTTGCTTCCTGCCTCTCCACCTATCAGATGCGGCACCTTGACCGGTTTTTTATGACTGGGGATGATGGATTTGTGGAAATGAAGCCTTCTACTGGTTATGGTCCTATCGAAGGTCGTACACACAATGGACCGCTCACACAACCACACATTACCCACCAAACCATCCAGATGGATGAGATGGCTCAGATTATCTTACAGGATAAAAAACCATTGGTGTCTGTCAGCGGTGAAGAAGGGGTAAAAGACATGAAGATCATCGAGGCCATCTACAAGGCAGCGAAAACAGGAATGAGAGTAGAAGTGTAAGCTATGAGTAAATCTATTGTTTGGTTCAATGCATAATTTGAACCTATATAGTTTTCGGGATTATCCAGCTTCACTCCACCAATTCAAACTTTCGGCTTCTCTGTCCATCCTGCTTAGGAAAATCCTCAGGCACGGGAATGGTGACTTTTCCAGTGGCAGCCCATTCGGTACCTCTCAAGAAGGTCGTAATAAAATCCACTCCCTCCATGGAATAGTCTTCGTGACCAAGAGTAGTATGGAAAACCCGGCCTTTATAGTAGTCTATGACCATCAACATGGGTTCGTGGCGATCTGTTGGGGCTTTACCAGACATGTCTTTGCCAGTCACCAGAATGGTCATGTTTTTGGCCGGACCCCGTAATTTGGCATAACACTCATCTTTTTGGGTGTACCAGTTTTCAGGTAACCCCCGGGTGATAGGATGATCTTTGACCCTTACTGTCGCATAAATATTGTTTTGAGGACCATGAGAACCACCATTGCCAGGTGTATTATCAACTTTCAATTCTCCTTCGTTGGTATAATATACGTAAGGTCCGTCTTTCTCAGTCCTATCACCCCAGCCACCTAAACCGATCATTTCATTGTAGGCCGGCCATTCCGGGAATGAATTGTCCGCGGCATGAACTGAGACCAGACCACCACCCGATTTCATGAATTTTTCAAATGCTTTTTGGGTCTTTTCCGGCCATGGAGCTGCTTTCCATCCGAAATTTGAGACCACTACATCGTAATTTTTAAATGACGGGGCAAAATCAGGATCTGCGGTGGGGTCCTTTAGGTCCTGGGTCTCGCCTACCCCGGCTTTGGCTAAGTAATCCTCCTCACGCTCAGCTTTCCAGGTATATTTTGAGCGATAGATATCCACTTCAAACAACCCAGTCTCTTCCAGGTATTGTTTCATCATAATGGTGGATTTTGGCCAAACCACATGATTGTTCTGGCCATCTACAATAAGCACTTTAATTTGAGCATTTGCTCCAGATCCAAGGATCAATAAAAGAGCCAGGGTTAATATCTTTTTCATCATCTTTGAATTTTGCTGAAAAAATTTCAGTGAGAAAAATTAATCATTATTTGCCGGATCTCAACTTGTACAGCGTGAGTAAACTTGGTTCTGGCCAGGGCTGAGGCCTGGGTCTGTCCCGATTCCGATTTAAGGTCTCCCATTTCAAAATGTACCTGATATCCTCATTGCCTGAATTACCAATATCCCGGCTTGTCTGAACCATCAACCCGGGAAAATCTCCCTCAGCTTCAAGTGTTTTCGAAAAAGCCTCGGACTTAATCACCTTACCGATTGCATCAAAGTTTTTGTTGAGCAGGATCGTACCATCACCATATTTGATGTGCCAGTAATCGATTTCATATTTTCCATCTTCCCTGCTTTTGAAGCCTTTTAAAATCACTTCACTGTTGATGCTCCCATTCCCGCTAAATTCCCACCGATAATCCCAATTGGTAACTTTTTTGTAGGTCCAGACATTATTATCTGTTTGAGCTATATAAAACTGTGTATTACCCGCTTCATCAAACTTATGGTAAGTAAAAACCGGTCGGTTTTTATAATCAAGGACCAGTCTGGCAGCCAGGTTGATAATACCGCCATTCACAGGTATCGGGTCCACTATTAACGCCTTTTGATTTAGTGTTGCCGGCAATTTTATGGGCTCGCCAAAAGCATTAAACCAGCTTTTAAGGTCAGGGCTTTTCATGTATGACAAGTCATGATTCGTTGAGCAATCCGGAGTATCGCGCCATACCCAATACATATGGTACCACCCATCTTTCAAAATGACTGGAGTAGACTGATAGGCATTCATGAGGCCCTCACCATCTGTGAGCGGCACATCCAGCATCCGCGACCAGGTTTTAGTCTCTGTAGAATACCGGTTGTAGATCTCATTTCCATTGCCACTTCCTCCATCACGATAATGAAACAATAATTCACCTTCTTTGGTAAGCATAAAATGGGGATAGGTACACCGGTCTTCATCTTTTCCTACCATCTCCATCACTTGCTCCAGGGAGGTGATATCATAAGGTTTTGTACTTCTGAAATAAGTAATGGGATGCACGTGCATATTGCCGCTAACGTGAACGTAGCCCTCTTTATCAATGCCAATGGTAAGAAAATTATGACTGTCCCAGTTTAGAACTGTGCTGGTTCCCCCGGCTGCATCCCTGGAAGTGGCTGGCATGACATATAATTCGAAAGAATCCTGATCCAGGTTCCTTTGCCCTACCACCATATTCCGATTGGCATTGTAATAAGCAATATATTGTCTGCTTTCGTGTGTATACAGGCAAAATCCTACCGGATGTCCTGCCCAAACACTGTCAATAGGGATTGACTTTTCTACATATTCGGCCTTGTAAGATTCATCAATGACAACAAATCTTTGGCAGCCGCTGATGACTAAGAGAAGAAGGATTACAACTGCTTTAGAAAAGCTAAGTGTCAAAGAAAGTTGCCGGTTCATCATTATCTAGTTGGGTCAATCAGTAAACCTAATAACAATTTGTCATACATTTAAAAACGGGGTTTTAAAACCATAACCATCAACCTGGGTTATTATAAAACATCATTAGGTAATTCACTATTGAAAATATTACTGACAGGAGCCACAGGCTATATCGGCCAACGACTTCTTCCAACTTTGGTGGGAGCAGGACATACGGTAGTTTGTTGTGTCCGTGATAGAAAAAGATTTAATCCTTCTGAGTCCATTCTGGATAAAATCGAAATTATTGAAGCTGATCTACTGGAAAGAGAAAGCCTATCCGGTATACCCAGCGATATTGATGCAGCTTATTACCTGGTGCACTCCATGTCTGCCTCAAGTGATTACGAGGAATTGGAAAAAACATCCGCACGTAACTTCACCGAGGCAATAAATGGCACCTCGGCTCAACAGGTAATCTACCTGAGTGGAATCGTAAATGAGAAAACGCTTTCCAAGCATCTCAATTCGAGAAAAAATGTAGAATTAGAGCTGACAAAAGGAAAGTTTCATCTCACAACCCTACGCGCCGGGATCATCATTGGCTCTGGAAGCGCATCATTTGAGATTATTCGTGATCTGGTTGAGAAGTTGCCCATCATGGTGGCCCCCAAGTGGTTGAAAACAAAGTGTCAACCCATTGGAATAGCTGATGTCATCTCATTTTTGTTTAAATCCCTGAATCACCCGGGAACATTTGGTAAGAGTTTTGACATAGGTGGGCCGGATATTCTGGACTATAAACGGATGCTTATGGGTTACGCCAAAGTCAGAAAGCTGCGAAGAAAGATTATTATTGTTCCCGTGATGACGCCACGCCTCTCAT
>JAHCMM010000138.1 GCA_019192515.1 Cyclobacteriaceae bacterium SS2
CAGCGGGAAGAAGCAGCTATAATCAAGGGGAATTGCAGCAACCAATTTTGGGGAGTGGTAGATGTTGCAGAAGCAGAAAAAGTGGCCAAAGCGTTTGGCCAGTATGACCGTGAAAGGTCGAGTACCAGCATCGGTGATTCCGGGACAAGTGACTCCTTCAATTATGAGCGTATTGATATCATGAGCCCAGCTGACATCCGGACAAAAAGAGCTGGAGAATTTGTAGGTTACATTGCAGATGGAAAACCTGGATTGTTCGATACAAAATTTAAAATGCTCGATAGCTATTACCCCAATAAAATACCTAACAATATCCCTATCCCGTCTATTTATGAAGACAAGGAATATTTAAATGGTCTAATTGAAGCCAATTATCAAAATATATTTCAGGAAACCAATGAATTGCTGCGTAGTGTATGAAGGAACTGGAAAATGATTTTGGTTTCGATGCCATTTTGGGATACCTGGGTATTCGGGTCTTAGACGATGCAAATCCCTATTTTGGACGATTCAGCTACGATCACCAGCAATACGTTTTGTATCAAAGTGATGGAAGGACATTGTGTTTAAGTCTAAGAACCCTCGGAAGGCTTAGTCCAATTGAATTCCTGCTCTATAACCTCCAAGATCGTTCTGTTTTGAACCTTGAAAGAACGCTTGAGCACTTAAGAAATCTCCCGGATCACATCCATTGCGAAGTACCAGAATTTAGACCTATAAAAGAGAGCCAGTTGATGGCTAATATCTTGGGAATAGAATCCATTATAGACTATACAGTCACTGAAGAAGAAGAGTCCAATCTTTATCAGTTTTTACAACATTTGGATAATAAGAATTGCGCCATCTTTTCCGGTATTCATCCGAATGAATACGTAATGTGTATTTACCAAAATGAAAAGTTGATAAATGCCATTACCTTCAATTTAGGCACAAGACAGATCTTTTTGACGGAGAATGGATTCATCGAGCCGATAGCCAATAAGAAGTCAGACAAAAGAGTCTTTATTTCCGATATCAATCATCTGGTTAACGATAAACTATATAGTGGAGAAGGGGAGCTCTACCTTTTCCGTTTTTTCAATTCGACCCTTATAATTAATCTGGATGATATCCATAAGGAATCACTTTTCATTGTAACAGCTGAAGAGTATTCTATGGTACTTCAAATTTTGTTTAACTGCCTGGTAAAGGAGGGGCTATTTAGCAGTGCAACCGCACATCATGATTTTCACAGGAACTTACTGTCCATACACATTTCGGGATACGGTAAAAAACCCTTTAAAATTGACCAGCTCAGTGAGCCAATAAAGTACCTGCTCAAAAAGGCCCTTAAGGTAGGGAGTGCAATGCCAAAGCACCCCTTTAACGACTTTGTCTTCAATCAAAGTTATTATTTTGGGGGAGCTGATCTACACCAGTTTACCAATAGTAAGGCCAACGACTTTGCGTTGACCCTTCCATTAAAAACCGAATTTATGATTCCACTATTTGATCATTTTGCCCAATTGCTACCCGTGAAGTATAAACTAAAACTCATTGGGTGATTTGATCATTGATGGTCATGATTTAGTGATCATTGGCAATCAAGCCTAAATAATTTTATATTTACTTAGACACAGATACTTTTAGATCTTCAGTCCGCCCTTTACTAAATCACTAAACCCGATGCCAAAAAAAGGCCAGACCAAAACCGATACTTCACGGGCTGACAATAAAACAACATCTTCACAATCATTGATTCCGGAGAAGACAGAATACTTCACCATTCGGAGTGTCAAAGAGGTTCAGGGAAGGACCTCAGATCGCCTCATAATCATTGGTGAACGCGAAGCAATCACGAAAGACTTTCGGGAGAAGCCTCAGTTTGAAATCAGGTTGGGAGAAAATCCATCAATTGATGAAAGTGCTTTAAAATTAAAAGTAGGGGACATAGTTGGTACTACTGTAGATCAATATTCCATTTCAATTACCAGACCTGATGAAACGAAAACGAATCAGATTATTTTTGTCCCCAAGTCCCCTTTCATACCAATCAAAAAGTTAGAAATCCAGGGAACTCTGATTGAGGATCCCAAGATCGCCAAAACCGGAAAAGGAGAAGTTGGTGTTATTCAAATCGAGGAACAAGCTGAAAACGAAAAGTGGGATTCCAATTTACAGAACGGCAGGAAAATAATGATATCCGAAAAGTATATTGACTCTATCAGGAAATTAAAAACCGGAGATCGGATTGTCGTGACCACTCAGCCAAAGACCTATTTCAATCAGGAGACCAGATCAAATGACATTATCTGGCAAGCCCTCGACGAAGTACAGAAGTTGCGCAAATCCAGGAAGGCCTCAAAGAGCCAGGAGAGAGGTATATAAGAAATATTTCCCTTTAATAGATAATACCGCTATATTTGAACCACTAGCCTAGTCTAATGGAATATCATATAGATGTCATTGTTGAACACGATAACCTGGTTGAGACCGTCTACAAGATTATCACCAATGATAAAATTATGTCTGAAAAAATCCTAGGCTTTCAATCTATAGAGGACTTAATTGGTGATTACGACTATTCAATTGAACCTCAGGAAAAGGAAGCCAGTTTGTTCAAATTGAAGATAATTAAAAACCCATTAGAATGACATAGGAAATTGATTAATCATCAACCTAAAATTTAAATACTATGAAAATCAGATCTCAATTTAGTGGTAATCTTGCTGCAGATGCCGAAGTCAAGAAGTTTGATTCAGGGAAGACACTAGCTGAGTTTTCCATTGCTGTAAATGGCTCCAAGTTCAAGGACGGCGAATATGTTGATTCCGCGTTCTACCATCTATGTAAATTACCAGGGCACGAAAAGATCTATCAATACCTAAAAAAGGGAAAGCTTGTAGAAGTCTCCGGATCCTGGGAATATGATTTGATCCCCATGCCCAATTCAGATAAGGAATACAAGCGCTACAATTTCATCGTCGATGAAGTCAAGCTCCTGGGAGGGAAGGACTGAGAAATAGAGCAGCAATAAGCTGCTTTTTTTATGCGTGAAAATGTGTCTTTACATTTTTCATTCAAAAAGGTAAAAACCCCCGGTAACCGTCAAACCGCTGGAAATTTATACTAAAATTTCGTCAGCTTCCAGTTTGACTTATTGACCTCTTTAGGGCTTTTCCTTTTGGTGCTTTCATGAAAAATGAAAAATCCATTGGAAAGAGTTTTATTGAACTGATACTTGCGATAACTCATGTCTTCTTCTCTTTTGGTAAGGCGCTATTTTGGACCTCCTTGTTTTTAAGAGAATACCACGACTATATGGATTTGGCATTCAGCTGTTCCCTGGTTCTCATTCTGATTCACCTGATCGTCAAATTTGTGACTGATACGCTTATCAATAAATTGATCACACTTGTGAAGGTAGGTGCCATTCTGGTCGCTGTTAAATGCTCAACCCTTTAGGTAAAATTTCAACTCAGTAAAATAAAAAAAGCCTCCGAAGAGGCTTCTTATATTAACGCTGAAATAGGTTTCAGGATTTTGAATCCAGGCAGAAGAAATCATGCACATGAATTTCAGTAATGTATTTCTTCGAACCATCTTTTTCATAGGATCTATTGATGAGTTTTCCATCAAGAATGATCAGTGATCCTTTGGACAACATCTTTTGTGCTTTTTCAGCACGGTTGTTCCAAAGGCAGATTGTGTGCCATTGGGAAGTGGTGATTTTTTCACCATCATTGTTGTAGTAGGTTTCATTTGTAGCCAATGGAACGCTGACCAGTTTTTTGCCACTTTCGAAAGTTCTGATATTAAAGTCAGTTCCAATTCTACCTACCAGTCTTACATTGTTTTTTAAAGAGTTCATTGTTGTAATGTTTAGTTAATAATTCATTTTTTGATATGCCGTTGAAAGACTGGTGGCATTCAGAGATATTAAGTTGTTGTTTTTTTGAAGCGTTGAAGACCGTAAAAAATCGCCTACCGGACTACTTTTTTTCAAAAAATACAATGTATATCAAGGCACCGGTAACATTGCATTGATAAAAAATGATGTACTAAGACCAGCAACCGAACTAGTAAACAGTAAGACCAGGGTAAAGAGGCACTATGATTTTAT
>JAHCMM010000139.1 GCA_019192515.1 Cyclobacteriaceae bacterium SS2
TTATTCATGCAAAGCTCCCCGGAGTCGATTGGGAAGGTACGTTTGAACACGTTTTGAAGACATGCCAGGGTATTCCTGTGTATTCTGTAACAGCGGATAAGACATTCTTTGAAATGGTAGACCACAGGGGTATGTGGCCAAGCCCAGCCTTCAGGCAATGCACCAGTGATTTGAAAACAGGTCCAATCTCCAAATTCATTAGAAGGTATTCAAAAGAGAATCATTACGATCTCATTTACAATTGTATTGGATTGAGAGCTGAAGAATCTGATCCACGTGCTTCAAAGGATCCTTTTATCTTGGATAAAAAGCTCACAACCAGGAAAAGGAAGGTCTATAAAGTACTACCCATCCATGATTATTCCACCGCTGAAGTTTTTGCAACCTATGGCATTTCTTTAGACGAATTAGCCGACAGAAGAAAGCTTTACCAGCTTGGATTAAAGAAAGCCGCTCTTGATGGATGGCCATTTATCTACACGTATGTAGCAGGTATGTCCAGACATTCATGTAAGATCTGTATTATGTCAAAAAAAGGAGACCTTCTTTGCAGTGCCCGGGAGGATCCTGCACATATGAGAACCTTTATTAAGAAGGAAAAAGAAATCCAACATCAATTTATTAATCCTGGGCATTCAACACCCTCCCTGGAAACTATTTTGAGGGAATCACGATCGGAACAACTTCAATTGATATGAGAGAGATTTTCGATCCACCTGGAAGTACTGAATTAACAGTTCTTTCCTATGGAGCTGGCCAGGACTCAACCGCGATATTTTTTAAATTAATCCATGATGAAAAATTCAGGGCTCGTTATTTGAAAGGCAAGCTTCTAGTTATTTTCTCTGATACGCTTAATGAACATCGGCATACCTATGATTACCTGGATTACATCCAGGGTATTTGTGTTCAATATGGGATCGAGTTTGTATGGCTTAAACCTGATATGGGGTTTCATCCGGAAAGCTGGTCCCAGGGTCTTGAAGGGCACTATCAAAAGTATCATGTTATCATGAGCAAGGCCATGAGAAACAAAAGTTGTACGTCGGGGCTCAAGATCCAACCTATTTACAACTTTCTATCCAACTATGTCAACACGAAATACCTGTATTCAATGTCCCAACCTTTAAGGAAAGGGGCATTAAAAGATTATGCCATTAGGTATGGAAAAGTCCGTGTACTTCTTGGTATTTCCTGTGAAGAGAGCTCCAGGCGAATTAAAACCCATTCCAATGGAAAGTGGATGGACCTGACCATCGAAAAGCGATATCCTCTTGTAGATATTAAATACAACAGGAGAGATTGCCAACAATACATTAGTTCTCTTAATTATAAAGTTCCTTTTCCGTCAAATTGTAGATTTTGCCCTTTCCTTTCTCCAAAAGAGTTGCTCTGGCTATATCGAAATCATCCCAATGATTTCAAGAATTGGTCCAATCATGAGGCAAACAAACTCCGGAAATTTGCTATACAACAGCAATTGAGGGGACAAAACAATCATACTGTATTTGGTAATGATCTTACCCTCGATGAGGTTCTTCAACAAGCTATTAAAGAGTTTGGTCACTTGTCAGATGAAGCGTTGTCAAAGGAGAAATTCACTCATGGGCATTGTGTCTTAAGTAGCTATTAAAATCTTTTTATAATTTAAATGTAAGGGCTATAATCAGATATATGTAAAGCAAGAATAGACCGCATAATCTATTAAACTATACGGCCTATTCGAATAAGATTTTGTGCTAATATACTTTTAAATACGTATTAATCATTCAACTAACAAATGTCTGGTAAATATATTCTCATCTACAAAGACTTTAATGATATAATGCCCAGGTTGAATTGTGGATGTATCGATGGTAAGCTTATCCTTTACTTTTGATTGATTAGAATAAATTTCATTATGTTGCTGGTCATAGATTTTAGTAAGCACATCTTTTTCTTCTACTATCTCAGTTTTTACTGTATTATTTTTTGAAGAAAGAACAGTTTCTTTATTTTGGAAACTTATTTCTACATAATCCGCAGAAGGATTAGGAGACATCATCATGAAGTATCCACCACAATCATCTACGTCTACCCAAAATTCTTTCCATAAACTCCACCCACATGTGTTCCGAGCCCTTATTTGAATAGCTTCCTGACTAGGGGGATTATCATCCCAATACTCTATTTCAACATATTGAAAATCAGATAAACCTCCATATTCTTCATAAATATCCCAATCATATGAATATGGAATACGCCATTCATACTCAAGTATGTACCATCCTGCTCCGGAAGGATAATTATAGGATGCATCAGCATATGTATAATCGCAATTACTCAATTCATCTCCGTCAACAGATAGATTAATACTATTATAGCTTGGAGGACCTACCCAAAACGTCTTAGAAAATGTTGCTTGATTTGGACAGTCGATACCATTATCAAATGTGAAGGTTAATGTCGCTTGTCCGCTAGATGTACTGGTTTTTGATTTTAACGTCGCAGTAGAACCACTTCCAGATGAATTGTAGACAAGGTTTGAAGGTGTAACAACCCATGAAACACTTTGTCCTGCAGGAACATTTGAAATTGTAAAGTTTGTATTCGAATTACATAAAATTCCTGGACCACTAATATTCGGAATTTGTATTGTGTTTGTTTGTGAAACACTTGTATCATTAGTAAGCCAAGTGCTTAACCTAGTAGTGGCTGTACCACCGCCTATCCAGGAACTACTTAAACGACCGTACTCTCCAACATCCTGGTTACAAAAACAAGAACTATTATCTGCCGGTGGACAAATATTATTTTGATCACCATGTAATTGTCCTACCACTCTTCCATTTTGATTGAATAACGCTGATCCAGATGATCCATGTTCAACAACACCATCATCAAAATGAACACGCCAATGTGTTGTATCTGCAAATCCAGGCCATGATACTACGGTAGCAGGATCATCTTCAGTAGAAATTTTCATAACATCCCCCCGAGGATGGTGAATTCCAACCGATGAAGTAGGGGCTGTCGTGGTACGATCCCAACCTGCATATCTAACTCCGGATGTACCACTAGGACGATGATCAAGTTCTAATAATGCAAAATCAGAATCTCTCCATGCAGATCTAAATGTTGCACCAGAGATTGTATGATAGCTATAATCATCAGGGCCGCCCCCACCACAAGCGGATGTAGCATAGCCAAATCGAAATACCCAACTATCTACTTCATTTTGTTCTGATTGAGAAAGAGCTCCAAAAGGGGAATCTGTATCTAAGCAATGAAAGGCTGTTAGGAAAGAAGGAGTAAAATCAGAACATCCATTATTAAGCAATACTCCACTACAAAATCTTGTCCCGTCGTCCAATAAAACCATTGCAACAGCATCTGCTTCATCACCCCAACCAACTCCAACGCGACAAATTATATCCGTATGACAGGGGGCACTATCACCATATCCAATATATTCGGTAGAATAGCCATGTATTACTTTGTCAATTTTGAGACTACTTGGTTTTCCAGGTGTATTTGGTTCAAAAAGATGAACAGTTACTCTGTGTCCTGGTAGAATATCCGTTGCATAAACCCCACTCTTATTGTTTTGTTCATGTGTAATTGGACCAATAAACCTTGTTTTGGTATTGTTATAAATGTAAAGTTCCGCACCTGGTTTCAAATAAAAATTTCTAAAAATCATATTGATAGACCTTGCATCCTCTGATTCAATATCAATTGACCATGATTTTCCATTCATTACATCCTTCCAAATTCCATCAGATAGATTAATATCGGTAGAGATTGCTTTACCAAATCTGGGAGGTAACCCATTTTCAATATCATTTTTATCTTCCTCAATGATACTTTTCATATCAACCTTTGGCATCTTTTTCAAAATGTGTTGTTCATTGCCTAAAGCCTTAATTTGAGAGGGATCAAATTTTTGAGTATTTACTTGAGAATATCCTGCAATTGCCCAAGCTAATAACAGGGAGTATAAAACATAGGTTTTCATTTTTGATATTATTTAATGCTAAAGTTTATTGTTTTTTCCGGGGCATTTATGATGTATTCCTCTCCTTCAATATTAAAGAAGAATTTTGCGTTAAGATATGTTCTATAGGACCCTATTTCCAGAGAAGGATTTTCGTAATTCAAACCGCATAAAATCCTATGCACTTCTTCCAATTCACCAGACTTTGGAATCCAGGGAATTTTTATCATAATTGAATCTTGCGAGCCTAGTGGATATCCCCCAATAAATTCACAGCCAATATTTGAGTAGGGTTTGCCAACAGGATTTTCTCCTGATACTGACACTTCATACACTTTGAAAATCTCTTCATGTTCAAACCCTGTAAACATTACATCCAAGTCAGACTCATTAATGATAAGTAACCGAAAAATGATAGGATCATCTTCGTTAAAGGAAGTAACTGATTCTTGATTATCATTCAAAAGCGCTAATTCAAATCTGAGATTGGAAATCTCAGAAGAATTCTCATTGCACGAAAACATGCAAATGGCAATCATCAGATATAATAATGAAATAGCCATTTTAGTTGGTTTTTGTTCCATAGATTGTTCATTAATAAATTAAATAGAACTGAGTATTTAGTCTTAAGACACCATTTTATGCCATTTAGTAGAAAACATTGAAAATATTTCCTTTTCTAATATTTTTTCATCATTTAGCTGGTTATAAAATTTTGAAATTTATTTTAAAAAATAGGGTATCTGTATAGCGTTTTCCTTCTACATTGGGCAAAGCATACTCAAATTGATGTTTGACCTCTGTGTAGTAATTTCCCTTTGGCAGAGGCACCTGATGCGTACTTTCAAAAAGACCGTGCTCCCAATTCCAAGTAGTTTCACGTTCATCTAACCAGGGCTGCTCGAAAATATAGGATTCACCAACTGCAAATGGGAACCCTCCAATCCCAACTCCTTTTAGAGCAAAAGGCTTACCTAGATTTTGCAAATCATCAGAACGATAAACTTCACAAAATTCATCGGAGAATGCATACCCAGGGTATATGTAAATCTCCTCCTTCCAATTATTTGTTACGGCAAAATAAATTGAAAAATTAGCGCCTTCATTGAAGACGGTTGATGGTTCTCCAAATTCATTAAGTAGACAAAATTTAAATTGAATATCATCTACTGTCTGCTCGATAACGGGTACTCCGGATTCAGGGGAAATCTCCCACAGAGCATCTTCATGTTGTGCGCAGCTTAAGCTTATTAACAATAAGCTCAAGACACTAAACTTCAACATTTTTTTCATTGCTATTAATTATTAATTTAAAAACCAATAATGAACCAATAAAGACCTTTTAAGGGCTAACTGAATGTGTAGATAATACTCCTTTATCATAGATTAGGACTATTACCTATACAGAGTATTTATGCAGAAGAGTAGTGGAAATGAATTTATACTAAACCGGATATTAATCTAGACAAAATAGTTGAATAATGCAAACAACGTAATGTATTTTTTTATAATTAACTGAATGTTAAGCAATTGCCAATTAACCCGGGGTTTAAAACCTGTAATGAGTTCAAAACTCCCTATTTGATTTTGATCAATAGCTCTTCGTACATAGATCCACGGCATTTAAAGCATATTCCTTCCTCAACATGGCTGTATTCCGGGAACCATCCTGCTCCATTACATCGACTACATGGCGTAAACTCTGTCTTTGTTATTCCATCATCTAGAAAAATCTCAATCTCCTCATTTTCATGTAACTCCCAATGGCACCAATTACATAATGTTGTAAGTGCCTCATCATCATATTCCCAGGGAAGCCTGTTAACAATGTAGTATTTGTGGTGTACATGTAGATAATAGGGCTTATCTGATGCTATCATTTTTAAACCCTTTGGTTCAAACAAAGCACCGAGATCTTTCTGATACCCGCTTTCAATCCATTCCTCGGCCTCAATCCATAGATGATCTCTAAAATGCCTTATTGTTGGTCCTTTTCCACACCTGGTACATTTATTATTATCTCTGCCGACAATACTTTCTCTCCTTTTTTGCCATTCCACTGTTTTTAAAAGATCATTATACAGTATGGAACTTGAATCCAGACTTTCGACTAATTCATGAAAAGACAGATACTTATTTCTCATCAACCCTATTATTTTACATGGTTATCCGCATAGTAAATTTAGTAATCCATTGGAATTAGCCTGATTTCAACATAACTGAAGTTTAAAAGCGTTCACCATTGCTGGTTGTCCAATGAAAAGTTCACACACGGACACTGTGTCTTGAGTAGCTATTAAATCTAAATCTTACTCATTAGTTCTAATCATGTTTGGTTAATTGTTCTGAACAAGTCGGTAGGTCTATTTATCGATTTCCCTAAGTAGTTTTTTTAACAAAGCTGGCTTCGTGGCCTTTTTCCAGTCAAAAAGTGTACAGGAAAATACCGCTACGCTCGAATCAAGATTCGCATTTTCCCGCAACTTCTTTTTGCCTTTCCAGTCCACTCCGCCTTCATGCCTGTCAAAAAATCTACTTGTCATGGAAAATCAAAAATTAACAGACCTGCTCGATCAATTCAGAATTTTTATTAACTATCACCGGTTCGATGAGCAGTACATCATCGATGTTGGAGTACAACGCTTCAACAAGCTCTTAAAAATCTCAGATACCATCCAGGTCCTCGAGATCCTTATCGATCAGTTTGACGATACCCACTCCCTGCGAGACAACACGATCTACGCAATAGAAAATTTTCTACACGCTAACCCTGTCAGCCATGTTTAGAGAAATTCAAGAAATCTTCGAAAGAATTCCCAATGCTGAATCCAGATCCGATGTCTGGGCCCTTCAAACCCTGGGACGGATCATCTCCGGCGATTGCAATGATCCCGCAGAGCTCCAGTACTTCTCACAAAGTACCAGCTACAAATCACAGTATTATACACTGCTCTCCAGGTTGAGAGCAGAATTGAACACGCCTAAACAAGTTGTCTCATGATCAACTATTTCAAAGATCGATCTCATGCTGATGCCACAGCGCTCTACATGGACATATGCAAAATCAATGATCAGAAGCGGATCAAAGAGGCTAGTCAACAGTTTGCCGATCTGACCACTCCTTCATTTCAACACATCATCCTACAGCTTTCAAAAATCAAGGGATTACAATTCCATATTAGTGGAAATTGGATATGCGTAACCGGAGAAAGCTATCCTCACCGATTCCAGATCGCCCGGATCAACACCGGAGAGTTCACGAGGATCTTCCATGAGGCCAAAGGCAATTGGTACTTCAAGCCAAAGGATGACTTCGAATATTCAAGACGATCCATTCTTAAGCAGGTGGATAAAATAGCGGGGATAACTGCTGAGGTAAAAGGCAAGTACAACTGTATCTGGTTATCCGGAAAGACTTTTCCGGTGCTTGATCAGATCAAAGCCATCAATACCGGGATGTATCGGAGGAAATTCAGCAATTCTAGGCAGTGGTATTTCTATCCGAAATTCAGGTGACATCTTTATTAAAAGCACCTCAAATATATTTGATAAGTGTCTGTTAATCAATTAGTTGTATATTTACAGAAATAAAAATTCAAAAAATATGAAATACAATATGAGGACAAACGCTGTAATTCGAACTATCCTGAATCATTTTCATTCTGAGAAAGATAAAAACGTATTTGATTTGTATGAAACTTATTATAGGATTCAAGAGATCCATCCGGATTTAGATGACAGAGAAATGGATGACCTTTTTAGCATTATTGATGAAAATACAGACTTTGGCCATTATCAAGAGAGCAATCAATCATTTACTTTAAATCGAATCAAACTAGATTCTTTTCTACAAAATGGAGGGTTGATGCACTAATGTATATTCTGACTACTGTGCAATGTCCCTTGACGTTATACTCCAAAATAGATTTTAAGCAATTGGGTATATTACTTCTCAGCTTATTATAATTGATTGATGAGTAAGAAAAAGTTGATAAAATGGCTAACTGATAACTTTATTGCCCTGAGTGCATTAATCTTTTCAATTATTGTTTTTGCCAATGATTGTAGTCAAAGGTCTCAAATAGAGGAAATTGAAACAAGACTTAATGCCTTAAATTTTAGGCCACAATTGATAGTTGATAACTTGAAAATTAAATCCATTCAAGGAGAACTAAAATCAATTGAAAGAGATAGTGTGAACAATGAACCAGCGTTAGTTTTCAATACATTTTATAATATAGAATATCAGATTGAATTGTTAAATACTGGGAATACAAATGCTTCTGTTATCGCTACTGCGTGGACAGATACAATTGCTGGCCATGCAAAACTTAGGTCTGTCTTCAATGATCAGAAATCTCCAGTTAAGATAGATACAACCAGTAATTATTATCTATATGAAAAAGTAGTACCGCAGGAAAGATATTATTCAACAGCGAAACGTAAGGTGCAATTCTTAGATGATGATACGTTCACAGTGCATTTTCTGATTTTGTATGAAAATGATCTTGGAATAATGTATGACACGTATTATTGGGCTAGATATAAGGTTGTTCAGCAAAACCAGAAAATCCAATTCACTGACTCAATCAAGAAACAAGAATTGAAATCACGGACATTAACAATTAGAGTACCAGAGAAATTTAGTATGGATACTGATATAATTGCTGAGGTTGATTCAAATACTGATTATAAAATTTACAGCGAAGAAGAAAGAGCTTACGTATTATCCGTTATTCAAAAACGAATAACAAAATGAAACCCTTTACTTACCTGGCTCCAATGCCATATAAAACCTCCATATTTCAAGAATATCCTGTTTTTTGATCTCCCTTGGAGGTACCCTTGGATTATCAGACAAAAGATTAATCAAATTAGCATCCTTCTTAAAAAACCTCTTAAATAAAATACCATCATCCTTGGTTACAACAATGTAATTATTACCATCCTTAACTTCATTAAGATCTAACAACTTAACAGCAACAACATAAGATCCATCCGATACAGTGGGTTCCATACTATCTCCTTCAATAGGAAATGCCCTCACCTCTCCTATCGGAGGCTTAAAAGGAATGCTCATCTTTTTTATATGCTGGTCGCTCCACTCCGGATCATCAAAATAAACTGAATACCCCGCAGCTGCTTTTCTTGGGACGATCTCTATTTCATAAAGACTGTCACTCAAACTTTGCTTGACTTTCCGCTTTACCGACAAATCCTTTTTTAATAATTCTTCCAATGAGACATCGAAGGTCTTCGCTATTTTCATAATAGACTCCAGATTTGGATTCGCATCCCCCCGCTCCCAGGCATAATATGTACTCCTGTTTTTAATGGATAATACACGTGCCATTTCCTGAATGGAGTAGCCGCTCTTTTCACGTAAAAACTTCAGGTTGGAATGTAAGTATTTCATCGGCTCACAATGTACAAAAAAAATGGACATTAATACAATGAAAACAGTCCATAATTAACAATATTTTATTATCTTTATGGGAGGTTAAAACTCAAAATTTAAGGAGTAATTATGACTCGTAAAGTCTATCATGTTACTCCAGCCCCAGGTGGTTGGAAAGGCAAAGCTCAGGGAGGAGCTAAATCCTCCGTAACTGGTTCAACGAAATCTTCAGTCGTTTCCAAAACGATTGATATTGCAAAAGGACAAGGTAAATCCCAGGTTATTATTCATGGTCGGGATGGTCGCATCCAGGAGGAACGCACCTATCCCCGATCCAGCGATCCTAGAAGGACAAAAGGATAAATATCATGGGAATATCAAACCATAAATTCAAAGTGAGCTGCTCGAATTGCGGGCGCTCATTTTTCATATCTCTTGCAGACTTCAGAAGGGGTAAAACCCACAGATGCACCTGCGGCACCAATATCAAACTAAAAGATGATAACGGCCAGGCCAAAGCCATTGAAAAGTCATTCAAGGATTTTGAAAAGACTATCAAAAACCTGGGACTCAAGTGAGGTAATGGAAGAGAGCGTCAAATTCCCCATAAACCTTCAAGACCTGGATTATAAACAGGTCAAACTCCTATCTGTTTACCTGGAGCTAAAATTCAAGGCAAAGGACGGACTATTGACAAGAGCAGATATGCGTCCGGTTTACTATTATAAACAGAGGCTCACTGACCTGGGCATCATCAAACCTGATCGAACCGGAAAATATTATCAGCTAAGAAGGTATGCATACATTTGGCGCTTATTCGGCATTGAAAAGACCCTCTCAAAAAACAAAAAATACTTCAAAGTATTCTGCAAGAAATTAGAATCTCCCAAATCAAGAAAGGAGATTCAGGAATACCTATTCCAACAAATGGCTAACACTTTGGGCAAAAAGATAAAGTACGTGCGTAATGCTGGTAGGCGTCCACGACGTAACACAATTATAGAAGCACCTTTATCAGCCCGAACTGTTGCCAAACACCTTGGATACAAACAACCATGTACTGGAGCAATAAAGAGAAAGAAGTACTTTAAGCTCTCAGACGAACCTTTGGAAAAACAGGTTTTCTACAATCCCAACTCAAACTGCTATCCAAACGGCTTAATCGTTAGACTTTCCACTCAAAAAGTAATTTTATGATGCCCTAAAACCCCTTTGTAAAATTTTCATAAGATTATTAAAGCTGGTAGTATAGGCTTCACTTACAACCACCCTACCTCACACAATACCTACCAAACAGTACACAACCAAGAGAAAAAGGTTTAAAAACATAAAATTGCGCATGAAAAACCCCCAAAACGCAAAAATTTTCGCCGCCATTTTCGTTACCTTCCGGTTTGTTCAATATTCGATAGATTTTTACTTAATTCAGCTTTTGCTGACACTGATATTTAATATTTAAGTAAATTAAATTTGTGTCTTATTTGTAGATTCTTTCAATATGAAGAAGATGAAATAGGCTGATCTAACTATGTATGATTAAAAAATTAGTAGAAAATTTTAAAAGAGGTATTGATCACTATAAGTCATCTAATTACAATGAAGCTCAATTAAGAGCTGATTTTCTTGATCCTTTATTCACTGAACTAGGATGGGATTTAACAAATTCCAAAGGGCTATCTACCTATGAACGAGAGGTTATTGTCGAGGAACCTTTAAAAGACAGAGCAAGCTCTAATACCAAGAAACCAGACTACACATTTAGACTGTTCAATGAGCGAAAATTCTTCTTAGAAGCCAAAAAGCCAAACGTTGGTATCGAAAAAGAAAATGACCCTGCTCAACAAGTAAGGCGATATGGTTTTACTGCAAAACTCAAAATAAGCATATTGTCCAACTTTGAATATTTATCCATTTATGATTGTTCAGTTCCTGTAGATGCTAGTGATACTTACAACAAGGCACTTATTGCGACCTACCACTTTAAGGATTTTGAGGAAAAATTCGAGGAATTAAAATCGATTATTGGCAGAGAAGCTGTTTACGATGGATCCTTCGATAAGAAATGGGAACACATTGAAGATCAAATTCAAGCTTTTAGTGTGGATGACTTGTTTCTTAAGCAAATCAATGAATGGAGAGTGTTGCTTGGTCAAGAAATTATTATAAACAAACCAGACCTGACCGAATTACAACTCAATGATCTCGTACAGAGGTGCATTAACTCTATTATATTCCTGCGTGTTTGTGAGGATCGTAACTTAGAAGAGTATCAAACGCTCTTGCAGTTTGTTAAGCAGAAAGACTTTGAAAATCTCGTAACCCTTTTTCAAAATTCAGATAGAAAGTACAATGCTGGCCTATTCAATGACCCAGAGCTAGAAAATATAATTAAGTCGAGCCATTCAGCATTCTGGGGAATTATTTCTGAACTCTATTATCCAAATTCACCTTACTCCTTCGCTGTATTTTCTTCTGACATTTTAGGAAATATATATGAGTTATTCTTAGGGGAAACTTTGGTCATTGATGGAGCGAATGTTCTATTAACAAAGAAACCTGAGCATTTAGATAGGGATGTAATCACTACTCCTACAATCATTATTCAAGACATATTGAACCGCACTGCTACAAGACTCTTTGAAGGCAAGACTGATCAAGAAATGTTTGAGTTATCAATTGCCGATATTTCATGTGGGTCTGGGGCTTTTCTTCTTGAAGCTTATGAATTGTTTCTATCTAAGCTCATTGACTATTACAAAGAAAACGAGCCAGATAAACTGATTAAGACCTCTATTGATACTTATAAACTTCCCTATGATGTAAAGAAAGCGGTGTTGACTAATTCAATTTTTGGTGTTGATAAAGATTACAACGCTGTACAAGCTTGCCGATTTGGTTTGTTACTCAAACTATTAGAGGGTGAGGATTCTCAAACCGTTTCGAATATCCCACTACTTCCTAATTTATCGGGCAATATTGAATTTGGAAATAGTCTTGTCGATACCGTACCAATCGGAGTTGATGACGACTCAATCAATTCTTATTCGTTTGAGCAAAAGAGATTTGATCTTATTGTGGGTAACCCACCATACATGGCTACCGAACACATGAAACAGCTCTTACCAAACGAGCTTCCAATCTATAAAGACAATTATCAAAGTGCCTATAAACAATTTGACAAATATTTTCTGTTTATAGAGAGAGGGTTGTCCTTACTAAAACAAGGTGGTTATCTTGGCTATATAATACCTAGCAAGTTTGCAAAGGTTGGAGCAGGAAAGACATTAAGGGAACTCCTAATTGCCAATAAATCAATAAATGAAATTATCTCGTTTGGAGCTAATCAAGTCTTTCAAGACAAAACCACGTACACATGCTTATTGATCTGTCAAAAGAGTGAAAATCAAACCTTCAGGTATACTGAAATCAAAGATTATCTTTCTTGGAAGTTGAGGCAATTTCAAAACGATGATTTTGATGAAGTTGAATTTTCTAATCTCAATGGTGAAAGTTGGGCACTCGTACCAGGTTATTTGAAAGACATTTTTGAAAAAATCTCTTCAAATAGTACTGATTTAATGGGCTTACTTGGTGAAGAAAATATCAGCAATGGTATACAAACAAGTGCCAATAAGCTCTATATCCACAATGCAATTGAAGAGAATGATGACTATGTTTCGTTTGAATTTGATGGAAGAATATGGGAGATCGAAAAAGAGCTTACCCGACCATATTTCAAAACATCAAGGGGCGAGGATAATTTAAATACCTACAGGCCATTTTCACCAAATGCATTTGTCATCTATCCTTATAAAAAAGTTGGAGATAATATAGTGTTCGTTGACTATGCAACACTTCAAAAAGACTATCCAAAGTTACACGAGTATTTACTGACATATAAGGATGATTTAGCTAATGATAAAAGAGACATCAAGCCCGCACCTGAAACTGAGAATGAGTGGTACAGATATGGGCGACATCAAGCATTAGATAAGTGCGATGTTCCATCCAAAATTATTGTAGGTGTACTTTCTCAAGGGAACAAATACGCAATTGATTACAATAGAACCCTTATATCTTCTGGTGGAACGGCAGGTTATTGTATGATTACTATACCTGATGAGATTGGATATTCGATTTATTTCATACAGGCTATTTTGAACTCCAAATATTGTGAATGGTTTGCAGCTATCTATGGTGAAGTGTTCAGAGGAGGCTTTATTGCCAGAGGGACAAAAATCTTAAAAAGACTCCCAATACCAAAAGTGCATTTTGATACCCCAGATCAAAAAACTTTGCATGATGAGATCGTAGAAAAGCAAAAAGAGCTTATTGAATTACAAGGTCAAATAGATACTAATAGAGGAAATAGCAGAGAAATAGAAAGGCTTGTTAGAGCATTCAATAGTGCCAAGTCTGTATTGGCGGGCTTACTTAAAACTCTATTTGATTTAGGTGAAGACGACAATAAAATACCACTAATAAAGGATATTTATGCTTCTAGTTAAAAACGCAAGTGATGAAAAGCTTCGAGGGGGATTTTACACGCCAAGCGAAATTACGGATTTTATTATTGCGTGGTCTAGAAATGGTACAGTACCAGAAAAGATCTTGGAGCCAAGCTGTGGTGATGGATCCTTCTTAAAATCCATTGAAAGATCGTCCTTCAAATATGGTGAAATAACAGCTGTGGAATATGACGTTGATGAAGCTAAAAAAGCCGAGATGGTTGCGCCTAAAAACACCACTGTCATAAACAACGACTTCCATGATTTTTGCACTAATACAAAGGAAAGATTTGATTTGGTAATTGGTAACCCTCCTTATATTAGATATCAATATTTTGATCGTAACCAGCAAAAAGCCGCGGGGAAAATTTTTGATAAAGCGGGGCTTAAATACTCTAAGCTTACCAATGCTTGGGTGTCTTTTGTGGTTGGCTCATCATTATTGCTTAGAGAGCAGGGTAAAATGGCGTTTGTCTTGCCTGCCGAAATTCTTCAAGTTGGATATGCTAAATCTCTCCGTCAATTTTTAAGCAAGGAGTTTAATAAGGTTACTATTGTTTCATTTGAAACTCTTGTTTTTGATGACATCCAACAAGAAGTGGTGCTTCTCTTTTGTGAAAAAAATGCAACGAAATCTCATAAGATTGAACATATTGAAGTACGAGACCGGTATGCTCTTGCCAAGTTGGATTTGACAAAAGTTAAAACTCCTCAAAAGGAAATTGACTTTAATACTAATAAATGGACGTTCTATTTTCTTGATCAAAGGGAGATTGACTTTATAGAGGAATTGCAAGAAGCCAAAAAAGTGAAACCAATAAAAAGTTTTGCGAATGTAGAAGTAGGAATCACGACAGGCGCAAATCCTTTTTTTACTGTTCCCCTTAGTACTGTAAAGGAGTACAAGCTTGAGAAATTCGTTAGGCCATTGGTTGGGAGAAGCGTCCAAGTTCCTAGTGTTATTTTCAGGGAAGATGATTGGAAGTATAATAGAAGTATTGAGGCTAAAACACATCTTCTGGTTTTTCCACCGGTAAATAAATTGAAGAACTCCAAAGGTGCACTAAAGTACCTTGAGTACGGTGAAGAGCAAGGAATTCACAAAGGTTATAAGTGCCGCATTCGAGATGAATGGCAGATTATTCCTTCTTTGAGGGTTTCTGATGCTTTGTTTATAAGACGTAACAATATCTATCCCAAGTTTATTATAAATGAAGCTCAAGCTTATACCACGGATACAATGCATAGAGTTTCAATAAAAGAAGACGTTGATCCTAAGGCTCTAATTGCCAGTTATTACAACTCATTATCTTTGGCGTTCACTGAAATCTGCGGGAGAAGTCATGGCGGAGGGGTATTAGAGTTAATGCCTAATGAGGTTGAAGAGATACTATTACCCTACTCACGTGAAAATAATTATCTTATTGATCAAATTGAAGAAGATATTAGGGCAGGGATCTCAATTGATGAAATCTTGAAATACTCAGATAAACAAATCCTGGAAAAAGGTTTTGGATTCAGCCCAAGTGATGTAAAGATTGCTAATAGTATTTGGAAAAAACTCTCAAATAGACGCTTGAGAAGAGGGAAAAAAAATGTGTGACGGGGGCTTTCTAAGTCATTTTACTTCTAAGTTCTTCATAATAATTCACGACGGATCTAATGTTTTATTTTTCCAGGCTATCTAACTTGGATGAATAGGAATAAAATTTTTGAAAAGGCAGTTAATTATAACACTCAATATATATCCTAATCGAAAGATATTTTAGCCCTCTCTTTATACTTACACAATCCATTAGCCCACTTCATCTGATCAATCGAATGGCATTCCGGTTCAAACAACTTCGGGCTAGCTACCAATATACACAGGCATTGTGCCCGGCTGGTAGCTACATTCAATCGGTGTGGATCATACAAGAAACTCATACCCCTTGGTGCATCTTCCGGTGAAGAGCTGGTCATGCTGTAAATCACAATTGGTGCTTGCTTCCCCTGGAATTTATCTACGGTTCCAATGCGACATTCCGGCAACCTGGTCTTTAGTGCCGCAACCTGAGCGTTGTAAGGCGCTACGATCAGGATATCATTAGCAGTGATCTCCGTAGTCTCTCCATACCGGTCCGTCCAATGATGCTTAGCAGAAAGGTAGTCATTGACAATCTTTTGAATCTCATCTGCTTCCTCGGTTGAAGCATTTTGGTTGCCCATATGCTCAACCGGATGAAATAATAACCCCGTTCCTGAATAGGCTACATTCCCTTGTATTACCTGCTTTTGTGTTTCCTCAATGGATTTGAGCCTGCCTTCATAATACAGTTCAGAAGTGAAAGCAGTAATATCCGCGTGCATGCGCCAGGTCTTTTCCAGGAAAATTCCTTTATTCGAAGGAATGGTTTGATGCTCACCTATTACATGCTGGAGTGCAGATACATCAGCACCTTCCGGGTGGGCCCCTTTCTGGGGCTGTTCCAGTTGCTGTGGATCACCAAGTAAAACGATGTTCTTCGCGGCTTTGGATACCGAGAGCACATTCGCTAAAGACATCTGGCCCGCTTCATCCACAAAAAGATAGTCAAGAGAGTCTTCCATTTGATCATCCGCCCAGAGCCAGGAAACACCCCCAACAACAGCCCCCTGATCTAAAAACTCCAAGGCATCTTCAATCTTCTTAAATGAAAATTCATCCCCTTTTTTAACGGAAGTGCTAGATGAGACTTTATGCCGTACATCAATAGCGATGTCCTTTTTAGCTCCTTCTTTAACTACCCCCTCAAGAAAGTTGATGATGACACTATGGCTTATGGCCGTAATGCCTACTCGCTTCCCTTTCTTCACCAGTTCTGCGATGAGTTTACTGCCATTGAAGGTT
Organism: Cyclobacteriaceae bacterium SS2; assembly: GCA_019192515.1. Lineage (GTDB taxonomy): Bacteria > Bacteroidota > Bacteroidia > Cytophagales > Cyclobacteriaceae > UBA7330. The sequence goes on from JAHCMM010000139.1 coordinate 16,752, forward strand.
TTTCCAGAACCCGGGGGTCCTTGAATGGGAAGCACACTTTGATCCAGATTGAGTAAAATTCTTAATACATGAGCCTCAAGGTCTTCACCTCTTTTGGGATCCATGACTTCATCATTGGAAAGTCGAGGTCGATTTCTAAGCAGTAAATCCCTTCCCGCATGAAAAGGTCCCTCACTACTAATTCCTTCTGCTATGATGTATCGGATCAGTTTCCATAGACTTTGAATAAGCACTCCATCGCTAATCACCTCCTTCGTGCAAACTGATACAGGATGGATATCCGAAGTTTTTCCCATCTTTTTGATGCTTACGGTACAATCTTCAGGAGATAGTTCATAGATCGATCCTACTTTTTCTCCCGGTACTTCGTAGACATCCGAACCATCCTTGATCGAAATCTCCTGTGGGTCGTATGTGTAAATATGAATGGGTACTCTTTTCGAATCTTGATGTGCTCCTTCGAATTTCAGACCTGAAATCGCTTTTCGTTCCTGAAGCAATTCATCCGGATCCATGTCCTGCATTCTAAAGAATTCCCAAAAGGCACTTTTTTTCTCTCTACGGTAGTATTCAATCAGGTGAGCCCCAAGCCATAAGGATTTATGTTCATCATCCCATTCTTCCCTGTCATCCGGAAGGTTCTTAACCATTGCCTTGAACATCTCTTCTGCTTCCAAATCCCGACCTTCCACTCCCTCGGAAGGAGTTCCATCTTTGACCGGGGGGCGTTGCAAATCAGATTGGTTCTCTTGGTATCTTTCCTCTAGGAATTGATGCAGGGCTTCGGTTGCCAGGCAATCGTCCTGGTTATAAAGTTCTACCAACTCAAGGTCCTCCTTGATGAGAGTGTCTTCATCCTTGAATTCCAGGGCCGTGGCAATTCTCCTACGTGCCATACTTGAAAGTCTTAGGTCCGCTTTTCGTTCATAGGAGGTCAACTTCTCTACATCCTTTAGTGAATAGCTTTCTACGCTAGCTCTTAAGGATTCTTTAAGCACCGAGTAGAGGTCAATGAAGCGTTCCCCACGGAGCAGTTGATCCACTTCTACTTCCCTTGTGCGGTGATATTGAGCCATGCGCTTGATAGCTCCGGGTTCATATGGAGCATAGTGATAAATATAGAACCCGTGGTTTCTGGCCCAACGATCCATGAGGAAGTCGATGAACAGTTCGAAGGATTCTCTTTCCTCCTTTTTGTTTTTACTCCAGATCTGTTGATAAATGAGATCGTTATTCGAATCCCGATAGCAATAACCGAGCAAGTATTCCAGTCCACCTTCTTCATGGAAGTGGTCACTTTCTATATCAAAATAGACGTCTCCTGGGTCAGGTTCTGGTAGTCTATTGAGACCACGCTCAGGAGTAATTTCCAACAATTCATAGAGAATACCCCCTGCTTTTCTCCCCTTAAGCTGTATCTGAGATTGCTTGTGAATCTTTTCGTAAGTAGCAAGGCTGCCCTGGTCGGGTTCATTAAGGTAAGGTTTTGGTAATTCAGCATAGCTGGTCAAAGATCCGATACCTTGCTTTTCCAGCTCTTTCAAGTGCATAGATTGAATGCCTGCAATCAGACAAAGATGATCATCCTCGTGCCATTTTTTATCGCATTCTTTCCACCACCTGCATGTACTGCATTTGGAAACCGGATAGGGGTAGGTCCTTTCGGGCCGGTTATTTATTCGTTGTTCAAATTGTCGCTTGATGAGTTGATAGTAGGATTGGAATTCGGGGTATCTGAATTTATCTGAGGGAAAGTCTTCTCCCGGTTTCACCACCCACATATTCTCAGGTGCCCGGCCCTGTAGTTTGGTGAGTATTTCCGAATACAGGCATAGCTGAATTACGGAACCAGCCTTGGTTTCAATAGCCAGCTTGGTATCCTCAATCTCGTAATGGTAATTGCCCAGATTACTGGGTCCATTTACCTTTCTCAGGAAATCAGCCCGTCCATTCCACTTACCATCGTATAAACCTGCCTGAAGGATGTAATCATACCCTTCCTTCATTGCTTTCAGGGTTGCTTCATTCGAATGTTCCGTGAGTTTAAACGTAGACTTCTTTTGGTCCTTCAAGAATTGCTCATAGGCTTCTTCATGATTTCTTCCTTTTTCCTTGAGAATGGCTTGTGCAGGATCGTAAAAATCAGGAGGGTCGATCTCCACTAGTTTCTCAGCTCGGTCGAGTTCGGTTAGGTGTTTGCACCCCAAAAAATTGACAAGATCAGATGCAGATAGTTGGAATTCAGAATCTAAAAATTTCAAAGTTTCATTAGTAGCGGTTCAATGTTTAAGTTAGTAAATTTAGGGTGAAAGAAGAATGAAGCCAAAGGATCACGGGGATGGATTATCAACAAAAGAGAGAATTCTTGGAATGATTGGGCATTTGATAAGAATGGTAAACCATTGCATGAGCACACTATGGTTGCTCACCTTTCTAAGTAATCAACCCCATTTGCTCATAAGTTCCAGCTTAAATTATCTAGCTTCAACTTTCTGTGTTCTCCAATACCTCATGCCATTTGATCTGAAGAATTTTTGGTCCATTGGTTAGTGTAAATAAGCTTTACCGCCTACGGTTTTCTTTTCAGCACCTGCAATTTCTGCTGATGCGCATCTTCACGTGTTCATGCAATTTTCAAGCATAATTTTTTCTCGATAGCAATTTTACTGGCTTCTCGATATACGTTGCCACTTTGAAAAAAAATAGATCCTTCGGACGATTTTTTACGGTAGGAGCCTTTCAAAGCAACGACAACTAAATATCTCCCTTATCAAATCCAGTATTCAAACCGCATCAACAAAAAATTATTTTTTACTTAAAAATTACAATTATGAACACTTTAAAGAACAGCGCATCGATCATCGGAAATCTTGGAAATGATCCTGAAGTAAGAACCTTCGACAGCGGTAAAAAGCTCGCAACATTTACAG
>JAHCMM010000140.1 GCA_019192515.1 Cyclobacteriaceae bacterium SS2
ATGAGAGAATCAACTTATCATACACATATTATAGCTCTGTTCACTCAAATCAGATTGTTGAAATTAGTTTACCACGATCAACTGGTTTTACATCAACTGTGTCAAACATTGGTGAAATGACAAATAAAGGTCATGAAGTGACTTTGAGCATTAAGCCAATCGCCGGTTTGGTTGATGGACTCAGCTGGGAAGTTTTCGGAACATGGGCTAAGAACATCAATGAGGTAGTTAAAATCACTGATGATATTGATGAGCTAACAGTAGGTGGTCCATTTGCAACTTCCACTTATCCTCCGTTAACAATTGTTGCCAAGGAAGGTCTTCCTTTCGGAACATTCAGAGGAACGGTAGAAGCAACTACTCCTGACGGACAGGCTATTGTGGATGGTGATGGATTCCCAGTATATTCTGATGAAGAATCTTATCTGGGTTCATATCAGCCTAAGTATATCGCAAGTTTTGGATCAAATGGTAACTACAAAGGATTTGGATTCAATATCTTATTTGATATGAAAGTTGGTGGTTCTTTTATGTCCATGACACAGGCCAATTCAGAGTTCAACGGTACATCAATCACTACGGTTGAGTTTGGAAGAGAGGCTTATGTCATTCCAAATTCCGTAGTTGATAATGGAGATGGTACTTACAGTGAAAACACTACTGAGATTACGGAGCAGGATTTCTTCACAAACTATGATGCGCCTGCATCCAGATATTTGACAGATGCAAGTTTCTTAAAGCTTAGGGAATTAGGGGTTAGCTATACAATTCCTGCTAGTATCCTTGCGTCTACACCTTTCTCAAATGCAAGAGTTGGTCTGTTTGGAAAGAACCTGAAGTTCTGGTTACCTGAGGAAAATAAGTTTGCTGATCCTGAAATTAACGGACCTGCATTGACAGGTAATGCTCAGGGAATCGAGACAACTCAAACTCCCCCTTCAAAGAGTTTTGGAGTTAATTTATCGCTTACTTTTTAATAGTTGACCAGTAAAAAGAAAGATAAAATGAAATATATATATAGATCTTTAATTGTTTTTGCGTTGTTGTTTTCCTTCTCATGTGAAGAGAAAATCACTGAAATCAACGTAGATCCGGATACATTCCCTTCAGCGGGTGAAGCCCAGTTGTTGACAAATTCAATAGGAATGATTGGCTACATCCTGGATGTAGAACTCAACCGATACTCTTTGTATTGGGCTCAGTATTATACCTGGGGAATCGGTGTGTCACTTGGTAACCCAGAGCGTTTTGTTCAGCAAGGATCTGACAATGATAATTACTGGGAGTGGGCTTATTCTGATTGTTTGATCGATTTGAAAGGCCTTACAAGCAGTGAAAGTGTGGCTTACCAGGGAATTGGAAAAACCCTGAAAGCATATGTTTATCAGGGGCTTGTTGATCACTTTGGTGATATCCCTTATACAGAGGCTAATCGTGGTGAGATTTCAGAAGGAGGTATATTGACACCTGCATATGATCCAGCTGCAACTGTTTATGACTCTCTGGTTATCCTTCTTGATGAGGCGATTGCTGACTTAACATTTGCAGATGCAAATAGCATAACTGATGTAGGAGATGATGACTTGATTTATGGTGGTGATATGGCTGCCTGGTTAAAATTTGCTAATTCATTGAAACTAAGAGTTCTTCTAAGAACTTCAGAAGTTGATCCACAAGGTGCTGCAATTCAAGCACTGATAAACTCTGGAACTTTCATTGAGACTGCTGCAGATATGCCAGAGATCCCATTTATAGACGTTGCTGGTAATCAAAACCCAATGTATGCCAGAAATGAGTTTGGTGTGGGAGAGTTTAACTTTGCAAGTAATGCAACACTACAAGTCTTGACCAATTTGAATGACCCACGGGATACTGTCTTTTATGCTGAAGCTACTGTAGGTACTTTTGCCGGTCAATTGAGAGGTATTGATCAGGGAACAATTGATGACGAGCCTTTTACCGCTGACCAAGCTGAGTATAGTTTAGCTACTGCTTATGCTTATGCCCCCGATAATTCTGTAATTCTAATGAGTCCCTGGGAGACCTGGTTGTTAAGAGCTGAAGCTGATGCTAGATATGGAACATCAGATGATGATGTAGCTGCATTAACATCCGCTATTTCTACTAGCTTTACCTATTGTGGTATTGCAGCATCAGAAGTGGCAACGTATGTAACAGGATTAGGATATGATGCTGGGGATCCACTAGAAACTAAACTTGATATCATTGGTGTTCAAAAATGGATCGCATTGAATGGAACACAGGAAGATGAAGGGTGGATCGAGACTCGTAGATTTGACAGACCTGCCAATAGGTTGTTTACGAATGGGATCTTTCAGGAGCCACCATTATCATCACTTGCAGCAGGACAGTATCCAGCTACATGGTTATGGCCAGCAAGTGAAAGAAGCTTAAATCCTAAAGCTCCTGCTCAAAGAAAGATTACTGATAAAATATTTTGGGATAATTAAAATATGAATCGTATGAAAAATTATATATTAATCCTATTTGCAATAATAGCTTTTTCAAGCTGTGATGAATTTGTGAATAGTGCGGTAGAATCTGAAGTTACTTATCTTGCTAAGATTGAAGTGGCTGGTGAAAGGACACTCAATCTTGATTGTAATCCTTCTGGTGGATTTGATGATCCAGGTGCTACAGCTATTGAAAGTGGAGCTGAGATTCCAATTGAAACAAGTATCCATGGCACATATTTTTTGGCTTCAGAAATTGACGGGCCAGATTTATTTAGCGTGAACTATAGTGCTGTAAATATTGATGGTATCCCGGGAGTTGCTTCAAGGAGAATCTATTGGCCAGCATGTAATGGTGATCTAGTCTCTAGCATTGCTGGGATGTATTCAGTTTCAGTACTCAGAAATGGAACCAATACACCTGCTTATGAGGATAATGGACCGTTTTTTATTCGTGACATAGGAGATGGGAAGTATCAGTTGTCAGATGCCATTGGTGGATGGTATGATTTCGGTAGAGCGTTAGGACCAGATTTTGCGGCACCTGGTATGGTAATAACCGCAAATAATATCGCTACTAATGATTTCACCTTTGGCCCAAAAGTAGAGGTAGGTTATTTTGGTGGTGATGTTGAAATGCTGGAGTTTAAGGTTGATGCCACTAAAAAGCAGATAACCTGGGAATGTTACTGGGATTTCGATTATACATTCGAAGTCACTCTTACTCAGGTAGATCCCTCAGAATTTAATCTATAATTAAAAGATAAATTCACATAGAAAAGGCTGTCCAGTTGGACAGCCTTTTCTTATTTCTAGAGCATCAATGTTATTTTAGTAATATCTATTTGATTTCAGGTAGTTAGCCACATAATCCTTCACTCCATCTTCCAATTCTGTAAACTCATGTGGATATCCAATGGACTTGAGCTTAGCCATGTCTGCTTCAGTAAAATATTGGTATTTATCCCGGATGTCAGCTGGGGTATCAATAAAGCTGATGTCTGAGGTTTTATTCAATGCACTGAATACTGCATTGGTTAAGTCGAGAAATGTTCTGGATTTTCCACTTCCCAGGTTATAGATACCACTGTTTTTCCGGTGGTGCATCAGCCAGTACATCACTTCCACCACATCCTTCACATATACAAAGTCTCTTCGCTGTTCTCCATCCTTATAATCAGGGTTATGAGACCGGAAGAGTTTCATCTTTCCTGTTTCAGATATCTGTCGGAAGGAGTGGAGGACTACTGAAGCCATTCGACCCTTGTGATATTCGTTAGGACCATAGACATTGAAAAACTTCAATCCAGCCCAGAAGAATGGTTTCTCCTCCTGTTGTACAGCCCAGATGTCAAACTCATTTTTAGACACTCCATAGGGGTTCAAAGGAACCAGGTCCTCCAGGATGTTTTCATCATCGACATAGCCATGTTCACCAAGGCCGTAGGTAGCAGCAGAACTGGCATATACCAATGGAATTTGATGCTCGATACATCGACGCCAGACCGTCTTGGTATACTCGGTATTGAGCTTCTTCAACAGGCTTTTATCAAACTCAGCCGTGTCTGTTCGGGCACCAAGATGAAAGATGAATTCAATTTCCTCATGATGATCGTCAAGCCATGAAGCAAAATCATCTCTGTGAACCCTCTCAAGGATTTTTTTACCCTCAAGATTTTTGAGCTTTTCCTTATTGTCAAACTCGTCCACTGCGATGATGTCGTTGAAATTCTCCTTATTCAACTTGGCAATCATACAACTGCCAATAAACCCAGCTGCTCCTGTTACTACTATCATTTATTTGAATGTCTAATAAGCTGTAAATTTGCGAAACTATTTTTTGGATAGCACTTTTTCAATCCATTGTTTTCACCCCTGGCAGTGAATTCCATTAATTTTGCGAGCCATGATGTACGTTAGTAGGAAGGAGCATTTCAACGCTGCACATAAACTTTACAATCCAAAGTGGAGTAAAGAACAAAATGTAAAGGTTTTTGGGCCATGTGCCAATGACAACTGGCATGGGCACAACTTTGACCTGATCACTACGGTGAAGGGCTGGCCAGATGATGAAACAGGATTTGTGATAGATCTTAAGCAGTTAAGCACTCTTATTAGGCGAGAGATTATTGATAAGGTGGATCATAAAAACCTCAACATGGATGTACCCTTTATGGAAGGGAAGCTGGCTAGCTGTGAAAATCTGATCATCGAGTTTTGGAACATTCTGGAGCCATTAATTCCCACCATTGCAGCTGATGCTAAATTACACTCTCTGAAATTATATGAGACACCGAGAAACTATGTAGAATATTTTGGTTCATGAGGTATTTTGTCATAGCCGGTGAGCGATCGGGAGATATGCATGCAGCCCGCCTGATTGGCCAGCTCAAAAAGCAAGATCCTAATGCCGAAATAATCGCATGGGGTGGTGATATGATGCAAGCGGAAGGAGCTAAGCTTCTTCAGCATTACCGCGAGATATCTTTCATGGGTTTATGGGAGGTGATCAAAAATCTTAGAGTTATTAATAAAAAACTCAGTCTCTGTAAATCCCACATCTCAAAGCATCAGCCTGATGTGCTGATCCTTGTTGATTTTCCAGGCTTTAATCTCAGAATGGCTGAATATGGCAAGTCGATTGGTCTCAAAACCTGTTATTATATCTCTCCGAAGATCTGGGCCTGGAAAGAGGGACGAATAAAAAAGATCAGACAGTTTGTGGATCAGATGCTGGTTATTTTGCCATTTGAGACCGCATTTTACAAAAGGTTGGATTATCCGGTAAAGTATGTTGGGAACCCCCTGGTTGAATCTATTGCGGAATATAATTATGATTTTTCCGGACTCGAAGAGCTTAAAAATGCTGATAATAAAAGGGTTGCAGTACTACCGGGAAGCCGGTCGCAGGAAGTAGAAAAGGCCATTTCTGTTATCAATCAACTGGCAATAAAAAGACCGGAAATTCTGTTTCTGGTAGCCGGGGTAGATAATTTGCCTCCGGAATCCTATCAGGAAATAGGCGCCTTGAAAAATGTCTCCATTCACTATAACAAGACCTATGAACTTTTAAAACTGGCCGATGTGGCAATCGTGACATCAGGAACAGCTACTTTGGAAACAGCTATAGTAGGGACGCTACAGGTAGTGGTGTATAAAACAAGCTGGCTCACCTATCTGATAGGGAGGATGCTGGTAAAGATCCAATTTATCTCTCTGGTTAACCTGATAGCCGGTAAAAGGGTAGTGGAGGAGCTGATTCAGTCTGCATACAATGCCGAGACCATTCTTAATCACATTGAATTGTTGCTTCATGATGAGTCGACCATTAAAAAAATGAGGGCCGGATACACAGAGATCAGTGAAAAGCTGGGACAAAAAAAGGCAGCACAAAATGCTGCCTCTGAAATTATTGCAATGCTAAAGTGAGCTATTAAGCTGCCCTTAGCTTATTAAACTTAGATTTCTCAAGCTTCTCCTCCGCATATTCTTTGGTCAGAATAAATTCCTTCATGCTGGAGTTAGACGGGATATCAAACATGGCATCTGTAATGATGGCCTCACATATTGATCGCAGGCCTCGTGCACCTAATTTAAACTCCATGGCTTTTTCCACGATGTAGTCAATGGCGTCCTCATTAAACTCCAGCTTTACATTCTCCATTTCAAACAGTTTTTTATACTGTTTCACCAAAGCGTTTTTAGGCTCTGTCAGGATTTGTTTCAAAGCGTCGTTGTTAAGAGGATCAAGATGCGTAAGTACAGGTAAACGTCCGATCAGCTCAGGAATCAATCCAAAGCCTTTCAGGTCCTGTGCAGAGATGTAATGAAGCAGGTTTTCCTTATCAATTGGAGTTCCTTCATCTTTCTCATTCACAAAACCGATAGGTCGGGTGTTTAGCCTGTTGGCGATGACCCTTTCGATGCCGTCGAAAGCACCACCACAGATAAACAGGATGTTTTCAGTATTTACTGAGATCATCTTTTGATCCGGATGCTTTCGTCCACCCTGAGGTGGCACATTCACTGATGTTCCTTCAAGTAGCTTCAATAAGGCTTGTTGTACGCCTTCACCACTCACATCTCGTGTGATGGATGGATTGTCAGACTTCCTGGCAATCTTATCCAACTCATCGATATAAACAATACCTCTTTCAGCTGCTTCTACCTCATAGTTAGCTGCTTGCAGAAGCCTTGTAAGAATACTTTCTACATCCTCACCTACATATCCTGCTTCGGTCAATACGGTTGCGTCAGCAATACAGAAAGGTACCTGTAGAATCTTCGCCAGTGTTCTGGCAAGATAGGTTTTACCTGTTCCGGTTTGTCCTACCATCACAATGTTGGACTTTTCGATGACTACATCATCCTTGTCCTTTTGCTGCATGAGCCGTTTGTAATGGTTGTACACCGCTACGGAAATATATTTTTTAGCTTCTTCCTGACCAATCACAAACTCATCCAGGTGACGTTTCATGTCAGCTGGCTTCACCAAATTAAAATTGGGTGATTCGCTATTGTTTTTAGTCTTAAGTTCTTCGTTCAGTATTTGTTGTGCCTGAGAAATACATTTGTCACAAATGTGCGCATGTATACCCGAGATCATCAGATCTACGTCTTTCTTGTTACGGCCACAAAAACTGCAAGTGACTTGTGTTGCCATTATTTTTCTGCTTTTCTTTCTAAAACTTCGTCGATGAGCCCATAATCTTTTGCTTCAGTAGCTCTCATCCAATAGTCTCTGTCAGAATCTCTTTCTATTTCATCAAACTTCTTGCCAGTATGCTTGGCAAGGATATTATACAAATCTTTCCTGAGTTCCAGGGTTTGTTTCAAGGTGATTTCCATGTCCTTAGATTGACCCTGCATTCCACCACTTGGTTGGTGGATCATGATCCGGCTATGCGGAAGAGAGGATCTTTTTCCCTTGGCTCCACCTGAAAGCAATACAGCACCCATTGAAGCGGCCAAACCTGTACAGATTGTAGCTACGTCGGGGTTAACGTACTGCATGGTATCGTACATACCTAATCCGGCATATACTGAACCACCTGGACTATTGATGTAAAGTAAAATGTCTTTTTTAGAATCTACTGATTCAAGAAACAATAACTGAGCTGTGATAATGTTGGCGATATTTTCTTCTACCTGCATTCCCAGGAAAATGATCCTGTCCATGATAAGTCTTGAGAAAACATCTATTTCGCGGAAATTAGTGGGTCTTTCTTCGATGACTGCCCGAGTCATGTTTTCAACCTTGTGTACATATGAGTCAAAGGTAGATCCACTGATTCCCTGGTCCTTTACGGCATATTTTCTGAATTCTTGAGTGTTAATCATGTTTTGAATATAACTTATGTAAGTAAAAATAAAAAAAGTCCTTATCAAAAGGACTCATTAATAACTTCAATTGAATTAGCTAAGTTCATGGAAGTTTTCTGAATTCATCCAAACTTACTACTTTATCCTTAATATTTACCTGAGATTTTACGTACTCAAGGGCCTTATTGTTTAGTACCTGATTGTAAATCTTCATGTAGTTTTCGCCATTTTCTGCCTGCAGGTAATTTTGAGCAAACATGTCGAGTTTATCACCCATCTGATCACCCAATCCGGCTTGTCCAAACTGTGCACTGATCAGGTTTTTAGCTTCAGCTACAACTTCCTCATTCTCTNCCTTCAACGACTGATCTTTGATAATCTTATTTTTGATCAAAGACCATTTAAGTTCTTTGCTGTATGACTCGTATTCTTCAGTCAGCACTTCATCCGTAATCTTTTCATCCGATTTGGCCAACCACTTCTTCAGGAAGCTGTCAGGAAGATTGATCTTTGCTTTTTCTACAAGCTGATTTCTGAGTCAATAGTTGAAATACTGCTCTTCTTCCCGCTTATAATTTTCACTTACAGCTTCTTCCACCTTTTTTCTAAACTCTTCCTCAGTCTTTACTTTCCCTTCACCAAAAGTCTTGTCAAATAGTTTTTGATCAACCGGGATAGGGTTTGTACGAGAAATGCCTCCAATTGTGATGGTAAGCTTACCTTTCAGCTTATCAAAGTCATCATGACTGATATTTAGCTGATGATGTAGTTTATGGGAGTCTACATATAGTTTCTTTGGATCAAACTCCACTGCATCGCCTACTTTCTTACCAATAAATTTCTTGTCGACCCCTTTTTCAAGGTCGTTCATGTCGATATTTATTTCTTTATCAATTTCACCATCCTTGGAAGTTACTTTCCCATAGATCATGTCTTTGGCTTGCGCAACTTCTTCGTTTGATAGCTCGCCAAATTGACGCTGAAGGTTTTCTACAGTTTCGTCAATCACTTTCTTATCAACCTTGATTGTAGGTTTCTCAACCTTTAGCTTTTGATCAATTTTCAGCTCAAACTCTTCAGCAAATCCTACATTGTATTCAAATTCGAAGTCTTTTGCCTGATCAATGCTGAAATCAAGATTTTCGAAAGACTCTTCTTTTGGCATAGGTTCGCCAAGAAACTGGAGATCACTTTCTCTTAGGTATGCATTGAGCTTGTCAGAAAGCAATTGATTGATTTCTTCAGCCAGAATAGACTTTCCGTAAAGTTCTTTGATCAATTGAGGGGGTACTTTTCCTGGTCTGAAACCCTTAATGTTGGCTTTCTTGCTGTACTCCTTAATTTTTTGTTTTACACCAGGTTGATAATCATCCTGCTTTAATTTAACTTTAATTAAACCTTCTGTCTTGTCGATTTTGTCAAGTGTGATTTCCAATTGGCTAAAGATTTGAATTTAATCAGGTAAAACCCTACTAGAGGTTAATTTGAATAGAAAAGATATTTCGAATAAAGGATTTAAAAAAGTGCGGATGGAGGGACTCGAACCCCCATGCCTCGCGGCGCTAGATCCTAAGTCTAGTGCGTCTACCAATTTCGCCACATCCGCATTTTTACAAATCTCTGGCCCTGATGTTACTTTACATCTCAGGACTCATGTTCTCAATATTTCAAAGAATTTACTGTGTATAGATTTGCTACATCTAGTAAATTTTCGGAGGGCAAAATTAATTAAAAGTTTTGTAATTATTCACCCTTATCAAATGTTTTGTTTTTATGATTTTAGAAGTTGATGTAGAAGAGGAAAGAAAAGAAATCATTCGGAGGTACCGAAAACTCCTCCGATCGGCAAAGCCTGTGCTGAAGGAAGGTGACGCCAGGATGATCAAAAAGGCATTTAATCTCTCATTGGATGCTCACAAAGATATGCGTCGAAAGTCGGGAGAACCTTACATATTTCATCCCCTGGAGGTCGCGCAAATTTGTGTGTCAGAGGTAGGGCTGGGTCCCACATCCATTATTTGTGCCTTGCTGCATGATGTGGTGGAAGATACCGAAACAGGTCTGGCAGAGGTCGAAAGAACATTTGGACGCAAAGTGGCCAGTATTATTGATGGTCTGACTAAAATATCCGGCGTATTTGAGCAGGGAAGCTCTGCCCAGGCAGAGAATTTCCGTAAAATGTTGCTAACCCTTTCAGATGATGTTCGGGTTATCCTGATCAAACTGGCGGACAGGCTACACAATATGCGTACGCTGCAAAGCATGCCGCGAGACAAGCAATTAAAAATTGCCAACGAGACTATTTTTATATATGCCCCTCTAGCACATCGGCTTGGATTGTATGTCATTAAATCTGAACTGGAAGATCTTTATCTGAAGTACACAGATAATGAGACCTACAATCACATTGTTCAAAAAATCAGAATTACCAGAGAAGCCAGGAATAGATTCATCAGGAGTTTCATTCGTCCGATCAAAGACGAGCTGGGTAAACATAAGTTTACTTACGAAATAAAAGGAAGACCAAAGTCCATCCATTCCATATACAATAAGATGAAGACCCAGAATGTCCCTTTCGAGGAAGTCTTTGATCTTTTTGCCATCAGGATCATTCTGGATACCGATGTAGAACATGAAAAAGCCGCTTGCTGGCAGGCTTATTCTATTGTTACGGATTTCTATCAGCCAAACCCTGACCGACTACGGGATTGGATCAGCATTCCAAAAGCCAATGGTTATGAATCGCTCCATACTACGGTAATGAGTGCAACCGGTCAATGGGTAGAAGTTCAGATCCGAACCAAAAGGATGGATGAGATAGCTGAGAAGGGGTACGCTGCCCACTGGAAGTATAAAGAAAAAGAATCGCCCGGTGATCGTGGTCTGGAGCAATGGATTGCCAAGGTCCGGGAGATTTTAGAGCAAAACAATACTTCAGCTATTGAATTCGTGGATGATTTCCGATCTAACCTGTTCCATGAAGAGATCTTTACTTTTACTCCAAAGGGTGACCTGATCACATTACCTAATGGAGCTACCGCCCTTGATTTTGCCTTCGACATCCATACTGAAGTTGGCGCGCATTGCCTGGGCGCAAAAGTCAATCAAAGACTGGTTCCTTTAAATCATCCATTGAAAAATGGTGACCAGGTTGAAATTCTTACTTCCCGAAAGCAAAAGCCTAATGAAGACTGGCTGAAGTATGTGGTTAGCTCGAAAGCCCGGTCCAAGATCAAAGATGTGCTAAAGGAAGAGCGTAAAGTTTTTGCCAGCGAGGGTAAGGAAATTGTGATGCGCAAGATCAAACAAATGAAGCTACCCTGGAGTCAGGAAATTCTGGATCAGCTCGTAGCATATTTTGACCTTAAGACCCCGACTGATCTTTATTACCTGGTGGGCAGGGGAAAGATCAATCACGTTGAAATCAAAAAGTTTAGAGATAAACAGTTTGAAGTCCCCACTCAAACCAAGGTCAAAGACCCGGATGCTTTCGAAGGGCAGAAGAAAAAAGTCAAAGAGAAAGATTTTGACCTGTTACTTATAGGCGAGGACATGGATGTGGTGGATTACAAATTTGCCAGGTGCTGTAATCCTATCCCCGGTGACGATGTATTTGGATTCGTTACTGTGAATGATGGTATCAAGATCCACAGAACAAGCTGTCCAAATGCTGCAGAGCTGCTTTCTAACTATGGATACCGGGTTATTAAGGCCAAATGGACCTCTAGTCATGATAAGTCATTTATTGCCAGGCTTAAAATTATTGGTACAGACAGACTTGGCCTGATCAACGATGTGTCCAGTATTATCTCTGGAGAGTTGAAGGTGAACATGAGATCAATCACCATCAATACTGAAGGGGGGATCTTCGAAGGAGAGATTCAATTGTATGTGAATGATACAGAGCATTTGGATAAATTAATCACAAACCTGGAGAAGGTCCAGGGAGTGGTCTCTGTGTCAAGAGATTCTTAGTTAATAGAGAAGCAGTACTTCTATAACTATATTTGCACCCGGTCATGGAACAATCTGTTATTTTAGACGAGGTAAAAAAGATCTTTACTGCTTATCTGGAAAAGAAGAGTCTGCGGAAAACTCCGGAACGCTATGCAATCCTGGAGGAAATATATACGCGTAGAGGCCACTTCGATGTGGAATCTCTGTACATTTCCATGAAAGATAAGAATTATCGGGTTAGCAGGGCTACGGTGTACAATACTTTAGATCTTTTGGTAGAGTGTGATCTGGTCACGAAGCATCAATTCGGGAAAAATCTTGCACAATATGAAAAATCTCACGGATTTAAGCAGCATGATCATTTAATTTGCACGGATTGCAACAAAGTGATGGAATTTTGTGACCCGAGAATTCAAAATATCCAGACTACAGTAGGCGATCTTCTAAAATTTGATATTATTCATCATTCTTTACTACTCTATGCCAGTTGCAAAAGGGTAGATTGTGAGAATAAAAAATAAGTGATCATATGATGAATTACACTCATAATCTGAGCAATGACAGGTTGATCCTGAATTTTTCCGGGGACTTGATTGGTGAAAACAATGGCCCGGAATTGATCGAAATTGTAAATGATGCACTTTCGTCAGACGCTAAATACTGTCTGATAAACATTTCTGATGTTAGGTACATCAATTCAAGTGGGATAGGGGTATTGATCACTATTCTCACAAAATTTAGAAACAAAGGAGGAGAACTATACTTAGTGAATCCTTCCGAGCATGTTAAAAAGTTATTAATTATTACAAAGCTTCAGGCAATTTTCAATATTGTAAAATCCGAGAAGGAAGCTGAGGACACCATTTCAAAAACAAACTGATGGCGCAGGTAGATATTTTGTTAGGCCTTCAATGGGGAGATGAAGGGAAAGGAAAGATCGTGGATTTTTTAGCCCCCAAATACGATGTAGTTGCAAGATTTCAGGGTGGCCCCAATGCAGGTCACACATTGGAGTTCGATGGACACAAGCATGTGTTACATCAGATTCCATCTGGGATCTTTCACGAGGGGATCTTAAATGTGATTGGAAATGGGGTGGTCCTGGATCCAAAAGTATTTCAGGAAGAAATTGAGAAGTTGAAACCTTTCAACCTGGATCTGAAGAAACACCTGGTGCTTTCGAACAAGGCTCAGATGATTGTGCCTACTCATAGAATATTGGATCAGGCTTATGAGCAAGCCAAGGGAGATAAGAAGATCGGTTCTACCCTAAGAGGTATCGGTCCTACCTATCAGGACAAGGTAGCCAGGCGAGGCCTAAGGATTGGTGATGTGGATGAGCCGGATTTTGATAAGAGATATGAAGAGATCAAAAATTATCATCTGAGGATTCTGGAGCATTATGATTTCGAGTTTGATATCACAAAGGACGAAGAGATTTTCTTTAATGCCATTGAGACCATTCGGTCATTTGATATCCTCAGCACGGAATATTTGATCAATCAGGCCATCACTGATAATAAGGCAGTGCTTGCCGAAGGTGCTCAGGGTTCTATGCTGGACATCGACTTTGGTAGCTATCCATTTGTAACAAGCTCCAATACGATTTCTGCTGGTGCATGTAATGGACTGGGTGTAGCCCCCAGGTGGATTGGCGAAGTCTTTGGGATTTTCAAAGCCTACTGTACAAGAGTAGGTAGTGGACCATTCCCTACCGAGCTTCAAGGAGAAGATGGAGAAGAGCTCAGGAAGAAAGGGAATGAATTCGGTGCAACTACCGGAAGACCCCGAAGATGTGGCTGGCTCGATCTGCCGGCACTGAAATACTCCTGTATGCTCAATGGCGTGACCAAGCTTTTCATGATGAAAGCCGATGTGTTGGCTGATCTGGATGAGGTAAAGGTCTGCTATGGATATGAAATGGAAGGAAAAACCACTGATGAGCTTCCACTATACCTGGAAGGCACTGATTGGGAATTGATGTTTAAGGCCTTTAAAGGCTGGGGAGCCACTAAAGCAAATTCTTTTGATGCATTGCCTTCTTTACTATTAGAATATATCGCTTATATCGAGGAACAGGTAAAGGCACCAATTGAAATTGTATCACTCGGACCTAATCGGGTAGAAACTGTACTAAAAGAAGCATTTACTGCTTAAAATGTCTTTTAGAATTCCATGGTTTTAGTATCTTTGCCATCCGCTTTTTGAGGGAGAAAAATATTTCTCAAGTTTTTTACTCGAAAAGTTGGACTTGCAAAAAGTTTATCTAATTTTGCATCCGCTTTCAGCAAGACAATCACACGAGATTGTCAAAAAGTACCGAAATTCATGTTGAATTTCCGTATTCATTTACCGGCGCAAGAGTTGGTAATAAAGTTCTTTGAACGAATGGACAGATAGCAAATTGCTCTATAAAAAGAGTGCGGATCTTTTGTCTTCGGATGAAAGGTCAGTTGATTTTTTTTACTTTGAGAGA
>JAHCMM010000015.1 GCA_019192515.1 Cyclobacteriaceae bacterium SS2
GTTTCTTCTTTCCATCATCTTAGAGGTTTTGTCTTTTCAATTCTTCCACTGCATATGCTGCTGCCCTCGCTGTAAGGGCCATATAAGTCAGTGATGGATTCTGACATCCTGACGAAGTCATGGCAGACCCGTCCGTCACAAACACATTCGGTACGCTGTGGATCTGGTTGTACTTATTGAGTACAGAAGTTTTCGGGTCTCTACCCATCCTGGCTGTTCCCATTTCATGGATCCCTTTTCCTATCACAGCCTCTCCATTGTATTTCTGGATGTCTTTAAATCCGGCATTGTCCAGCATCTCAGCAGCCTGATCCTGGATATCTTCCCGCATCACCATTTCATTCTCTTTGAATTCTGCATCAAAGGTTACGGTTGGCAGCCCCCACTTGTCTGTCTTATCGTAATCCAGGTACATGCGGTTTTCATGGTATGGCAGGCATTCACCAAATCCCCCAAGTCCCATCTGCCATTTTCCGGGAGTCACAATGGCTTTTGTCAGATCTTTACCGTAGCTCAACTCTTTTACGTTTTCCGTCCAGTCGGACCTGCTGCCACCACCCTGGTAACCATAACCACGTAAGAAATCCTTTCGATTGGTGCTTCCGCCCAGGTTTCGGAACCGGGGAATATAAATACCATTAGGCCTATTGCCCACAAAGTATTTGTCCTGAAAGTCATCGGTAACGCCTCGGGCACCTGCACCAAGATGGTGATCCATCAGGTTGTGCCCCAGCTCTCCGGAATCGTTGCCCATTCCTTCGGGGAACCGATCACTCTTGGACTGCATCAGTATCGAGGTAGAGGCAACAGCAGAAGCACATAGGAAAATGACTTTTGCCTTGTACTCATAAGACTGGTTGGTCTCAGCGTCGATCACACGTACGCCAGTAGCTCTTTTAGTGTCTTTGTCATAAACCACCTCATGAACAATGGAGTTTGGTCTCAAGGTCATATTACCGGTCTCAGCTGCTACCGGAAGCGTAGATGAGTTACTGCTGAAGTACCCACCATAAGGGCATCCACGACGGCACCGGTTTCTAAACTGGCAGGTGGACCTTCCCATTCCAGGCTTTGTACCTTCTGTGATATGTGCTGCCCGACCAATGGTCATGATCCTGTCGGTGTAATGGCTTGCGATACTGTCTTTCAGCACTTTTTCAACACAACTCATTTCCATGGGCTTTAGGAACTTGCCATCCGGCAATTGAGGTAATCCCTCATTCTGTCCCGATACTCCAATAAATTCTTCGACATAGTCGTACCAGGGGGCTAAATCTTTGTACCTGATAGGCCAGTCTACTGCCACACCTTCTTTGGCATTGGATTCAAAATCCATTTCGCTGAGCCGGTAGCTTTGCTTACCCCAGGTGATCGACCTTCCACCCACATGATATCCTCTTGCCCAGTCGAATCGCTTGATCTCGTTGTAAGGATGCTCCAGATCATCCACAAAAAAATGGATAGATTCCTTATTGGCCAGGTAAGCAGTTCTAATCTGCTTATGGTAGCGTTTTCGCTCTTCGACATCAAGCGCACCGCCATTCTCAAAATCCCAGGGATCTGTATACATGGTAGGATAATCCTCTATATGTTTGATCATTCTTCCTCGCTCAAGGACCAAAGTCTTCAGTCCTTTCTCGGTGAGCTCCTTGGCAGCCCATCCTCCTGATATCCCGGTCCCCACAACTATGGCATCATAGGTTTCCTCGGATGTGTTAATGTTTACCATCTTCATTCTCCTTTCGCTTTATTTCAAGATACAACAATTACTTCAATTCTTTATCGTCGCCAGACACCATCCCGCTGGCTATTTGATGAGGTGGTTTGGCAGGTCTTCCACCTTTTCACAACAGAGCTGCTGCATCACCTGGGTAAGCTGAGCCCTGAGGACTGCAATGGTATGGTCACCCCCCTCTTTGCCAAGCGCTCCAACACCGTACATAAATGACCGACCCAGGAATGTAAAATGAGCACCCGAAGCCAGCGAGGTCGCAATATCAGGACCGGTCCTGATACCACTGTCCATCATCACCTTGATCTTATCTCCGTATTTTTTGGAGATCTCTGCCAGAGGCTTGATCGTGGATTCACCATGATCCAGCTGACGTCCTCCGTGGTTGGAGACGATAATGCCATCCACACCAAGTTTGATGGACTTCTCTACATCTTCATTGCTGACGATGCCCTTGATCACCAGGTTGCCTTTCCACTTATCCCTGATCTCTTTGATTTTCTCCTCACTCAAGCGGCCATTGAACGTCTTGTTCATGAAAAGCCCCAGGTGACTCAAACTCATCCCTTTGGGGATGTACGGCTTAAGTGTCTGGAACTGTGGAGTGCCTGCGATGAGTGTATTGATTGCCCAGTTGGGTCTGGTTATGATCTGGTAGATATTTCGCAGTGTCATCTTTGGAGGTATCGCCAGTCCATTCCTGATCTCTTTTGCCCTGTACCCAAAAGCCGGTACATCAGACAACAGAACCAATGTTGGATATTCTGCTGCCTTCATCCGATCCAGGATATCATCCCTCAACTTGTTTTCTACTGGGTGGTATAGCTGGAACCAGGCGTTTCCTTCTGTGATCTCCGCTACTTTTTCCAGACTGGCTGTGGCAACAGTGCTCAGGGTGAAAGGAATGTTGTGATCAAAAGCTGCCTTTGCGAGAATCTCTGTTGCCCTGGGCCAGATTAAACCTTGGAGGCCAATTGGGCTGATACCAAAAGGCATGTCGTATTCTTTGCCAAACAAGGTGGTCTTGAGGCTAAGGTTTTCAAACTTTCTGAGATAGTAGGGTTTTAGCTGGAGCTCACGGATCTCATCGGTGTTTCTCTTGAGATTAATTCCTGCATTGCATCCCCCATCCAGGTAATCAAATGCAAACCCGGGGATACGTTTTTTTGCGCGGTCGCGCAGATAGTCTATGTCAGGATATTTTGGGTTGATCTCACTCATCTTCGGTCATCAAATTATAATAGGGGCACAAGATACTGTTTCATAGGATTTTATGGCAAGAATTGAGATGTAAAGATTGAGATGTATTTAGGGCAAAGGGTTGTTTTCACAATTTAACCTCCCTGATTAGCTGAATTATTTTCTGATGTAAAAAAACGTTTTGTACAAAAAATACTTATATCATATATTTACTTAACAACTAATATCTACCCATATATCTAACCTGAAAATGAAAAAATATGTCCTTTTTGTAGCAACAATTGTTATTGCTCAATCTCTCATTTGTGCTCAGGAGTTTGAAAAACCATCTGAGGGGAAATCGCTTGTTTACTTTGTAAGATCTTCAGGTACCGGTGCCTTGATCAATTTCAAATATTTTGATGGAGAAAAATATCTTGGAAAGCTGCAGGGTGTCAACTATTTCAAATACGAATGTGATCCCGGTGATCATGTATTTTGGGCCGCTGCAGAAAACAGGGACTTTATAAAAGGTGAGTTATTACCCAATTCCACCTACATTATAGAAGTAAAACCCACTATGGGAGCCATGAAGGCCCGAGTAAAATTATTGCCTGTAGCACCAGACAATGCAAAGGTTATTGGTAAGGTAAAGAAAATAATGTCGAAAAAATCAGAAGCTGCATTATCAGGTCAGGATGATGACGTGGACTTTCTGATTGAAAATGGGATGAAAAAATATTCAACCGTTGAAAGTACTGTCAAAATAATTGATTCAAACTGGACATTTTAAAATATATCGGACCATGAAGTTACTACTATTTGCAGTCGCCACTGTCTTATCCTTCAACATAGCTTTGTCCCAGGATCTTCATCTTAGCTCTCAAAAGAAAGAAAGTTCCTTCGGCATTGGAGGTGGTCTTCCATACGGTGGGTTTGGCGTTAGGTTTGGGACCAATGTAGCTAATAGTCTGAATCTGTTTGGGGGCCTTGGATATCAATTAGCAGGCGTTGGATATAACATAGGATTACTCAAAGATTTTAAGAGTTCGAGTATGGCCCAATTCTATCTTACCGGAATGTATGGAACAAATGCAGCTATAAAGGTAAAAGGTCTTGAGGATGAATATAATGATGTCTATGCCGGGCCTTCTTTTGGGCTTGGAGTTAAAATCAACTCCATACAGAAAGAAGGCAATTATTGGGATCTTGGCATATTGATTCCTGTGAGATCAGGTGCATTCCAAGATGATTATGATAAACTTAAAAATGACAATCGGATCACCGACCTAACAGATCCCTGGCCCGTCCTGTTTGTAATTGGGTATAACTTCAACCTGTAAAGCATCCGCCTTTATCTTCATTTCATTTCGGCAGCGCAGTTGGGTTCGACCGGGGTCGGCTCCTATGCTAAAGCTTCTGCGCCAACGTGCGCCCGACACCAGGACACCATCCTTTCTCCACTACT
>JAHCMM010000141.1 GCA_019192515.1 Cyclobacteriaceae bacterium SS2
AAAAATGTCCTGGTAGCCATCATTATTGAAATCTCCCACATCCATCGTCAGCCACTTGCCACAAGCTGTTTCGTTGACAAAGTGTGCCTTAAAGTTCATTTCTCCATCGTTCTCCAGGTAGACAAATCCTTGCGTTAACTCATCGCTGTAAAATGCTATGGCCGCAATATCCAAATCGCCATCTTGGTCAAAGTCTATGGCTCGGGCTTCATTACAGCCATAGAGCGGGAAAAAATAGGATTCCGAGAATTGGTTCTTACCATCGTTGAGGTAAATACGCACCCCATGATAGGGCTTGGGCACATTCGAGTAGTCCCAGTTATCTCCATTTGTCATCAATATATCCGGATGTCCATCCTGGTTGAAATCGATAAGCTCAAAATAACTTGACCCGTGAACGGACGGGAGCGAAATCAATGTGGTTTCCTCAAACTGACTATCTCCCTTATTGTAATACACAACCAGCTTTTCCCAGGCTTGTGCGAAAAGGGCTACTATGTCATTTTTTCCATCACGATTCAAATCCACAATTTCAGCCTTTCTGGCCCCCGGAAGTGATGACAAAACGGAAACCTTATTTTGATCATAGCGATCATACCATGCCAGCTGGCCCTGGTGGTTGCCAAAGCTCGAGATGACCAGATCATCCTGATCATCTTCGTTTAAATCACCAATTGTAAAGTGGACCGGACGTTGCAAATCAGTGACCACATAGTTCTCAGCTGGTTGTCCATTGGTCAGCGTCAAGGGGAAAAACACTCCTTCCTTCTTTTCTGAAGGGTTAAACTCGCCAATACTCAGCACCATGATCCCATCTGGGGTTATGGCAATGTCAGATGATGGGGATGTTAATTGCCAACTACCTACCGTTTTCAAACCCTGATCAAATGCATACAACTGGATATTATCTCCAATGAAAAGCGTTTTTTCCTCCGGATCAAATTCCAATAATGTCACCTGGGGAACTTCCTTTTTTCCGAATTTGATCTGTTCCGGCAAAAAAGGTGACGCTTCATTACCTATCGGAGTATTTCTTTTCTGTGCAGGGAGCTTTTCCGGTGCCAATTGCTGGTAATAAGCCACTATTTTCTGCCATTCGTCCTCCTTGATAAGTGGTAATTCTGGATATACCTTCATAGCTTTTAATTCAGGCAATTCAACAGCTTCTACACCCTCAAATGGATCGTAGTTCCCAACCCTCAATCCCAGTCGTGCAGCCATATTGGGCAGTGTCTGACTAGTCCATGTAGCTTTATCCAGCTGATCTGGTGTGGGGAAAAGATGGCAGGAAGCACAGTATTGTTTTGCCAGGGTTTCACCTTCCAAAACCCCGGTCCCCGTCTGAGTTTCAGTTGTGTTATGCTTGTTTTGGCATTGCCAGAGCAGTAGGGAGAGGAAAATAAGGAGAAGACTCTGTTTCATCTAGTTCCTCTATTAATCAATTGTATACAAATGTGTATCTGATTCTTTTCCTTTCAACTGATAGGTACCAAGCGACCGAAACTGTGCTTTGTTTGATCGATCTTCAAAATGATTCATCAGGTCCTCGGAAATGATCAGATCTTCCTTGAGCTCACCACACAGGCCTTGTATACGAGCCGTCGTATTCAGGACATCCCCGGTAAAAATGATTTCTTTCTTTAAGGCTCCGATTTCACCAGTTGTCACCTCTCCTACGTGAATCCCTGCTTTAAAGTCAGGTTGCACATCAAATGCCTTCTGATACCACTCAGCCCTGCTCCTAAGTTGACTTTTCACCTCCCTGTAACACTGAATGCAGTATGCATTTTTTAATCCCCGGTCAAGAGTCCACGATATAACTATCTCATCCCCAATATATTGATATACTTCTCCTAAAGTATTGATTATTGAATCTGAGAAATCGTTATAGTATTCATTCAGCAGTTCAAAATATCGAACATGCCCCAGCTTCTCGGCAATTGTTGTAGAGGATTTCATGTCAGCAAACATGAATATCCGGGTTTCATATTTTGGGCGGTGATACTTACCGACAAAGAAGTTTAGCAGGACCCGTTGCCCAACTTTATCGCTGATCTCTGAATAAAACAATGAAGCAACCAGAGAAACCGATAATTGAAGATTGGTACTCAAATAGGTGATACTGTAAAGGTATTTTACGTATTTCTCCCAGACTCCTGGATCGAGTACGGAGGTATTTAACTCCATGCTGGCCGCAATTGGAAATGTGATCAGAATGATGAAAAACAATATGAAAGAGTAAATGATCAGCTTGGCCAGGATTTTCACGAAAAAGCTGTATTTCGAAAACACAGCGTTGAGATAGATCACTTCTATTGCACCTACCAAACAGCCTACAACCCCCACCGCAATACTGGCATAGATAAAGATAGGAACGGTCAGTTTAATGGCTGTCTCCTGAACTTGACCCGTCTCTCCTATTGCTGCTATTTCAATGGTGAGGAATATCCATCCAAGCACCATCCAGATGATCCCAAATGGCAGGATTCGGCCAATATTCCTTTTTGCTTTGGGAGTAAGGATCATAAATGTGGGCAATTGAGTAATTAGTGGCCCTTAAAGTAACTTAATTTTTAGAACAGCGCTATAAGTAGAGCTAAATTGAGGAGATTGATCAGCTTGTTTTCTTGTAATTCAATATAGCCCAGGAATTAAAGACCACAGCAAAAGCTACCATGATCAGAAAATGTTTCGTGATATGACCAAACTCACTTCCTTTCATTACAATCATCCTCATCACCTGTACAAAGTAAGTGACAGGATTTAGAGCAGCTATCCACTGAGCCCACTGAGGCATGCTTTCAATCGGGGTAAAAAGCCCACTCATCAGGATGAAAATCATCATCATAAAAAAGGAAAGTGACATAGCCTGTTGCTGAGTGTTGCTATAGGTGCTGATCAATAGCGCAACTCCCAGAATGGCTACCAGATAGAGCGCCAGGTATCCGTATAAAACGAATATGCTACCAAGGGGTACTATGCCGTAAATTATTCGTGCAACAACGAACATCCCCAGGGTAAAAACAATTACACAAAGTACCCAAAATGGAATCAGCTTACCCAGGATAAAGTGAGTTTTCCTGATGGGTGTCACATTGATCTGTTCAATAGTTCCCACTTCCTTTTCCTTCACGATATTGAGTGAGGTCATATACCCCCCAACCATTGTCACCAGGACAACTAAAATACCCGGAACCATGAAAAACTGATAGTTCAGCATCGGATTGAACCAGTTGATCACTGCTACTCCGATAGCAGTCCCTCTGTTTTCAGAACTGAACTCAGTGCGTAGATCCTGATTAAATGCCGAAATGATCCTGCTTAAATATGCACCTCCCACGTAGGCTTTTGTACCGTTTATTGCATTCACTGCAATAAATAAAGCACCCGATCTTTCCCTGATCATATCTCGCTCCAATCCATTGGGTATTTCCAGGACAATATCCGCTTCGTCGGACTCAATATCACTAAAGGCAATCTGGAAGTCATGGGTATAGTTTATCAACCTGAAATAACCAGACGACTTGATATCCTCTATCAAATCCTGAGACATACCCGATCTGTCATTGTCTACGATACTGATGTTGATGTTTTTGATCTCAAAGTCAGCTGCCAGCGGCAATATGATTAGCTGCACAACAGGAACAAGCAGAATCATTCTCAGAATGGTAGGATTTCTAAAGATCTGCCTGAATTCTTTCTGCAACAAAAACTTCAACGTGCTCATGCTAACCGGATTTTAAATTTTTTAATACTTACCAGCAACAAGAAAACTGTCATCCCAGCCAGGATCAAAGATTCTTTCCAGATAGATTCAAATCCCAGGCCCTTGATCATTACATTTTTCACGATGATGTAATACCACCTGGACGGCACGATGTTGGAAATCACCTGGAGGAACCTTGGCATGTTCTCGATGGGAAACATGAACCCTGTAAACATCAGGGTGGGTAAAAGCATGCCCATTAGGGAGATCAGCATGGCTGTCTGCTGGTTGTTCGTCACATTAGAGATGAGAATGCCCAATGAAAGAGCAGCCAGAATAAGTAGAATACTCACACCAAACAGAAGGATTAAACTTCCTGCGATTTCCAGTTTCAGCACAAATACACTAAGTGCCAGAATCACGATCAGATTAACGATGGAGAGAAAGAGATAAGGGATCACCTTTGAGATGATCACCATGAAAGGGTGGAATGGCGATACCAGCAATATTTCCATAGTACCCAGTTCCTTTTCCTTTACGATGGCCACAGATGTCATCAATACACAGACCAGCAGCAATACCAGAGCCATCACACCAGGCACAAAATTGGTGGTGCCTTCCAGCTCAGGATTGTAAATATTTCTTAAGCTGAGATTGATGTTAAAGGGCATTTCCTGAACTTCTATCAATTCCCTTTGATAATCGAGCAAAAGCATATTGAAGTAGTTGACCAATGTGGTGGCTGTATTCGGGTCACTCGCATCAGTGATTAGCTGTATCTCTGCATATCCTGAGTGTATCAGATCCTGGTTAAAGTTGGTGGGAAACACAATGGCCATTTTGGTCTCACCCCTCTTAAAGGTCTCTTCGATTTGCTGATGATCGTTGAATACACCATACAGATCAAAATTTTCACTGGCCCGCACTTTTTCTATGATACTTCTGGTAGAAGCATCCCTGGCATAATCCACCACGATAATCTTTGAATGATTAATCTCATTAGAAAGCGCAAAACCAAAGAGCAGGATCTGTGCTATGGGTAAGCCAAATAGCAAGAGCATCGTTTTCGGATCCCTGAAAACATGTAAAAACTCTTTGTGAATAAACGCCAGAAGCTGCTTCATATATTAACTATTCAGTCCTTTTAGCCCCCCTGGCCAGCTCATAAAATACCTCATCCATAGAAGCTGCCTGATAAGTCTTCTTAAGTTGTGAAGGTGAATCCAGGGCCCTGATATAACCATCCACCATCATCGAGATCCGGTCACAATATTCTGCCTCATCCATGTAGTGGGTAGTCACAAAAATGGTAATCCCATCATCGGATGCCTTATGGATCAGATCCCAAAACTGTCGACGTGTCACCGGGTCTACACCACCAGTGGGCTCGTCCAGGAAGACCAGCTTGGGATGATGAAAGATGGCTACCGAAAAGGCCAACTTCTGTTTCCATCCCAGAGGCAAAGACCCCACAAGTAAATCCCTCTGATCTTCCAATTCCAACGTTTGGATGAGTTCTTTGCTTCTTGACCTGATTTCAGCATCTTTCAGACCGTAGATCCCTCCATAAAACCGAATATTTTCAGTCACTGTCAGGTCTTCATAGAGGGAAAACTTCTGACTCATATATCCAATATTCCGCTTGATCTTCTCGGTCTCTTTGTAGACATCATAGCCAGCGATAGTTGCTTCACCTGATGTAGGGATGGATAATCCGCAAAGCATCCGCATGGCTGTGGTTTTACCAGCACCATTGGCGCCTAAAAACCCAAATATCTCCCCCTGATGCACATCAAAAGTGATATTATTGACAGCAACAAAATCACCAAAAGTCTTGTTGAGGTCATGGGTCGATATCATTTTTAAGTCACCCATTGCTCATCAGGTTGATAAAACAGTCTTCTATGGTTGGGCGAACAGATTTTAACTCCACATCCTCACGGTGACTCAGTGCCTGGATCAATAGATCTTTAGTTCCCTGCTTTGCCAAAGTGATATGATGATATTCTCCAAAGGAATTGGCTGTAGCAATCAACTCGCTATTCCTTAGCTCCTGCAGCAATTGATTCATACCTTTAGATTTGATTGCATAAAGCATCTCCGGATATTGATCGATAATCTCATCCGGGGTATTAACTGACATGATGTTTCCCTCCTGAATCAGTGCGATCTCTTCACATAGACTGGCTTCATCCATATATGGAGTTGAGACCATGATGGTAATACCTTTTGCCTTCAGGTTTTTGAGCATTCCCCAAAATTCTTTTCTGGACACGGCATCTACACCTGTGGTGGGTTCATCGAGAAACAAGACCCTGGGACTATGGATCAATGCACAGCAAAGTGCCAGTTTTTGCTTCATGCCACCAGATAGCTTACCAGCCCTTCGATCATTGAAAGGCTCTATCTGTTTGTAGATATCTTCAATCAACGCGTAGTTTTCCTGGATGGAGGTATTGAAAAGTGTGGCAAAAAATCGGAGGTTCTCTTTCACAGTTAAGTCCTGATACAGAGAAAACCGGCCTGGCATGTAGCCAATAGAATTTCTGATGACCTTAAAATCCTTCACCACATCATAACCCCCTACCTGCGCCGTACCACTATCAGCAAGGATCAGGGTAGTCAGGATCCTGAACAAAGTGGTTTTCCCCGCCCCATCGGGACCAATCAATCCGAAAAGCTTGCCTTCCTCAACGTGCAGGGAAATATCATTGACTGCCTTTTCAGCATCTTTGGCGTAGCTTTTACTGACCGATTGAAGGCGGATATCCCACATAAAACTCAAAAATTGATCTGACCGTACATCCCTATTTTGTATGTGCCATCATTTGGCACTCTTACTTTCATAGCGTAGACTTTGTCTGCACGCTCATTCTGTGTCTGAATGCTCTTGGGTGTAAACTCCGCTTCATCACTAATCCAGTAAATCTTCCCTTTATTCTCAGTGTATCCACCACCACCGTCATCAGTCAAAACAGCCACTTCCTGATTGAGTTTAACAGTAGGCAACTGATTACCTGTGATATAAACCTTAAGCGTGATATCTGACAGGTCTGCCACCTTGTAAAGCGGCTTTCCTGGAGAAACCATTTCATGTTGCCTCGCATAAGTCATGAGGACTGTACCGTTCATTGGACTTAGAATCAGACTGTTGCGAATCCTTTCATCGAGGAGTTCCAGCTGAGCTTCCAGGGGTGCTGTTTCCCTAACCAGGCTTCTGGAAGTAGAATTGAGATGAGTATACATCGCATCGAGATTGCCTTTAATGATGGCTACCTGGGCATTGACATCATCTAATTGTTTGGCTGTAGCAGCCTCAGCTTCAAATAACTGACTTACCCTTCTTTGTTCAAGTTCGGCAGCCTTAAGCTGTTCTCGTAATGATGATAACTGGCTATTGATATCCGGGCGTTTACTCAATACTGCCTGGATTTGGGCCAGTAGTTGTTTTCGCTGAAGATACAAAGTAGTCGTATCTATATATCCGAGCATTGCACCAGCCTTTAGCTGCTGACCTTCCTCTATATCAAAAGACTTCAAGACACCAGCCACCTCAGCCGAAATAATAGTCTCTTCTGCTTCAAAAGTACCGGTAGCATCATATCCCGGATCATCAGGACCACATCCTGGCATGATTAAAAGAACGCATGCCACAAATAGTTGATATGCAAGAGTGTGTTGGGTGATTTTCAGATCGATCATATCCTTAAAAGTTACCTGTACTGAGATTAAATCTTTGTTTGACTTGTAGCAGTTCTATTTGATGAATAGCCAGATTTTGTCTGGCCTTGTCCTCATTGATCACCGCATCTTTGAATTCGGTTGCTGTGATCACTCCATGTTCCAGCTGCTCCTGGGCTGTTTTCCGGACCTGGGCTCTTAAGTCAATGATTTCCGTGTCTTTTTCAATGAGTTGTTCTGATTTTTGAATATGAACTTCCCAATTGTCCAATTGAAGATTGGTATTGAAAAGGAAAGTCTCTCTTTGTGCTGCTACAATATCCTGTCTTAGCACGAGGTTTTCTTTCTCTTTCTTACTGGTGTAAAATCCAGCTACATTCCAATGCAGCCTGAGTCCACCTATGTAATAAAATTCAAGATCATTACTTAAGAAATTGAGAGCCGGACGCCCAACCCCACTTTGCAAAAACAGACTGAATTTTGGGAGATTCCCTACATTGATAAGCTCTTGTTGTAATTGAAAACTCTGAGTCTGTGTAGTAAAGAGCGCTAATTCCGGCCGGTTGATTTGTCTACCTGAATGATTGATTTCTGGCTCAATAAATTTAGCATCCGGTTCAATTTCTTGCCCAATAAATCGCTGTAACATTTGGATATAGCCACTTCTGGCAGACTGTAGCTCTATTACTTTCTGGTCCAGACTGAGTAATTCTGCTTTGAGCAGACTCGCCTGACTCCCCAGTACTGATCCGAATTTTACTCCTGCCTCCAGGGTCATCAAGCCAGAGGTTAATGATTCTTTTGTAAGTATGAGCACTTTCTGCTGGCTTTGAAGCAACAGGATAGCTAAATAGATGTCACTCACGCGCTCTTTGATGGAATAAAGATCAACTTCCAATCCCTGCTGCTCTAGTTCTCCTTTGTTCTCAGCCAGCTGCTTTTGTTTTTCAACTGTAGCCAGATCAGTCAGAGGCTGTATAATCTCTCCATAAAGTTTGTATTGGTCTTTGCTGATCACAGGACCTGCTCCTCCGGGTAGACTGGTTACTTCTGACTGATACGTAGCTTGTCCTACTACATTGAACCTGGGCAGCTTCCCCTTTCCGACGTTGTCAACCGTAAATTCTGTTGACTGCTTGACCAGATCATATTTTTTGATCAAAGGATAGTTCTTCTCTGCCAATGAGATACAAGAGTCAAGAGTTAAGTCCTGAGCCACTAAAGACATGCTTGATATAGTAGCAATAATAAATACCTTGTATTGCAGTAAACTGTACCTTTTGGAAACCTTCTGAATAATTTGGATTGGCTTCATTGTCTGAATGATTAATTGACCATTTGTTTTACCCACATGGGAATGAGTTTCTTTCGTTCCAACATCAATGCCCGATATTCATCCTCAGGCATTTCGGTCACATGACAGATCATGGGTTTTACGATAAATGGAAACAGCGTCATACTCAACACATTCATCATGATATGAATAGGATTGATATTTAGTTTTTGCTTCTCCTGTAGATGTGCTGTAAGCTGGTTGAAAAGTACCGTCTGTCGAAGTTTTGTCCCTTTCAGAAATTCATTGAGAAAAATCTCCGGATTAGATCTAATCTCGCTTAAAATAAACATGGGAATATCCGGATGCTGATTCAACTGATTGATGTACCGCTCGACAAGTCGTTCTAATTTTATTTCAAGTGAGGTATGGCTATCATTCAATATGTCTACAACTGATTCAAAAAACTCATGTAAGCTCTCTAGCATGATTTGTTTGAATAGTTGCTCCTTACTTCTGAAATAGTAGTTTACCAGCGCAAGATTTGTTCCTGCCTCTGTGGCTATTTCTCTTGTAGTAGTCCCAGTAAACCCTTTTTGTATGAACATCATCCTGGCTACTTGTTTGATCTTGTCCTCGGTTTTCTTATCCTTTTCCTGCTTCACTAAGAATCTATTTAAGACAAATGTAAACAATTGTTTTAAACATATGTTTAATTATTGAATTAAGAGAAAATATTTCGTCGTTGTTAAAACAATCTGCCGCTTAGTTGAAAATCAATCTATTGTATTGGCTATTTTTAGTAAAATTTTCATTCAATCAGGTCAAACGTTAATTTATGTCCATTCGTGTCGCTATACGCCATTATACCAAATATGATTATGACCGTTCTATCGAAGTATCCCCACAGGTCATTCGCCTTCGTCCTGCGCCACATTCACGAACTCAAGTCAAGGGTTATTCTTTAAAGATCAACCCGTCAAATCATTTTATCAACTGGCAGCAAGATCCGTTTGGCAACTATATGGCCAGGATTGTCTTTCCGGAAAAGATCAAATATTTTGAGATTGATGTTGAGGTGATCGCAGACATGGTCGTCATCAATCCCTTTGACTTCTTTATAGAGGATTACGCTGAAAAATTTCCTTTCAAATACGATGCTTTATTGAAGAAGCAGCTTTCCCCTTACCTGGAAATCAAAGAGCGGGATGAACTTCTACTGGCGCTGGTTGAAAAAGCTAAAAAGCTGCGAAAGAAAAAAATGAACACCGTTGACTACCTGGTTGCAATCAACCAACTGGTCAATGGGATGCTTAAATACAATGTGAGGATGGAACCAGGTGTTCAATCCTGTGAACAGACGCTCACCATCGGCTCAGGATCTTGTCGGGACTTCACCTGGCTCCTGGTCCAGTTGATGAGACACCTTGGATTGGCAGCTAGATTCACATCCGGATATTTGGTGCAACTAAAAGCAGATCAGAAATCTCTGGATGGCCCGAGTGGTCCTGAAGAAGATTTTACTGACCTCCATGCCTGGGCAGAGGTATACCTTCCAGGTGCAGGATGGGTTGGTCTGGATGCCACTTCGGGGCTTTTTGCCGGAGAAGGTCATATCCCGCTTGCCTGTACACCAAGTCCGGAAAATGCAGCCCCCATTTCAGGTTCTACCGAAATGGCTAAAACCACCTTCCATTTTGAGAATACTGTAGAAAGAATTGTGGAAAAACCACGGGTTACCAAGCCGTACTCAGAAGAGCAATGGAACCATATTATGGCTGTAGGAAATCAGGTAGAAAACGATCTACAGCAAAACAATGTAAAGCTAACCATGGGTGGTGAGCCCACCTTTGTGGCCATCGATAATACAGACGCTCCGGAATGGAACTCTGCAGCAGATGGTGCCCACAAGAGGAAGCTGGCCAATCAGTTATTTCATCAGCTAAAGGATGAATTTGCAACAGGAGCATTGATGCAATACGGTCAGGGCAAGTGGTATCCGGGGGAACCGCTACCTAGATGGAAGCTGGCTTGCTTCTGGCGCAAGGATGGCAAACCAATCTGGAGTAACGACAAGTTACTGGCTGACCTCTCAAAAGATTACGGTCTGGGCATTCAAGATGCCAAAAAGTTTATACATGGGTTAACCGGTGTATTGAACATCGATCCAAAGAATTTGAAACCTGCCTATGAAGACCCTTTCTACTTCATCTGGGAAGAAAGCAAGGTTCCTGTCAATGTGGATCCTCTTAAACTGGACCTGAAAAGTGACCTGGAGCGTCAAAAACTCTCCAAAATCCTTAATGAAGGTATGGATGAGCCAGTGGCTTATGTGATCCCTATCCGATGGGACGATGAGGCATCCAACTGGCAGAGTTGTAAATGGAAGTTCAGACGAAATGACCTTTTCCTCGTTCCCGGTAATTCACCTGTTGGGTTACGATTGCCATTAAAGTCCATTCAGCAACTAGATCCTGAAAAAGAAATCTTTCAGCCGGAGAGAAGTCAGTTTGCCGAGGTTGAGGCGCTACCAACGGCAAAAGAGATCAGTAACATGATCGACACGGATCAATCCTTCAACAATTCAAAGGATATCTTCAAAACCGCCCTGATTGTTGAGATCAGGGAAGGGAAGTTGTTTGTATTCCTCCCTCCTGTTGCGTTGCTCGAACAGTACCNCAACCTGATTACTTCCGTTGAAAGAATAGCTTCTGACCTTAATATGCCTGTCCTGGTAGAGGGTTACGATCCTCCAAGGGATGTGAGGGTTCAAAAGTTTATGATCACTCCTGATCCGGGCGTTATTGAAGTGAATATTCATCCGGCCGGGAGCTGGCAGGAGCTGACGAAGAACTATGAAATTTTATATGAAAAGGCCACTCTCAGCAGGCTGACCAGCGAGAAATTCAACCTGGATGGCCGGCACACGGGTACCGGAGGTGGAAATCATGTGACATTGGGTGGTGAGACCCCATCAGAAAGTCCGATTTTACGAAGGCCGGATGTTTTGAAAAGCTTTGTCACCTTTTGGCAGCATCATCCTTCCCTGTCCTACTTGTTTTCCACGCAATTTATCGGTCCTACCAGCCAGGCACCTCGAGTGGATGAAGGTAGAGACGAGATACTTTATGAGTTGGAGATTGCCTTTCAGCAAATTCCTGATCTTAAAGAGGAAGAAGTTCCTTTTTGGATTGTTGATCGTGTCTTCAGGAACCTTTTGATTGATATTACCGGAAATACACACCGCGCTGAGTTCTGTATCGACAAGCTCTATTCACCTGATTCGGACAGTGGCAGACTAGGTATCCTGGAGTTCCGTGGATTTGATATGCCGCCTCATTATAAGATGTGCATGGTCCAGTTCCTTTTAATCAGGGCTTTACTGGCTATGTTCTGGCAAAAACCCTATAGCAAGCCATTAGTTCGATGGGGCACAGCTTTGCATGACCGCTTTCTCCTTCCACACTATTGCTATAAAGACCTGAATGAAGTCATCAATGAATTGAAAAGCTTCGGCTATGAATTTGATATGAGCTGGTTCGATCCTTTCTTCAGCTTCAGATTTCCATTTCTGGGTGAGCTTCAGGTGGATGACATTCATATTGAACTGAAGATGGCCATAGAACCCTGGCATGTGTTGGGAGAAGAAATGTCCAGCATGGGTACCGCTCGATTTGTGGATTCATCCATGGAGCGTATCCAGGTGAAAATCTCCGGGCTTACTGATTCAAGGTATCATTTACTATGTAATGGCTGCAGGATCCCATTGAAAAACACAGGTGTTCAGGGTGAATATGTATCAGGAATACGGTACAGAGCCTGGCAACCACCTTCTGCTCTGCATCCTACTATTGGTGTGGACACACCATTGGTCATTGATGTCTATGATACCTGGACTCAAAAATCAATAGCAGCCTGTCAGTATCACGTAGCGCACCCTGGAGGAAGAAATTACGAAACTTTCCCTGTAAATAGTTATGAAGCGGAATCACGACGTATATCCCGTTTCTTTGACTTTGGTCATAGCATCAACATGGTGGAACCTACCGTAGTCAATCAGCAGTCAAGTGGAAGGTTCTTTACCAAGCTGGACATACTCCCCAAATATGAGGTAACCAACGAGATCGTGAATCCGGATTATCCGTTTACTATGGATCTAAGAAAATATAAGGGCAAAAGAAATTTCTGATGTTCTAAAAAAAGCAGACATTTGAGCACATGATTTCTTCTTATTTGTCTGAGCGTACGTCTACAAATGCGCAGTTTTTTGATGAATTAGCCACCGCGGATGGCAACATTTATCCTCATTGGCAAAAGTTGGTGAATGCTTATGACAAATTGGGCAATGAAGGATTGACAAACCGAGCTCATGAGGTCATGCAATTGCTCAAGGAAAATGGGGTCACCTACAACATCTATGGAGATCCTGAAGGGCTCAATCGCCCCTGGATGCTCGATCCTATTCCCATGGTGTTTAGTCAGAAAGACTGGACCCTCATCGAAAAAGGGCTGAAGCAACGTGCCAACCTCCTGAATCAAATACTTCAGGACATCTATGGTGAACGAAAATTAATCAGGTCGGGGATAATTCCATTCGAGATGATATACAACCATCTTGGATTTCTCCGCCAAATGGACAAAATCAGGATCCCTGGGAAACATCAACTAGTTCAGTATTCTGCAGACCTGGCTCGTGGACCGGATGGTAAGATGTGGGTACTTCATGACCGGACAGATGCTCCCTCCGGTGCCGGATACGCCTTTGAAAACCGGGTAGCTATGACAAGAGTTTTCCCCGATATGCTGAGAGAAAACCACGTTCGAAGGGTAGGCAGCTATTATCAGACACTTAAAAACACGTTATCAAGACTTTCATGGCAAGGTTCTGATGACCCAAGGATCGTTTTTCTTTCGCCAGGACCAAGTAATGAAACCTATTTTGAACATGCCTATCTATCTTCCTACATGGGTTTTACTCTGGCAATGGGACAGGACCTAACTGTAAGTGACGGATATGTATGGCTTAAAACAATTGGCGGGCTGGAAAAAGTTGACATTATCATCAGAAGGGTAGATGATGTTTTCTGCGACCCTCTGGAGTTTAGAATGGACTCCCAGTTGGGAGTGGTGGGTCTGATGGAGTCAGTACGCCAAAAGAAGGTCCTGGTCATCAATCCTATGGGAGTCAGAATACTGGAGAATCCTGGTTTAATGGCTTTTTTGCCCAAGATATGCCAGCATGTGCTTGATGAAGACTTAATTCTGCCATCCGTAGCCACCTGGTGGTGTGGACAAGAGAAGGAAAAGCAGTATGTAATGGATAATATCAGGTTTCTGATGGTCAGAAAGATCTATAGGAGCCGTTTGAATCGTTCGGTCTATGGGGGTGATCTCTCTGAAGAGCAGATTATCCAGCTAAAAAATGAGATCCAGGCCAGGCCACATCTGTACGTAGCCCAGGAGTTAGTCAACTTTTCCACTACCCCATCCTATATCAATGGAAAGCTAGAAGCCCGGAATGCTGTATTCAGGAGCTATGTGGTAGCAGATACTGACAATGACGATTATGAGGTTATGCAAGGTGGTTTGTCAAGAAGCTCCCCTGACAAAGGTGTATTCATCGTTTCCAATCAATCGGGAGGGATCAGTAAGGATACCTGGATTCTGGAAAGTGAAGGTAAAGAGACCCACCACCTTAAACCCACACCCATTATCAAGCAGATCCAGAATATTATCCCAAGTAGAACGGGTGAGCATCTATTTTGGTTGGGCAGATACATAGAAAGGTCCATCTACACAGTGAGATTGCTGAGGATCATCCTCAAGAAATACTACGAAACTGCTGATGAGAAGCATCTCGAGGGAGACCTTGTGATCACAACGCTGCTTAAGACACTGACAGCAATTACTGGCACACAACCCGGATTCAACAAGAAAAGTATCCTAAATCAATCCAAGAAAGAGCTAATCTCATTGATTACAGATCCTCATCGAGTGGGATCACTTAGTCAATCCGTACAATCTTTTCTCAACAATGCCTACTCCGTGAGGGATCGTTTGAGTCTGGATACATGGAGGATCCTCGATAGCATTTCTGATGAGCTAAGTCGCATGAAAAATCAGGCGAGTCTGCATCAAATCAACCGCAACCTCGATAACCTTATCATCAAACTGATGGCATTTCATGGGCTGAATATTGATAACATGACACGTGAAAATACCTGGAACATCCTCAATATTGGCCGGTTTAACGAGTCAGCCAGAAACACCTGTATCATCATCAAAACCATGCTGTCGGAAAAGCGATCTGATGATGTGGAAAGGATGATCCTTGAATATTTATTAATGACCAATGAAAGCCTGGTGACCTATAGATACATGTACCGGTCCACACTGGAAGTCAAAGCGGTATTGAACTTATTGCTTATTGATGAGCTCAACCCAAAATCAGTAACCTATCAGGTAGAACGAATTGATCAGCACATCAACAAAATGCCTGATGGGAACAACAGATATCTGAACCCAATAAGAAAGAAATTACTGGAAATCAACACAAAGGTTAGGTTATATAATGCGGAACAACTTGTGACTACCGATAAGTCTGGAAAGCATCGAAAAGAACTGGTTTTATATCTGGAATCAATTACCAGTCTGTTAGGTGAAGTCTATAACCTCATCAATGAGCAGTATTTCAGCCATACCCAGAACAGGTACGGATTTGTCACAACCAAATTACCTGAAGTATGAAATACAATGTGAAACACATCACGAAGTATATTTATGATTTTCCGGCATCCCTCTGTCATAACATCGTGTACCAGATACCAAGTGCTCATCCTTTTCAAAAACTGGTGAATTTTGACTGTGAGATAGATCCTGAACCTACATCACTCACACGCAGAAAAGACTTCTTCGAAAATGAGTTTATTTACTTCTCCCTTCAAAAAACTCATCAAAAACTTACCGTGACTTCTCAAAGTGCAGTTGAATTGGTAAGACCTTCCTGGATGGATATAAACCCTGGTGATACGCCGGCGTGGGAATCGGTGGTAGATATTCTTCATACCACTGAAGTTTTAAACGACATCCGCCAGTTTTACCTTGAATCACCATTCGTACCTTCCTTAAGTGATATTAAGGACTATGCCAGCGAATCATTCTTTCCCGGTCGCCCTATCATGGATTCAATGCTTGACCTCAATCAAAGGATAAATCAGGATTTTACCTTCACACCAGGCTTTACAGAGATCAGCACTCCACTTCGGGAGGTGTTCGCTGAAAAGAAAGGAGTATGCCAGGACTTTGCTCACTTTGGACTGGCATGTGCCCGATCAATGGGATTGGCGGCCAGGTATGTGAGTGGTTATATAGAAACTGTGCCTCCACCCGGCCAGCCAAAACTTGTTGGGGCAGATGCCTCTCATGCCTGGATTGCTGTTTATATTCCGGAGGTTGGATGGTTGGAGTTTGACTCCACAAATAATCTTTTAGTCAATGATCAACATATACGAGTAGCTACCGGCCGTGATTTTGGAGATGTAATCCCCATGAAAGGTGTGGTATACAGTGGAGGTGGTCAAACCATGGACGTGAGTGTGGATGTGATGCAAGTTGAGTAACACCCTTTCACGTTATTCAGAAATAAAGCTACTCCTCCAGCACGGGTATCAAAAACTTACTTACTGCTGGTGTCTCATGCTCATTTTGCATGATCTCCAGTATTCTGGTTACAACTTCAGGGTTTTGCCCCGAAACATCTGTCTGTTCCTGCGGATCATTTTCCAGATCAAAGAGCATAAGGTTAGTATCCCTTTTCTTCAGGTCTTTTCGGATCCCTTTCCATTTACCCATTCTGACTGCCTGCTGACCACCCGCTGCCGGGTACTCCCAGTACAGGAATTCATGCGAGGTTTGCTTTGGGTCTTTTAAAAGCTCAGGCAAAAAGCTAATTCCATCTGTGCTGTGAGGAACTGTAGCTCCTGTAATCTCGGCGAAAGTGGGCATCACATCCCAAAATGCTGCTATCAGCTCGCTCGTAGTACCTGGTTGGATTTTACCTTCCCAGGCTGCAATCATCGGGACCCTCAAGCCGCCTTCATGTACATAACCCTTTGCCCATCCCCGCTCACTTTTGAAAGGTTTTGCGCTATCAAAATAAGGGGAATCGGCTCCTCCGGCGTAAGAAGGTCCATTATCACTGGTAAAAATGATCAGTGTATTTTCATAAATACCCAGGTCTTTTAGCTTTTTTACCAGCTCCCCTACCTGGTCATCCAGGTATGTAACCATGGCAGCATAGGTGGCATGGGGATAGCGTGCCGGAAAGTAGCCTGCAGTACCGAGGTAAGGCTTTTCATCCCCGAACTTCTCCATATAATAATCTATATACTTCTGGGGTACCTGAAGTGGCACATGGGTTAATGGTGTGGCATAGTAGAGAAAAAATGGATCCTTTTTGTTTTGATCAATGAAATTCAGGGCCTCCTGCTGCATCAGAGCAGGTGCGTAATCTTGCTGAAAAAATGCCTGGTAACTTTTAGTGTCATATGGATCCGTTCCACTATCCAGTTTAGTGCTGGGGACAACAAGTTCATTATCCAACAAATCCTTTTCCTTGTTCTTCCAAAGATGCATGGGATATAAATTATGCGCTTGACGCTGACAGTTGTAGCCATAGAAGAAATCAAACCCACGATTGTTGGGAATACTTTCAGAAGTAGGCCCACCAAGTCCCCATTTTCCTACAATAGCAGTTTTGTATCCTACCTTCTGCAGCATATCTCCAATGGTCTTAATGCTATCTGGTAGAGGTCGCTGACCTTCCAAATTAGGATCTTCAACAGCTTTGGCATAATTCCAAACATCACCTTTTTCTGCCATTTCATCATTACCCCGTACATAGGCATGGCCAAGATGTTGTCCCGTTAACAATGTACATCTGGAAGGTGCACATACTGGTGCTCCTGCGTAAAACTGGGTAAATCGCATGCCATTTGCTGCCAGCATATCCAAATTGGGTGTTTCAATCAATTCNTGTCCATAACTACCTAACTCAGCATACCCCAGATCATCTGCCAGTATAAATATGATGTTAGGTTTATCGGAGGTTCTGGGAGATGAACAACTGACCACTAAAATCAATGAAAAAAGTGCAATGAGTAGATTCGAAGACTTCATGATTACTTACTCTGTTGTATCAATGTGTTAATTTGATCCAATATCGCTAACTCAGCAATAAATTGCCAGTCAAATGACTGTGTTTGGTTGGCACTGTGTCTATGGTGATCCTGGTCCAGGATGTAATTATCAGGTTTCGTCAGGATCCTGGTTTGACCATAAACACTTTCGAACTTCTTTCGGACATCCTCAAACCTGGTTTGTAAACCCTCCAGGGATTTTAACCTCTGAGCCTGATCTGTCAATTCCGAAGGTTTGTCGATCTCCTCCAGAGTCAACAATAGCTGTGAAGAATATTTGATTAAATCACTTACCTGCTGATATATTTCCAGGGTATACCTGTTTCTTGAAGCATTGATCTTGGCCTGGTAAATCATTTGATCGACGGAATCACAAGCCAGCAACAATTCCCTGGCAACAGTTAATCGTTCAGTGTTTTGCTTTGTCCAGGCACCCGGATTTCCTAAATCAGGAAGATCAATCACGGCCTCTTTATTCTTCACTACATCATTTCTGCTCCCCTTACTGACCAGCAGATTCTTCCATTTACCCACTGGTTCTTCAAGCTTATCAATAAAGGCAAGTTCTTCGACTTTATGCCCAAAGAAACGATGTGTAAAGGCTTCGTTCGTCTCATCCAGCGATCTCTTGTCTCCTGCCCAGCTATATTCCGCAAAAGCCAGGATACCACGAGAATACAACTCAAAATGCGGGGAATCATCATCCCAAAGAGTAAGCAACAGCCCATTCAATCCTTTCTCAATAGAAGAGAGAGCGAAAGAGCGAATTTTACCCATGTTGCTGCGATTTTGAGGCATCAACACCCATCTGGTCTGACCAGCTGTGGCCCCCATCACCTGAAAACCTTTTGAAGTAAACCATTCCATGGCTTTCAGGTTTCCGTATGTATCCGGTGACGAGTAATTCCAACGCATGTAAACACAATTTTTGGGAAACTGATCAATGAATTTCAGCAACTTTGACTCATTCTTTGACCAGATCTGATCTACTTCTGCATTTGAGATTTTGGTATCGAACATGGGTCTGTAAACCTCGGCAAATTTCAATGGCATATCGTCCCAGAAGATGGGTGTCCTGCCCTGCTCTTCCGCATATTTGCAAACCTTATTGAGCCAGATCAATTGCAACTCAAGTGCGGACTTTCCACTACCCCGGCCGGTAGTATGCACTTCATCACCACCAATATGCAGATATCTTCCGTATGGAGTGGCTTCCAAAGCCTCTTCATATAAATCAAATTGTACCTGATACGTTTCAGGGTCTAGCGGATTGAACGCCCAATCACTCTCCGGATCATCCCTCAGATGCTTGTACTCATCATGCTTTAAAATAAAAGATGCATGCCCCAATCCCTGAACCAGTGGACTGATTTCGATATTTCGCTCTTTTGCAAACTCACTTAATCCACGCCAGTCTTCAACAGACCAGGCATCATCTGATCCTATCACAGGCTGACTCTTATATTTTACTTTATCCTCAAATTCCAGGATGACCGCATTGATTTTATACTTAGCCAGACGCTCCATAAGCTGGAAATAATACTGTTTCTTTTCCAGGTGATGCTTTATGTCCAGATGTATAGCACGATATGTCAACAACGGGTAATCTTTGATATAAGCCTGTGGCAGGTTCACTTCCTGGTCCTGTGCATCTTTCAACATCTGTTCCAGGGTCATTACACCATATAGCAAGCCGGCCTGGTCCTTACCAACAATCTCTACCTGTTGCGATCCGATATTTATTTCATAACCCTCCTTTGGCAGATCAATAGAATTGTCTGTTGACAATATGACCTGAGCCTCTGACTGACTTTTAGCAGGCACCAGGTATCTCAACTCCTGGATGATGGGGAATTCCGTACCTGCTGTGATATAGCAGCTGTAGTACTCTGCATGCTGAATATCACTAACACCCTGTATATCAAATTGTTGAGGAGAAGGAAGTATGACGAATTCACCGGATTTCTGCGGCTCCTGACAGCTTAGAAAGGCAGAGAAAACAAATACCAGAGAGAGAGAATAAATACCTTTTATCATAATAGGTGGGAAATTTAATTGAAATAATGATGACGACCGAAAACAATAGTTTTAATGAATCAGGATATCCTCATTTTGCCAATTAAAACTCAAATGAATAACTTCCGCTGATTAACCTGAAACCTATGTCTTTATTCAAAACCCAAATAGCAATAGCCTGCCTTTCTGTTTTTATCCTGTCTTGTTCTTCACCGTCAGGTTCTGATCTTTCGCCCGAGGAACAAGCTGCATTTGACCAAGCGAGAACCAATGGTCAGCTTGTCAATGAAGGTCTGGAAAGGTGCAAAAATCTTGTGCGAGACTGGCTAAAAGAGGCAGACCCTACTACTGGCCTCATTCCCCGAAACCTCACCGATAGCAGGGATTTTTGGAATGCCAAGGATGCTGCAGCAGACAACTATCCATTTATGGTGCTTACAGCTGCACTCACCGATCAGGAATTGTTTGAAGGGAGGATGAAGGAAATGCTCAAAAATGAAACAACACTAACCTCAAGAGTAGATCGTCTGCCAGATACTTATTCATTTAGTAAAAAGGATTTTCAAAACCCTGAAGTGGACATGGATGACATTCTGTTTGGTTCTTCGGAATACATCAAAGATGGTCTCCTTCCTCTGACGGAGTGGTTGGGTGAAAGTCCATGGTCTGATCGGATGATTGGCATCCTTGATGACATGTGGAATCATGCACCCATAGACACAAAGTATGGAAAGATTGTTTCAACCAATGTAGAATTGAATGGTGAGATGCTTCAGGCCCTTTCTCGGATCTACTGGATGACCGGCGAGGATAAATACCTGGAGTGGGCTATTCGTCTTGGAGATTATTATTTATTGGATGATCAGCATCCCACACAAAACTTTAAAGAGCTCAGACTTCGTGATCATGGCTGTGAAGTTGTCTCAGGTCTTTGTGAGCTCTATGCCACAGTAAGCTATGCCAGACCGGAAAAGAAAGGAGAATATCTCACACCAATTCACCAGATGTTGGACAGGATTCTGGAGGTAGGTAGGAATGAAGACGGTTTATTTTATAATGTCGTTTCACCTCAAACAGGTGAAATTCTGAACGAAGGCATTGCTGACAATTTTGGTTATAACCTCAATGGTATTTATACTGTCTATCAACTGGATTCCAGGCAGGCTTATAAAGACGCTACGATCAAAGCATTAAGCACTCTCAATACCTCTTATCGAAACTTTGATTGGGAACGAGGATCTGCAGATGGCTACGCCGATGCCATTGAAGGGGCGCTTAACCTGTACAACCGGGAACCAGTTGAGTCAGCAGCGAAATGGGT
Organism: Cyclobacteriaceae bacterium SS2; assembly: GCA_019192515.1. Lineage (GTDB taxonomy): Bacteria > Bacteroidota > Bacteroidia > Cytophagales > Cyclobacteriaceae > UBA7330. The sequence continues at coordinate 21,195 of JAHCMM010000141.1, forward strand.
AGACAGCGAGATCCAGGTGATGTGGTCGATGCAGGACTCCAGTCATAGGCCAAACACCGGGAAATGGATGAACACGGGAATCATTGAAGGATGGCATGGCGACGGTAATTTTGCCAGAACTACCATCATGTATTGCTTCTGGAAAACACAGGGAATGACGGTTCATCCGTGGAGAGCTGATCTGGAACCTGGTGTAGTAAAAATTGAGGATGCGTATGCAATAAGTCTTACTACAAAAGATACCTGGACCGGAAAACTGAAATTTGATACGAAAAGGCATCAAAACATTTTGAAACTTCCCTTCGACTGGCCAAGAATCAACCAGTTTCCGGAGTGGTTCACTGCTGATCCCGGCTCAAAGTATGAGCTAATCAATGTCAGTTTAGGAGAATCATCCTTCTACACTGGCAACGAACTTATTAACGGGATAGATGTACAATTGAAGGATGGTACTCATCAATGGTTATTAAAAGTTGCCGGTTGATTACTCTCTCGGAATCCAACGGAATGCATAATACTCACATTGGCCTTCTCCAATATTTCGGATACCATGGGGGACCATGGATCTTAGGAAAATAAAAGAGCCTTCATCAGCCGGATAGGTGTCACCATCTATGGATTCTTCGACGCGACCAAACCTGACTAAAATAATCTCTTCGTCAAGGTGTGTATGTGGGGGATGACTTGCCAGCCCTTCGTTGAGTGTTGTCGTATGCATTTCAAATTCATTAAGCATCGGGGTTGGCTGTCGCATAATATTGCGTCTTCCGCCTTTGGAAGTTTCCTGAAATGTAACCGTATCCCAATCCACCATGACAGCATCAGGATATGGGGCTTTATCGTATAGCTGCTCGTTGATACCTTTCCATTGTATCAGGTAAAATACACTCTCCTCAGCACCTTTATTTTTAAGCTTCAGGGCTTTGTTAGAATGAACCAGTGTAATACTTCCTTTACCAAGGGAGGCCTTTTGCTTACCAACCTGTTGATCCAGTTTCCCGGACTTCATGATCACCAGGCTCTCGATCCCTGTTCCGGGAATTGTCAAGGATCCTTTAGGCTCAATCGTCTTGACAGCAATATCCAGGTAGGTAAATCCATCGGAGTTTCCAGTGAAAACCTTGTCCTGATTCTCTATTTCATCCCAGTCAAAGACTCTTGACGTAATGGTTTTAGACTGGCTGTAAATCGTAAACGAAACCAGACTAAATAATAAGATGATGGGATACTTGATGGCATTCATGGGGTTGGGTTAATTATTGATCGAGTAATTAAAGGAATTTTATTGAATTATCCCCTGCTCTACCCCATTTATCCATTCTTCATCCAACTCCTCTGATAAGTATGCTACAGGTACCCTGAGTGCACGTAACCCGTGAACTCCCTGCAAATCCTCCAACTCAAAGTCCCGGACTTCATCTTCCAGGTATCCTTTCGCTACAAGATATTTCAAATAGGTCATGTACTCTTTAGCATCCTGATCCTGTGCGTAAACGATCACAATGTGCCCTGGCTGAGTAATACGCTCGCTTGTTCCTTTAATCAGCGCTTTATCTACACGCTTCTTGATGATTTCATACCGGGCATTGTATGCACCTTCCACATCAAATTGCTTTTCATCCATTCTGAAATGGACGGAAAGTGGCGTGTTGTAGACCAGGATCAACGAAGCTACCTCGATAGAAGTGTCCAGCTCCCGTTGCATCTTTTTGAAGTGCTGCTCCATCTCACACATCACCTTTAGTTGCCAGAGTCTGAGATTTTTGAGGTAAACAGGATCAAACTTCTCCGTTTTCGTGATGGATTGACCGATATACATATTGAATTCAATCCCATCGGTCTTATATCTTTCAAAATAATGTGGAAACATCTTTTGAGCCTCTGCCTGTTTTTCATCCAGAAAGGACGCAAGTCTGTGATTGATTTTATTGACTGATTGATCATATACCTTTCGGGCTTCATACACAGTCTTGACATCGGGATCAAGGAGTGCATAATACTGATCCACCAACTTTTTCAATCCCCTGTCAATACCTGCCAGGTGGTCCAGAATAGGGTATACTTCCGCTTCCAGAAAGTTGAGCATCCTATGCTCGCTTCCTGCCGCCAATTCATTTATCAACTCAGACTTAAAGGAATCCAATCGATGTAAAAGTTCCTCGTAAGCTGGCATGGCATTTTGCTTATATGCCGCTTTGATCACTTTACTTACACCAGAAATTTGTTTGCTGAGGTCGGCACTTACTGCTTCATTCCTTCGCTCTGATGAACCTTTAATGTCCATCTGGCCATAAAGCGGATATAAATTATTGAATACTATATCCTTAAATGCAGGTTGCTCACCGAGATATTGCTTTTTAATGTATTTTCTGGCTTCATCTTCAAATCGCCATTTTACAGAAGGATGCAAAGTGGTGCATTCACGCTGTATAATCGCTTCAATTAGGTTTTGTTCCTCGGTAATAAACCTTTTATTGGCCATAGCCAAGACAGGTAAAATCTCATTCAGAGAAGAAATTGCCCCTTTGTGAATCTCATAGGCCGTTTTCGATGCAAGCTCAACAAATCCGAGCGACTCCCCCTCATATACCAATGGAATAATGGCATAGCTTTTATAGCCTGTTGCCTGGAGCTTGTTTGAAAATTCACTTGGTGACCCTTGATGAAACCTGTCAGTATCCGTAATGATCAGGGGTTCTTTGTTTTCAATGAGTACCTCATACGAGTATTCACACATTCCCCCGATGTAGTCGATAAACTCCCCGGGTTTCAGTACTATGCTGTACATGTCCTCGTGATCAATAGGAATCAATTTGTTATCCTCTTGCATCAACACTCCCACCTCGAGGTCTGCATTTTTAAGCAAGGTTTTGATACTACTGGTCACCTTTTCAAAACCGTCTGAGGTCTTTACCAGCAAGTTTGAGGCTATCGCACTAATCGAAGTATCTACGGTAACATCTACCAGACTGAATATCATCACTCCACGCATGACCCAGCTGTCAGGAGGGAATTTTTCCTTCCAAAGCTCTATATTCATAAAGTCATCCAGCAACTCTTCATAATCAGCTCTTGTGATCTCACGGGCCCTTTCCGTAGGTAGAAACTCACACATATCCGCATTGATCAGCAGTTTATAGGTCCTGACCATTTTTTGCTGCTCGTTGTAGATCTCAAGCTTCTGAGGACTGCTGGTGTTGACCGGATACCCGTAATAACTACCTAGGAGAAAATAGCAGCAGTAAAGATAAAATTCGTCTTCGGAAACATCCTTCATGCTAAATTCAAAGGGTTTTCCGGATGCTTTGATGATGCTATCAAACCGCTTAGATGACCGGATAGGCTGAAAAAGAAATGGTGGGATGAGGAGTTTGATTTCATTGCCGCTTAGCGTGTCCGGAAACAACAGCCGGGTAAGCTTTTCAATTGTCGGCTGATATTTGGGTAGCTGACTGATGTCTGAAATACCTTCCCGCAATTCAGGGTATTGATTGACTTCCTCCAGCAATGCTGACGCGTAAGCGGAAAGGTGCTCATCAGGATCACTGGCCTGCGCCTCCAGACTCTCTATTACCTTAAAAAAACTGGTCTGCACTATGGCAGGAAATGGTATTTCTTTACCCTCATATATCATCGGAATGGTTCAGTAGTTGTCAAATGGGTTTTAATCTGTAGGTTTAAGCTACAGACGTATACCTGCAGTGAATATTTTATTCATCAACGTTCCTGGTTGCAGAATGGTTGAGTAAATGCAGTAATTGTGTTGAAAGGTCTTGAAGGGTACATATTTCAATGTTTCATGTAGGATGTTGAGACGCCAAGATTTAATTCAACCAGGAACTATCAATAACATAAACTCGCGAGCTTCGTTAAACGTACCTCGGGTTTAAATAAACAGGTTATGAATAAAATTGCCCTGATACTAATTCTTTGCCTTATGGGATCTTCGCCCATCCTGGCACAGAAATACGGGACCACCCTTGGACTTCGATTAGCAAATGATGATCGCAGGATGCTGGGGGTAAGTATGCAGCAAAGAATTTTTAACAACGTAACATTGGAGGGTATTGTACAGTCAGATTTCGATAGAAATACTACAATGCATGGTTTGGTTAAAAACCATATTCCGCTTATCACCAAAAGACTGAACCTGTATACAGGTGCCGGTGTGTCGTTCGGTATTGAAGAGTCATTTATCAAAGATCCCGTGAGTAAGGAAGTAATTACAACTTACGGTAATGAGACTTTCGGAGCTGACCTGATGATCGGGGCTGAAATCACCTTGTTAGGCGCCAATGTTTCACTGGATTACAAGCCAAATATCAATATTTCAGGGAGAGACAACTTGTTTAAAGACCAGGTGGGGATCTCTGTGAGAAAGGTGCTAATCAAAGACAATCAACGCAAGAAGAAGATTCGCAAAAAAGCCAGAGCCAAAAGGAAAAAGGAAAGACAAAAAGATCGTGATGACTCCTGATGAATTTACCGACTAAACTTTTGTAGCTCAGCAGTAGGGACAAGTACGGTTCTATTCTTCCACATGGCCGGGTCGTAAACCAGCTTTTTCTTGAATTTCACATGTTTGGGCTGCTCTATCGATGACAGCCGTTCGGCTACAATGGGTTCAGTGTTCATAATCAATAGTTCCCATTGATTGTGCATGTCAAAATTCATTTCAACTTCCATTTTGACCTCATTCAATGTCTTGTCCCACATGAAACGTTTTTCTTTTTTCATGATGGTAAAGTCCCTAGCGATTGAGGCTTGCTCCTTCTGCTCAGCCCGAATGTATTTGGTATAGTAGCCACTTTTTGTTTTCTGAAAGATCACATGACCCTTCTTATAGTCCATGGAATGTCCCATACCCAATACCTGAAAACGCTCACTGTATTTGCCATCCATGTACTCAAAAGACACCTGATGAACACCAAAATCCTCACTATCGACGAATATCTCACCCTGAAACAAGCCTCGGTTTTTAGGAGTGAATTTAATGTGATAAACCCATCGATCATGATTGAGCGTGAGACCTTCCAGGGAATAGACATACTTGCCAGGGTTGGTAACAAATTCCCAGTTTTTACCCTCAATATGGGAATAGTCCTTAAGGAGAAATGAGAGTGTGCCACTCAGATCTTTGCTGGGCACAAGGTAATGCAGCGAATCATTCATTACTTCGACCATGGACATTTCCGCAGGATCATCTGCTTTGAAACTAAAGATCCCTGTTCTGAACTTATAGTATCGATCTTCATCCAGATTGGTCTTATCTATATCTTCGAAAAGCTCTACCAGGTGATTTTCAAACTCCTTCATAAGGTCTGCAGCAGCCCCTTCTTCCATGGATATTCCCTCAACAGGCTGAATTTTTCTTTCCGAACCAGCCGTGTAGTAATTGAGTATGGCATCTTGATATTCTATAAACTCCTCCGGTAATTTTCGCAGAAATTCTTCGGTCGTGCGTTTATCAATGCCTACGAAGTCAGAGCTTTTGATCAGAAGCTTATTCTCCTTTGGGAATTTTGCACGTTCAAAGCGATGGAAAAACACCTCTCTTTTCAATGGATTTCCAGGGTGATTTTCAGCGAACCTGTCCTGCACACGTTCCAATATTTCACGGGCTGTAAGCTTATCTGCATAAACAGCAACCTCACTTAATTGAATTGAAGAGGGCTTTAACCGGATCTCATTTAGATCATTCAGACTTTTAGCAGCTATCCTTTTCGGCTCGTATCCCAAATGCGTGATAATGATCACCTCATTACCTGTTAGCGTTCCAATATCGAGGTTAAACATCCCTTCTGCATTGGCTACTGTACCCGAATAGGTGCCTTCGATGGTAATCGTTGAGAATGGCAGTGGTTCACCAGTCTTTTCATCCAGAATCACAGCCTGGAAGTCTTCTGCATTTGTATGAAAATAAACGCTAAATAATGCGAAGGCCAGAAAACAGAATCTCATTTATCAACTAATTTGAATGACTACTTTTCCCCGGGCATGGCCAGTTTCCAGATATTCCATTGCCTCGGCTGCTCTTTCCAAAGGATATACCCTGTCTATTACGGAACGGACCTTACCTGTGGCCAAAAGTTTAGCAATAAATTCCAGATCTTCTTTTTCCATGTGGGCTGTTGGCATCAATCCTACCCACTTATTTGTGGTTTTAGACACCCATGCTCCACGAAAAATATGATGTAAGAGCCTTGACATTTTGGTAAATCCGGCAATCACACACCTCCCATTAGGCTTAAGCGCCTTAGCCATATCAGGTACAGACCTATTACCTACCGCATCAAAGATCAGGTCGTATTTCTCATGCTGACTCGCAAAATCATTCTTTGTGTAATCTATGGCATGATCAGCACCAAAAGATTGTATCAGCTCAAGATTTCTTGTACTACATACGCCTGTCACCCGAGCTCCAAATGATTTGGCAATCTGGACTGCGAAAGAACCTACCCCACCCGATGCTCCATTGATTAGGACAGACTGACCGGATTTGATTTTACCAGTATCTCGCAATCCTTGTAGGGCTGTGATCGCTGCAACAGGGACAGCGGCCATATCATCAAAGCTGATGTTTTTTGGTTTCGTTACCAGATTATCCTCTTTTGTCTTGGTATACTCAGCCAAAGATCCCAGACCTGTATTGAAAACATCACCAAATACCTCATCACCAGGACTAAATCTCATCACACCTGATCCGACCGATTCTACCACGCCTGAAACATCTGCGCCGAGTCCGTTTTGTCCGGGTTTTTTCAAACCAAATGTCAGTCGCATAAAGAGTGGTCTGCCACGCATCATATGCCAATCCAACGGATTAATTGATGCTGATTTGACTTTGATAAGCACTTCATTATCACCTGGTGTTGGCGTTTCTATTTCTTGATATTGAAGCACATCCGGTGCTCCGTAATCATAATATCTTATTGCTTTCATCACCTTCAGTCTACCAGTTCTTCACACCTAATTCCATATTGTGAAAGCCTTCTGATCATCTCATTTTCAGAGAGATTTTCATTGGCTTCAACACGCAGCACCCGATCGATGTCGTGCATATCAACACACCAGTCATCAACGGGCAACTCATTAAAAAGCGGCTCAAGGCTTTTAGCCGCTTTTTTTGTCTTGATATTGGTTTTATAAATCAGGAGTTTCATAACCAAAACAACCTTAACTCAGATGACTAAAACCTTCGTAAACCAGAAATGCTGGCCAAACAATGGCTTTCAGAAACCCAACAACACCCATCCAAAAGCCTGATGCCTGACTGATAAAATACACGGCAGCTCCAACTAAGCCCATAGCGTACAGGCAACTACCGGGATATGAACGATTTGACTTATTAATAGTGGTTTCCATGACATTAATATTTAGTGTGATCAATTAAATTCGATAACATGCGCACTGACGGTGATAGTGCGTTTTGAATAAAAAGGCGGAACCCCACCAAGGTGCTCTTCGGTTGTAATGTTGGTAATTGCCCTGGATTTGCCAATAAGTCCCGCTTCTTCCATCATACTTGAATAGGCATCCTGGTACAGGTTTCTTTTCTTTATTCCTCCAAAGAAAAGAACATACTCTACCTCAGAACTTCCGCTTACCTGCCCGACTACTTTGAAATTTGGTTCGGACAGTTCTACCTGTGTGGTATTTTGATTTTGGTTTAGCACATATGCATGGCCTACACCACAACTGCTGATACCTGCCATCGACACAAGGATGAAAAGAATAACTACTAGATTTTTCATGATTTGATTGTTTGTTTATTTATTGAGAATTTGACTTAGTATTTCACTTTAAAACTGATGGACCTGAGCTGTAAGCCCAGAATAATTAGGATATATGAGTCCTGTTCTAAACAGATAATTGTTTTGAATTTTCATGGAATTGGTGGTTTATATGTTTTGTTTGATTTCTAGGCCTACATGAATGGATCGTCTATGAGTTTGATCTGACTGTTTCCTGATACATCAAAGGATGTATATTCCAGCACATTTTCCCGACCAAAGAAGGTGCTACCGTCTCGCAGCTTCACTTGCAGGGAATCATCTTCAAAGCCTGCGACAGTGACCTCCCCTCCTTTAGCCACGATAAGTTCGTTTAATTTAGGAAGGGTAATCCGGGCATCACTACTATTAGTGGTTTCGAGGATAAGCGTATCAGAGTTAACCTTATGACTCGATGCCACAGAACCTGAGACTTCAACTTCAAATGCTGTACCCTGTCGAATGAAGACTTTCCATGGACCGCTGAAGTGTACATTAGCAAAGCGACCAACTTCAACAGGCATATAGTTCTTGTCTGCATTGGCCTGCTCTAAAGCTATTTGCAAGTCTTGCCTGATTACGTAGAGACCGGTAATGAAAAAAGCGGTCAATATACATGCGACTAAGACGAGTGCTTTTCTGCTTGATTTCATTGTAAGATTTGTTGATGGTTTAAATATTTATTGCTTTTCGATATAGGATCGGTGTAGCGATTCAAGATCTGAAATATTCAAATTCAGAAGCTCCATCATCTTGAAAAACCGGGGCAATTCCTGGTTGACAAAATCCTCTTTCTTAAGTGACCGGGTCTTGTCAAATCCGTCATCGCTGACGAAATACCCGATACCACGTTTATTGTAAATGATGCCTTTTTCCTGTAAATAATTGAAAGTTCTCATGACTGTATTTGGATTTACCTCGATGTCTACTGCCATTTCTCTAACAGATGGGATACGGTCACCCGGACTCCATTTTTTTCTCAAAATGTTTTCGCAGAAGAGATCTGCTATTTGTAAGTAGATTGCCTGATTATCATTGAATTCCACGCTACACCTCCTGATCTTTAAGTCCCAAATAGGTCAACACCCAACTAATCGGAGCAAGTAGCCACCAGAAGAAGAATTTTGCACCTGTCCACACTGTTTTCACATCGGGCATGGTCTCCAGGTTACATTCTTCACCTGTATCATAATCAGCTAGCATGACATCATGCATGATTGAATAGGTGATTATCAGGGCAATAAAGGCAATGGCAATCAACAGTATAAGCAGCTTCGGAAATACATACCCTCTGAAGTAGGCAGCTCCAGCCAGAAACACGCCCTGACAAACAATGTAGTATTTCATAGTCACGAAGGCTTGATCGCTAAATGGATTAAAAGCATTGAATTTCACATGACTGAATAGCAGCTGACCTACTGTATTGGCAAACAGCGTGTAAAAAGTAAATGTCAGAGTGAAAACAAAAATCCACCCCAAAGAACTCAGCAGCCACATACAAAGTACTCGCTCAAAAGCAGAGACCGGCTCCATCAGATACTGGTACCTGGTGAGGGTATTTCGCAGACCATGAAAAGCAAGGCTGCTTAGGATAAAGCCACCTATAAGCAATGAAAAGGCATAGTTTTCATAGTGATCAAAACTTGTCGTGAGAGGCTCGATGGCCAGATCTACAATCATTCCCAGAAAAAAAGACAGACCGAATATGATCACAAGGGCCATGGCAACTCCTCTCCTGCTTTTGAAAAGCTCCAGCTTCATCAACAGCCAAAACCGCGATATGTCGAAATAGCTATGCATTTACTTTTTGATTAAAAACTGTCTGAATCTTTTCTTTTTGCCCTACCACCGCATTAAAAAGAATTTCAAGATTCATGTGTGTATGCTCACTTGACTGGTTTTCTGTAAGGATGGTATATCCACCTAAATAGGTCTCGTGGTAGATGACGCCCTCTTTGGGAAGGTCATTCATTCGTCTGATGGCTAATTTTTGGCTGATCGACTCCATGTTTTCATGGAAAATAATCTTACCCTGATCCAGGATGATAATCGGATCTATCAGGTTTTCCATGTCCCTGATTTGATGTGTAGATATAATCAGGGTTCGTTCTTCATGCACCGCATTGGCTACCACCTTCCTAAACTGACTCTTGGATGGGATATCCAGTCCATTGGTGGGTTCGTCTAACAACACGAGTTTACAGTCAGTGGCCAGACCAAAAGACAGTAGAAATTTCTTTTTCTGCCCATAGCTGAGTCCTGTTAGCTTTTGGTCATTTGTGAGTTGGAACTCTTCCAGATATCGTTGAAAGGCTGCATGATTGAAACGAGGATAAAACGGACTGTACAGCTCAAGATATTTGCCAATGGAAAAACCTGGCAGAGTAAATTCTTCCGTTATGATCACAACTTCCCGTAGAAAAGCAGGATCCCTTCTATCAGGCTGATACCCCAGTGTTTTGATTTCCCCCGAGTGTGGAGTAACTAACCCTGCAATTGCTTTTAGAATCGTTGATTTACCTGCACCATTCAATCCTAGTAAACCACAGATGTTACCCGGCCCTACCGATAAATCCATAGATTTAAGTGCTTCATGTTTCCGCTTATATCCGTAGGATAATTGATTGATTTCGATCATGAGGTTTTAATCCCTTTAGTGTACTATCATACTAATACACTGTAACATCAAAAAATGTTTCACCGATTGCAAAATATTTTTGAACTTATTTAGAAAATTAGATTTAGATCACTCTCCAATGGCATCCACAGCATGATCATAATTCCATATTATAAAAAAAGGCCTGCTTGGAGGCAGACCTTTTAAAGTAGTGTTTTGTGGAAGAATGATCACTCAGATTGATTGGCTTTCTGACGCTCTTCTCTGGCTTTTAGGTAATCATTCAGCTCTTTTCTAGGCATTGGAAGATCCGACTTCTTATCAAGCCAGCTTTTGAAATCTTTTTCGAATACGTCTTTTTCCACTACAAACGCTTCATTTACATACTCATACTTATTGGTACTCATCGCAAAACGTGTGTATTCATCTCTGAGGGCCGTATACTCACCTGATATTACAACCTCCTGAACGAGGTGTGCCGGAATGAATGCTACACCTGTTGTTTTAGCCAATACTACATCTCCGGGTAGTACAGTGACCCTTCCTATCCGGATTGGACCATTGATACTTTCAACCAGCATGTCTTTGATCGCAGAGGGATCAGATCCACGTATCCAGGCATTGAAACCTTCGATTTCTGAGAGTCCTTCTACATCTCTTACAGACCCATTGAAAATCACTCCTCTTTTACCTGCCTTGTATATGGCATTTCCAAGGTTATCTCCGATCAGCGTTCCTTCAACCATTTTGCCATAGCTATCTGCAACATACACATCTCCATCCAGGAGTTTAATGATCGGTGCATAATTGGTCACGGGTGTTTTCGTCCCTTCTTTCCCTGCCTGTTGTTGAATGTAGTTATCCAAGTCTTTTCTGAAAGGCATAAACTGTGCAGTCAGGACACGGCCTGTCATTACTTTTTCGGGGTGAAGAATTTCCCAACCATTTTCGTACACACTGGCAAAATTTTCAAACTGGTTGTTGTATCCATTTCTTCTCAATGTGCCCCACACTTCTTCCATCGACAGGGATTTAAGACGTTCAAGGAGCTGATCAGATACTTTGGGCCTACCGTCAGATAAACGTTCGCCAGTCCATTCGGAAGTAAGTTGCTTGATGTTTTCCGCAGGCCATACAACATTTTGGGCTTGCCCACTTGTAGCAAAAAGGCAGGTAGTCACCAGAAGCATTAAAAAAGGAGTCTTCATCATTTTGGGGTTAGGGTTCATAATCTTGGATCTTAAGATAGCATTAATTTCTAAGATATGATTCCTTAAATCAACTCATATAGTCATATAAGCAAACAAATTGATCATAATAGGTGTTGAAATAGATAGGAACATATGCTGCCGAACCCATGGATATCACAAAAAAGACAAAAGAGGAATTAGCTTCCAAAATAAAAGACCTTGAAGACTTCATTGCCAAAAAAGGGATAGGATCCAACTATCTGGCAAGAGCGGAGAAAGTACAACGAAATATCAATATTGCATTGTTTCTGGGGATTTCCGTGACGATAGTCGGTTTATCCATTTGGCTATTTTCAGGAAAGAACACAGAGGAGGATTAACATTGATTTAAAAGAAATCCCTCACAAAGCACTAATATCTGCTGCAGATGAGTACTTGTGACAATAACAACTTATGCCAAAATATCATGGACCACGTGGCCATGCACATCAGTCAATCTGAATTTACGACCCTGGTACCTGAAGGTAAGTCGCTCGTGGTCTATACCTAAAAGATGCATGAGAGTTGCCTGGAAATCATGAACGTGCACCCCATTCTCTGCTACATTGTAACTAAAGTCATCAGTGCTGCCATAGCTCAAACCCGGCTTCACGCCTCCCCCAGCCATCCACATCGTAAAACATCCCGGGTGATGATCTCTGCCAAAGCTATTGGCCGTGAGTCGGCCTTGAGAGAATGATGTTCTGCCAAATTCACCACCCCAAATCACGAGTGTATCTTCCAGAAGGCCTCTTTGTTTAAGGTCTTTGATCAGGGCTGCCGATGCCTGGTCAACAGACTTAGCCATTTTCGGGAAGGCACCAGGTAGATTGCCATGATGATCCCAACCCATATGATAGAGCTGAATAAATTTCACATCTGCCTCAGCCAGCTTTCGGGCCTGGATACAATTGGCAGCAAAAGTCCCTGGCTTACGGGAATCCTCACCGTACATATCAAAAATATACTCCGGCTCATTGCTCATATCCGTAACTTCAGGAACTGAAGTTTGCATCTTGAAGGCCATCTCATAAGCGGCAATCTTCGACTCTATTTCTGGATCACCCCATACATCAAAAGATCCCTGGTTCATGTCTTTGATGAAATCCAGCGCTTCCCTTCTCGTGTGGTGATCTACACCATGAGGGTTGGATAGATACAGAACGGGGTCGTTCCCTGATCTGAACTGCACACCCTGGTGCTGTGAAGGCAAAAAGCCAGCACCCCAGGCATTAGCTGAGAGAGGTTGTGCACCACCTCCTTTTGAGATCATCACCACGAATGCGGGTAAATTTTCATTATCTGTCCCTAATCCATAATTGATCCACGACCCTATTGAAGGCCGTCCGCTGATCTGCGATCCCGTCTGCACAAACATGACAGCAGGCTCATGATTGATGGCTTCTGTATACATGGATTTGATCATACACAGATCATCCGCCACTTCCGACAAATACGGCCATTGATCGCTCATCCAGATCCCTGATTTACCATACTGCTTAAACTGATAGGGTGAACCTACCAAAGGAAATGAAGCCTGGGCAGAGACCATACCGGAGTTTCTCTGGGTCTTCTGCAGGGATTCTGGTATTTCCTGGCCTACCCTTTTGATCAACTCAGGTTTATAATCAAACGATTCGATTTGTGAAGGACCACCACTCATAAACAGGTAGATCACACGCTTAGCTTTTGCAGGAAAATGGGGCTGACTTAAAATACCATTCAAGGGGTCTGTTGCTCCCTGACCAAAAGCATTTACAGGATTCAATAGAGAGCCCAGGGCCATCCCACCTATACCCATTGCCGATTGTCTGAAAAAATCTCTTCTTGAACTCATATTAAATTTTATTGAATGGTATATGCTTCATAAGTATTCATCAATGCATTGGCCACCACAGTAAGTGCCGCCAATTGATCAACCTGTACATTTTCTAAAACCGGTTTTTCACCAACGTTTACCAGTTGTTTTGCTGCAGTAATATCCTCCTGATATTTATTGAGCATCTTCTCATAAAGCATGGTGGTCTTAGCTAATTGTTCGCTACCGGGAGTTTGTCCTGTATTGGCACGATAAACATATTTCAGTTGACGAATGCTGTCATCAGGGAACGCCATCATGGCATTTTCCGACATCACCCTTGAGGCCTCTACATACTGCGGGTCATTGAGTAATATCAAAGACTGCAGTGGTGTGCTGGTGGTCTTTCTTCTGACTTCGCAAGCCCCACGGTCAGCTGCATCAAAAATCATCAGGCCGGGAGGAGTAGTGGTTCTTTTCCAAACGGTATAGATACTCTTACGATAAAGCCCCTCACCTTTTCCCTGCTTGTATGGATACCGCCATATCTTATTGGATACTTCATCCCATAACCCTTCAGGCTGATATGGATATTCACTTTCTCCCCCTATCCTACTCACCAATAAACCGCTGGACTTCAGCGCATTGTCACGTATCATCTCAGCTGGCATTCTGAACCGTGGCCCCCTGGCCAGGAATATGTTTTCCGGATCTTTCTCACGGAACTCAGGAGTGATTTCAGACGATTGTTGAAAGGTGTAGGACATCACGATCTTCTTGTGAAGTGCTTTGAGATCCCAATCATTTTCCATGAACCAAACTGCCAGCCAATCCAGTAACTCAGGATGCGATGGCAGGCTTCCCTGGCTCCCAAACTCCTCTGAAGTACTGACCAAACCCTTTCCAAAATGCATCTGCCATACCCTATTGACCATGACACGAGCAGTCAAAGGATTTTCAGTATCGAACAACCACTGAGCCAGTCCCAACCTGTTTTGAGTATATTCTGTTGAAAAGTCAAGCATTGAAGCTGGCATCCCAATTGTTACTTCCTCACCATAGTCATCATATACACCCCGATTGAGGACAAATGTTTTGCGTGGCTCTTCCAGATCTCCCATCACCATGATTTCAGGTACGTCATTGAGGAGATTGGTAAGACTGTCTGCAAGCGCTTTATAGGCACTTTTTTCACGTTGAAAAGTGGGACTAAGGGTAGCATAAAACTCCTTATTAAGTTCCGGAATCTGATCACTCAGGTCTTCTCCATTCAGATATTTTACTTCAAGAGGCGTGAGCGCTTTTTTATACATCCTGAATTCATCAATCCTACCATTCTTAAACATCTTCTGGAACTGCTCATTGCCAAACATCAACTCATGAGAACTGAGCGTATGGATGTTTTCTTCATAGATGAGCCCTTTGTACAGATTGTCTCTTCTGATCTCTTTAGTTAGTTCTTTGCCATCTAAGTAGAGTCTGATACCCTCTGCACTACTTGTTCCATCATAAGTGATGGCTATGTGACTCCATTTTGATTCAGGAAGAGGGTCTCTGCTTACAACTTCTAGAGAGTTATAAGGCCAGGCATGAGAAATGATAAACTTGACCCGGTTGCTATCCAGTAAGCAATTGTACCCTTTGAAACCATATCTGATGGTTTGGGCATTGGCAAAGATCAGCGCTTCATCATAATGCTTAGGAGGGTTGATCCAGAAATCAAAACTGAATGGTTCGGTTTTCTCATACAGAAAGTCGCGGTTATCCAGGTTTGCCCGTCCGTAGTCCCCATCGATAAGTAATGATTCATTACTAATACCTTCTGCAAGAGATACAAATCTTGTTTGCAGTGCTCGTTTATTGTTTTTGCCTGCTGAGTAGATCTTATCCCCTTTTTGGTATTGCCTGTCAAAATTGAAATAAAGCAGCTCGGAAGCACTAAGGGATTGTTTGACGTCCTCTAGGAGCTTAGTGGAAGAAACCTCGTTAGTCGATCCCTGATTTCGGATTTCAGAAAGGGTTTGCTTCTTCTCCTCCAGTTTAACATTTAGATATTTAATGATCTCGTCCTGCTTTTCAGTGGTCAGCAACATGGAAGGCCCTGGAGTGATGTCTGGTCCATATACTGCCGAACCGATTTCATCCGTACTATTAAAGAAAGCATATAGCTGGTAATAATTTTTCTGCGAAATGGGATCATATTTATGATCATGACACCTGGCACATTCAAAAGAGGAAGCCAAAAAAGCCTTGCCGAATGTATTGGTTCTGTCAGCTACGTATTCACTCCTGAATTCTTCATACACAATACCAGCTTCGGAGTTTCGCTTGTGAAGCCTGTTGAAAGCTGTTGCCAGTACACTCTCCTTTGTTGGGTTTTCGATCAGGTCACCAGCCAGTTGCCAGGTCACAAAATCCTTATACGACATGTTATCGTTGAAAGCCTTGATGATCCAATCCCGCCAGGGAGTAAAATCCCTCATTTTGTCGTCCAGGTAGCCATCGCTATCGGCAAAGCGTGCCAGCTCCAGCCAGTAGATGGCCATTCTTTCTCCGTAATCGGAAGATGCCAGAAACTTATCTACCCACTTCTCATAACTATTGGGATCCGTATCTGAAACAAAGGCATCTGTTTCCTCGATACTGGGTGGTAATCCCCGGATAGCAAAAGACAACCTGCGAAACAAGATCTCTTTATCCGCCATCTCTGATGGATTCAGCCCCTGAACTTCAAGCTTTTTCAGGATAAAAGGATCAATTTCATTCTGAACGAGTGATTCCTGCTCCACTTCAGGAAGATCAGACTTTTGAGGGGGAATATAGGCCCAATGCTTCTTGTACTTAGCACCCTGACGTATCCATTTTACAATGGCAGCCTTTTCATGAGCCGTCAGCTTTAAGTGCGACTCCAGCACCGGCATCATATAATCGGGATCATCAGAGAGTATCCGCTTGACCACCTCACTGGCAGCAGGTTTCTTTCTTACAATAGCATATTTACCCGGAGACTGGGGAAGCTCATTATATGCTGAATCCGCAATATCCAACCGGAGATCGGCTTTTTGTTTGGCAGCATCGGGTCCGTGGCATTGAAAGCAGTTTTCGGACAGGATCGGCTTGATATGATAATTATAGTCAACTACATCAGGAAGTTTTTCATAGGCTACTGCCACATCATCAGGAAGTTCTATTTTTGACTGACAACCGATGAGAACAACGAGAATGAATATGGTAAACTTGCAACTGTGCATTTTTCAGAAAAATAATTTCCATGCATTTTAGTTGAAATTTAAGAAATTTTTGGGGTTAAAAACGGTTAAAAACCGTACTTCTTGTAATAACCAACCCGTAAATATGAGTGACGGATCAGCTTTAGTAAGTAGAGAAGAAATTCTTCAGCAATTGGATAAGATCACATCGAGTGAATTGTTCCGGAGTGAGAAGAATCAACAATTGCTGATCTACCTGGTGAACAAAACACTGGACAAAGAACCTCCCAAAGAAGCTACCATTGCACTTGAGTTTTTCGAGCATGATGTAAATGAAAAAGACACCTCCTATGTACGGGTTGCTGTTTATCACCTCAGAAACAAACTGAAGGAATACTACCTGACTGAAGGCAAAGAGGACCCATTGCGATTGTATTTAGAGAAAGGCAGTTACGAAATTCAACACCAAAGAATTTCAGCCACTGCATCCATCACAACAAAAAGTAGCATTTGGATGGCGATGGCAGGCATATTTATGCTAATCAGTATCGGATTGATGATATATATTCTCAGCGGCAATAATCAGCCGGAAGCAAAACGCGATTCATTTCTGTACAGGGACCTATCTGCCAATGACAAACCCGTTCTCATCGTATTGGGCGATCTTTTTATGTACGCAGAAAAAGATGGTACCCTGGTACGTAATTACAGCATCAACAAGATGGAAGACCTGGAGGTAAGTAAGCCAGAATTATTGAGTCTCAATCAATCCCGGAGCAAGATTCTCACCAGATCTCATGCCATCAGCATTTATAACATCTCAGGGTTACTCAATGATCTGGACAAAGAAGTCAATTTCCGAATGGCCTCGGAGCTTTCTATTGAAGACCTCAAAGAAAACAACATCATTTATATTGGATTATTTAAAGGCTTCTACCTGTTGGATTCATACTATAAGATTTCACATTATAAGCCAGGGCCCGGAATGTCTTATTTGATTCACAAAGCAAGCAATGATACAATTACAATCGTGGGCAATCCAGCAGAAATGCACAAGGATTTTGGGATACTCACCAGGATGAGGGGACTTGGAAATAACATCATCTACCTGATAAGTGGTTTTACCGATACCAGTATCGAAATGATCTCATCAGAGATTCATAAAGAAGATTTCTTCGAAAAAACCTTAACTAACGAATTTGCAGGCAAGCATCAGCCGGAAAACTTCGAAGTTCTGTTTGAGGTAAATGGGTATGACAGAAAGGAAGTATCTAATATGAGTATTGTGGAGGCCCATGAATTGCAGAACATTTCCGGAATGTGGAATTGATACTTTTCAAAGTCGTAATATCAATCGTTGTATTTTATCGGGCCCATACTATTAGTTAGGGTCAGCTGAAAAACACCAATGAAATATCAAATCTATATATGAGCCTTAATTGTCGCGATATTGTTTCCATTTGCTTTTAGGCAAGTGCAAGGTTTTTAGACCAGGATTACATTATTTCATGCACATGGAAAATATCGTGAACGATATTTTCTTGGTTAGCCTCAGTCACATCATCTACTTCCTTGCTTAGATTGAAGTATAAAGATACATCTGCTCTTCAGCCAGTCGTATCTAATGTAACTGAGACTTTTTCAGCAGTCCCTAGTTAGTAAACCTGTACTAACCAATAGTGTAGGTGACTTTATAGTCTAGCTCAGCTTACTTTCCAGCTTGTACCAGCTACCACCATTGTGTACTTCTTTATATCCCTTTGATAGCAACAGGCTTTTTGCTGATCCACTTCTCATTCCCGATGCACAGCAGGTAATGATTGGCTTATTTTTATCCTTAAATCTACTGAGGTGATTGGGGAGTGCATCTACCGATATATTGATAGACCCATCGATATGTCCCTGATCATACTCCCCCTTTGTACGCACATCCAAAATAATAGCACCCTGATCCACAAGGCTCTTATAATCTACTGCTGGACCCAGTCCAAATAATTCTCTTAGCATGTTTATTGTAATTAATTAACAAATTCATTTTTTCAATAACCATTGCAAAACTGGTTAAGCTACCCCTATTACTTTGCAACATTTGTTACACTGGAGAGGACATAAAAAAAGCAGGAAGATCCTGCTATTCGATTAGTTAAATAAAATATTAGTTCATGGGTACTTCCATCAACAGAAGACGGCTGCCGGGTTGTGTCCTGATGCTAAACTTGTTCGTATCCCATATTCCATAGCCATCTCTTCTGCTAAGCTTCTGACCTTCTATTTCTGCTTCTCCTTCCAGAATGAAGGCATAAACACCGTTACCATCTTTATGTATCTGGTAATTCACTTCTTTTTCCTGGTCAAAAGTTCCTAAATGAAACCATGCATCCTGGTGTATCCAAACTCCGGGTGCATCCTTTTCAGGTGACAATACCTGATAAAGTTCATTTGGTTTTTCCAAATCCTTAATACTTACCTGGTCATATCTTGGTGTCACATTTTTCTCTCGAGGGAAAACCCAGATCTGTAGAAATTTCACAGCTTTGTCGGCATTCTTATTAAATTCACTGTGATATATTCCGGTTCCTGCGCTCAATACCTGTACATCACCTTCCTTTATTACCGCAGTATTTCCCATACTGTCTTTATGTTGTAGATCACCTTCAAGTGGTATCGAAATAATTTCCATATTGTCGTGAGGATGAGCTCCAAATCCTTTACCTCCCTCTACAGTATCATCATTCAATACACGTAGTTTTCCGAAATGGATTCTTTCAGGATTGTAATAATTAGCAAAGCTGAATGAATGAAAAGAGTTTAACCATCCATGATTGGCATGACCCCTTGTATCTGATTTATGCAAAATAGTATTCATATTGCTCCCTTATTTATTTTATATGTATGTACATACATACGCTATTAATCGCTTATTGTTGTTTAAAATATGATCATAATAAACACAATATAAATGGTTGTATAGAATGATTATGAATAATGTTCATTTCAAACCAGTAAAAGAGTTAATAGTTAAATATTTAGTATTTTGTAAATGAAAAGAAACCACTCTTCATGCCAAACATTTTATTAGTTGAGGACCAGCTATTGTTCGCTAAAGTTCAACAGATGGAACTAGAGTCGTATGATTATCAGGTTGTTCTGGCACATTCTGGTGAAGAAGCAATCTCCAGGGTGGATGGAAGTCAAAAGATTGATGTCATATTGATGGATATTGATCTTGGTGACGAAATGGATGGTACGGAAACAGCAAAAAAGATCCTTTCTAAACAAGAAATTCCAATTGTATTTTATTCAAATCATACCAGCAAGGAAATCGTTGAAAAGACGGAAGAAATATCCTCTTATGGATATGTAGTAAAAAATTCTGGAATTACTGTCCTCGATGCGTCCATCAAGATGGCTTTGAAGCTTTACAGACAAAAGAAAGCGCTTGAAGAAAAGGACCAGCTCTTAACGTCTATAACAGATAATTATCCTAATGCTTTTATCAGTGTAACCAACTCAGATTACCGTGTAGATTTTACTGCAGGAGGCGGGTATAAAACAAGGGGATTAAATCCTCAGCATTACATTGGGAAACATATCAATGAAATTTTCGGTCCGGACTCGCAAAAAATTCAACAACACTATCAAATCGCTTTTGATGGTAATGCAGAAGAATTCGAAGTGAGTTTTGAAGGATCAGATCTGCTGTTTAAATGTAGTCCTCTGCCATCTGAAACTGGGA
>JAHCMM010000142.1 GCA_019192515.1 Cyclobacteriaceae bacterium SS2
TGAAGTCGATTCTTGATATTAAGGATGATGAAGATTTTTGGGATGAATTAAGTGTTGAGGATAAGGCAGCAATTGATGAGGGACTAAATCAGCTAGAAAAAGGAAAATATGTTAGCCATCAATCTGTGAAAGAAGAAATCACAAGACGATTTAATTTCTAAAGTTGTCACTTGAAGTTCGGTATTCTATAAGAGCAAGAAAAGAAGAGATAGATTTGCTCGAATACATAATAGAAAAATTTGGTCAGGAAAAGGCGAAAGAGGTTTTCTTTAGAATCGAAAAAGTACTTGAGGAGATTTCTATAATGCCAGAAATGTTTCAAGTTTCTACGAAAAAGGAAGGTCTTAGAAGATGTGTTTTCAGCAAATAAACAAGTATTTATTATAAGATCAGGGAGGATCATATTGAAGTAATTTCCTTTAGACCAAACAGAAGTGTGGATTAGGCTTTTGTCAAGTAGGTCAACAAAAGACTCCGTGTGGAATTATGACCTATACCAGTAGTAAGACCTACTCGCTTTCAATCCACTCCGACGCCCTCAGTAGTGTTTTATCCGGGTCCACTTCTTCGTCAGGTGGGATGCTGCTGCCAAAGGCCTGCATATTTCTGTCCGCCATGATCGATATTGCAAGACCCAAAGAGGATCTGTCACTGAGTTCAAATCCCACTATTCCTGTTGAGACACCACAGGTTGGCTTTCCGAAGCTGCGGGTATTTTCTCTCCCTGAGAATGCTGCTGCAATCGCTTCCCCCGAACTACCACATTCCTGATCCAGCAGTACCGCAACCTTTAAGTGTGGTGTTTTAAGTTGATATGGATTGGTGATTTGTGTTCCTGGAGACCCATCGAAGTTCGCAGCTCCGTTTACGTAGCTGAATGAATGCGTACTTCCATCCCCATTGATGAAATAACCTGCGATTCCTTCTCCTAATATGGGACCTATTCCAGCCAGCATTGGATACATATTACCTCCCGTGTTGCGTCTCAGGTCTACAATCCAGCCTTTAAGCGTTTCGCTATCCTGCGCTGCTATTTCATCCTGGATGGCCTGGGCAAAAGCAATGCTAGCTTCATCATTACCAGCTCCGGAAAAACCCGTCACCCTCACATAGCCGATGTTTTCAGGCTTGGGTAGAAAAAAATTGGTCTCGGATTCACAATGTAGCGGATTGAAACCGCCAATGTATTGTCCATTGGAAGCAATCAGATAGCTATGACTATCACCCAGTAAGGTGAGTGCCTGTCTGATTCCGTTCAACTTTTTAAACCTGGGATCAGTAGATCTGGCTGTGTCAATGACACTTTCTCTGAATGCGGTCCAGTCAATTTCATTTCGGTAAACCGAATGGGTCTCCATCACGTCCATGAGCTCTTGTAGGTAGACTTCTATTTCATCTGGCGGGGTTTGGTCTTCATCATTACAAGCTACAAATGACCCGAGAAGGACCAGCAGAAAGAATATTCGTATATGCTTCAGTAGCATGTCTACTCGTTCACAACCAACCTGATATCCGAGTAACTAATTTTGCCCTCCGTGCCTGGAAGTAACCGTACAAAAATGACAATAAACCAGGTGTCCCTCGATAGGCATGGGATGGTCAACTCCTCTTGATGGTCTACAAGTTCCCCTGAAACCGGATTTTCTATGGTGGTCAAATGAAGTGTCTCATTGTACGAGTTTGGAGCACCAAACCTGGTCATGGGATCCCTCTCAAATACCCTTAATGCAATGGAAGCACCAGTACCGGTTAATCCTTCAGAGTTCATGGTGACTTTGAAAGTAACTTCAGAACAATCCGGTAGGTTGGGATAGATGGTTTTGTTCCACTTCCCTCCATCACTGGCCGTTCTACCAGGGGCCAGTTGAATGGCCAGTACATCGTCACCTTCGCGCGTACAGATAAAATCCCCATTATGATCTTCATAAAACCAGTATTCATCCGGGTCATATTGATAGTAGGCAGTATCGTTGGCCCAGCCCGATTCCCATTCGATGCATTCCTGGCCATATGAGCCATCTATTAATTCAGTAATGTAGTAGTCCCTTTTATCCATTTCCTCATAACCCAGGAATAAATTGGGCACATTTTCAGTCATAATAGACATCGGAAATCCATCGCATAGTTTGGTGTTGGTATATGCTCTATCCAGAAATGCACGTCCTATCTGCTGAAAAACGAAAGCTTCCCGCTCCAGGTCCGTAAAAGAGTCCCAGCTACAATTTGTTGCAATTTCAATCCTTCTTTTACCCAGTCCATCATAATTTGTATACCCATAGGAGCAATACGTGAAATCTCCTAACCTGATCTCTTCAACATATTCTGCTTCCACCTCCGACAAATCAAAATCATATCCCCTTAGTGCTGCTTCCTCTTCAAATCGGTCCAGATAGGTCCTTAGGTCCGGGGGACCGGGTTCGGTGTCGTCGTTGCAGCTTAGAAAGAAGATGCAGATGGCAAAAACGGATAGGAGGGTGTAGTTTAAAGAGTATAATTTCATCATGGGATAGTTTGGGTTAACTACCTTTTACGGTAGTTTTTACATGATTGTTATAAAACGGTGATATGGACTTGCCATTTTACCCCTGTATAAACAACACTGGATTACCTGTTTTCCACCACATATTTAGAGATTTCTCCTACTGGAGCTACCCAGATCTCCGGCTGGTCTTCCAGGTATTTAAACAGCTTATGCAGCATTTTTGTCTCGGTGGTCTGTCGGCCTTTCGTGCCAATATCATGACCGGCCAGCACCAGCCACAAACCGTCCTTCCTGGACACCTCGATATATTCCAGTATCTCCTTAAAACTTTTGCCATCCATCTCCACACCTGTAAGCTGAGCCAGGTCACAGTAGGAGGGATCATTGGGTGCTTCATCCAGCCAGGTCCTGCCAGATACAAACTGCCTGGCGACAACGGGTACGTAGCTCTTCGTTTCGACTCCGCGACCCACAAAAGTCTGACCACATGGATAGGCAAATTCAGTGGGCACTACCCCCAGGATCTCTTTAATCTCTGCATTGGCGTTATCAAGTTGTTCATCGATATCTACCAGGTCCATCTCTTCGAGGGCTTTTTCCCTCGCCCACAAAAAATTACCTGAGCAAGGATGGGTCATCGAGTGGTTACCGATCTCGTGCCCATTGGCTACTGCCTGCTTCCAACCTTCCAGGGATCGTTCTAATGCCGATGGCACTACATAGAAGGTAGCTCTGATGCCATATTGATCGAGTATCGGGGTACCGACATCCACCTGGCTACTCCGGCCATCATCCCAGGTCAGGCTGATGGCCATCTTTTTGCCTTCAGGCCAGGGAAACTGGCTTTGGGAAAAGCTTAGGAGTGGAATCATCAAAAGGGTCACAAAATAAGTAAGTTGCTTGTTCATGTTCTATTCTTTTAAATAGGCCAGCAAATCGGCCATTTGGGTAATGCTAATTTGGGTTTGCAGGTTTATGGGCATGGCTGAGCTTTCGAAGGCGGTCAGTTTACTGATCGCGGCACGTTCCAAAGTCTGCTCCTGTCCTGCTGCATCTCTTAAAGTTAATGTGCCCGGGCCCTCATTGGCAATGATCCCTGTAAGTGTTTTGCCATCTTGCGTATCTACCTGCCACAGCTCATAGCCATCGGCGATGGACCGGTTGGGCTGAAGGATGTCCAACAACAATGCCGATTCGCTCCGGTTTTTGATGGAACCCAGGTCAGGACCAAATGCAACTCCATTTTGCCCGGCCTTTTGATGGCATGGACTACAGGTTTGAGTGAAAATCCCCTTTCCCGCAGATGGGTCACCCCGGAGCGATAATACCTGCTTATAGTCATTCCAGACAGCATCATTGTCTAGCTCATTTCCTTTGAGGATCCTGCGTGCATCTGCCCGGATATCATCCTCACGGCTGTTTAGTAGACCGACTGTGCGTGGCCACGACAAGCTGGAGGCGTTCATTTGCCCTGACTCGATGGAGGTCAGTATCAACCTNTTCCCTTCTTTGCTTTTCATGAAGATGTCAATGGCTGAGGTCCGTTCGTCGGGTAGTAAGTCGGGCCAGGCATCGATGAGCTTATTTAGCAAGTTTTTATCCTCAATAAAATTGAAAGCGGACAAGGCTTCCAAACGTGCCTGTGAAGATTCACTGGAAAGAAAACCAAAGATCAGCTCTATGTTTTGGTCAGCATCGGTCATAGCTATGACCTTCAGGGCATCAGCGAGGAAATCAGGATTTGTCGCTGTGTTTTTCGCAATTCGAACAGCTTTACCAAATAGTTTGTTGGAGGTGTTTTCAAAATACCCGGTCTGGTTCAGCAAGTCCAGGCTTTGAGATCGGATTGCCACATTCGAATTAGAGTCAAACTTTTGCTCCAGGAGCTGAATATTGGTCGCTGATAGCTTCAGATCATCGGCATTTGAAAAACCTTCCAGTACCAGAGGAAGATACCAAATGGATTCATCGGCATTCAGTGTTTTTGTGAGGAAGCGGTTGATGTCATCCGGATCACTCGCTCTTGAAATCATCTCACTCAGTCGTTTAAAGAATTTGGTTGTTTGGGCCGTCTTTTTATCGATCAGGCTTTCGGATGCTTTGGCGTAAAGGGTAAAGACATCTGGCTTCACGGCAGAAAGTGCCGCCAGCTGGACCCACTCATTTTCAATGTCATGGAAAAGGAGTCTGGTTCTTGCCTGGTTGGCCGTAGGACTGTCCAGATGGCCAAGCGTGAGCAAAAGCTGATACCTCACTTTTGGACTTTCATCTTCAACCATCGAGGTCATGATACCGAGTAATGATTGCGAGCCAGGTACGCTTTTTTCAGCGATCCTGATGGCATGCTCCCGAATGGCTGGGTGGAGGTCCTGCAGCAGTTTTGTGAGCAGATTTTCTGTTAACTCACCTTTTCCTTCCAGGATCCACATGGCATGTAGTCTGCCCAGGTCGGTCATGCCATTCAGTCTTTCTTGCAGTAGTTGTGTGATTGCTTTTTCATCCCTGTCCATCAATAATCGCTGCGCATGCATTCGCCACCAGTTGTTGGAGTGATTGAGAAGTTCGATCAACGATGGTATGTCCATTTCCGCAAGATTGAGCTTATCAAGGAAGTCCGGTGGCGAGGTATTGGAGGGCGTGATCCTGTATATCCTGCCCTGGTCGACACCGGCATACAAGTCGCCGGAGGCAATCACCTCGTCAGAAAGCCACTCAGGGTGCTCGATGATCTTTCGGTAGTAATCCATCACATAGAGTGCTCCATCGGGGCCCACATAATGGTTGACCGGTCTGAACCATGAATCCCTGGAAGCCAGGAACTCTTGATCATCAAACAGGTTCACCGATTCAAAGGTGCTGCCAAGGTCGTTGATGCGATCGGCATGGATGAGATTGTGAACGGGTTCCGCAGTAAAGATGACATTGTTGTAATCTGAAGGAAAGATCCCTCCCTGATACCATTGAATGCCGCAGGCAGAGGTCATCATCCCCACATCTGTGAGTAACTGATGATTGGGATTTTCGGTGATGGGGAATATTTCAAATCCCCGACCACTTTTGGGGATGTAGTGCCGACCCGAGGGGATGAGGAAATCAGGGTTTCGCTGCATATAGCTGGCATCCATCACCACATGAAAAAGATGTGTGGCATTGCTGGTGAGGAAATGATGACCCCAGGGATCAAAGGTATGACCAAACTGACCGCGGGCAGAACCCATTTTGGCAATCCCCAGGTCCGGGTTGAATTTAACAAAGAGTCCATTGGCATTCTGCGGCAATGAATCTGCTTCCGGCTTATTCGGAAAATGGATCCGGGAGCCCCGGTCACCTAAGATATCCTCATAGTTTTTGGTGCTGACTGCACTTTCGTGAGAGATGTAGATGAAGTTGTCAATGCCGTATTCCGGGTTGTTCACGTTGTGTTGCGGGTTGGAGCGGGCAAAGCCTGTCAGCACAATTTCTCGTTTATCCGCTCGTCCGTCGTCATCCGTATCTTCCAGATAAAGAACGTTGGGTGGGTCCGTGACCAGGAACCCTTCTTTCCAGCGCATGATCCCGGTCGGGAAGACCAGGCTATCAGCAAAGACTACGGCTTCATCGGGGTAGCCATCTTCATCGGTATCCAACAGTCGTTTTACTTTTCCACTTCCACTCACGTCCAGGGGGTATCCGTGCATCTCCACCACGTACCATCTCCCGAGCTCGTCAATCACCATGTCTACCGGATCTGCGATCAGCGGCTCCATAGCCATCAGTTCGATCTGGAATCCATCAGCGATTTCGAAGGAGTTGAGCGGGTCCGATTGGTTTTGTTGGGTTCCGCAAGCAATGAAGATTGAAAGAGAGATTAAAAGAAAAGAAGTTCTTATCATGCTTTTGGATGGGTCACAACCGAATAAAGATAATTAGATCTCCTGAATTAGCTCACCTCAGAGGGGGTGGTGGTTTTATTGCCACAAAGGCACCAAGAAACGAAGAGGATCATTCTTTGCGACTCTCACACCACACAGAGCCACCTGAAGGGATACTGATTTGAGTTCTAACATACCCTGTGACGAATATAAAAAAGGCCTCCCATTTCTGAGAAGCCTTCCAAATATTGTTATTTGAATTTCTATTCTGCTAAACCAAGCTGTTTCATGAAAGTGAGGTTATCCCAAAAAAGGTATTCCTCATACATAATTCCTTTTTCATTCCACAGACCTATGGTAACCATGTTAAGCTTGTACGCTTTACCTGTTGGCTCAATAAATTTCCCTTCTCCAATGGGCATTGGTTCTGTAAAAGTTCCCTCTATTACTCCCATTACTGCTGTCAGGTTGCCGGAAGCAATTCTAATTGGGTGTTCCTCAATCCTGGTATCCGGGGCATAAACGAACATATTACTTAAATCTTCAATGTGTTTTTCAATCCCTGAAGTGGTATGACCATCAGGCCAGTGAACAAGGATGTCCCTGGAATGACTCTCATGTAATCTTGCCCATTCCTGCTTGGTAAATACCTCAAAGTCGAGCTCATCAAACGTGGCCAAATTTTGAGCAATTACCTCATTGGCTTTGGCTATTTCAGCTAATTCAGCTTTCAGTTCCTTGATCTCCTGCTTGTAATCAGCTGATTTTTGCGACATTGCCGATGTGGAAACACCAATTACCATTGCCGCAATCCACATTCCTCTTATGATATTAGATGTAGTTTTCATGATTTTTTATGTTAATGGTTGTAATAAAATTTTTCATTGATGATAAGACCTTCCTCATTCCATCTTTGAATGGCTATTTGAGTATAGTTTCTTAGACCCCACTCTTTGTGAGTAAAGTCAAAATCCCACTCAACTACAGTGAGATTGTCGCTAACAATAACATTTTTTATAGCTGCTTTTCTAAACTCAGTGATGTTGTTTACAAATGCCTCTTCATTGATCCTGCAGTTGTCTTTTCCAATAGTTGGTGTTTCTTCATTTTCCTGCATGGTGACACTGTCGGCATAGAACATTTCGAATGCATCCAAAACCTGTCCTTTTTGGATCATACTATTCAGCGTGCCAATTTTTTCTTTTAATGTACTCATGGTAAATCCTTTTGTTTAATTCAAAGCATTAGCACATTTGAGTGCCTTCATTTAATAAGACGTGATGCAGGAAGCGAGAGAATTTGATAAATGTTAAGAAAGAAGCTTGATGTAGATCAAGTGATAGCCTATCAGCCTTGCTTACGGATACGGCTGAGATTTTCCGGGGTCATTCCCAGGTAAGAAGCAATGTAATGGAGTGGTACTCTTTGCAAGTAATCCGGATGGTTTTTTATCAACTGTTCATATCGCTCGGTGGCTGACAGAGAAATATTATGTTGAATGCGATCAACAGTTGCTACATATGCATTGCTATATAGGATCCTAAAAAACTTTTCCAATATTGGAACTTCATCTAGCAGTTGATTTACTGAATTTCGTGGTAAGATTAAAAGTTCACTGGATTCAATGGTCTCGATATAAAGCTGGGCAGGGTCTCCTGTGATGAAACTTCTAAGGTCAGAAATCCAGTTATTTTCTAAGGCTATCTGGATCACATGTTCTGTTTCTCGTTCATCAATACTATAAGACCGAAGGGATCCCTTTTCCACGAAAGCGACAAAGTCGCAATGATCACCTTTCCTGAGTAAGTCTTTCTTCCTCTTCAACGTAGATCTGCGAATGTTTCGGACCACCTTCAAAAATTCTTCGTCGGAGATCTTGATTTTTTCTTCCAAATTTTTTCTTAGCAGATCGTACATAGTAAATGAATGCTGGTTGAAAGATATGAAGATTGTGAGAAAAGGAAATGCGTCTCAAAAACCATGATATAAATACAACGCACCATACGTCCAGTTGGGGCCCTGGAGGCCGGGGTAGTTGTAGCGATCCATCATCAGGGCTACGTACCGGAACGGATAGCCTTGGGGTAGCTCCACCACGTTGGGCCAAACCCGGGTGCCCGATTCCTGGTCCCAGGGTGGCAGATCCATCTTCAGTGTGCCCGCCTCCTTTAGGTCGGGGTAGCTGTAGATAAAAATCTCCCGTTCACTGCTGCCTGAGAAGCAGTATCTTTTGCTCCCGATCCTTTGAATAGAAGTACCGGTGGAGTTATGGCTTACCGGTCCGGCAATGCGTTGATAGCCCTTGTTCCACGTATCAGATTCCAGCATCACCGCTTTATATCCATCATGGTTTTCGCAGGTCAGGATCCTCCATTTGCTGGCCATGGAGTCAAACAGGATGTGCGGGTCTTCTATATCTCCCACGATGCCGAATGGAGAGGCTTTCATGACCGAAAACCCAAACCGTGGATCTTTCTTACTCTCCACCGCCAGGAGCTGTTTTTCCTCCTTAGGATTGGCAAAAGCGCTGAATCCGGTGGTGAGTCCACGCCAGATATTGGCTTTCCTGTCATAAAAAATGTGGGAGGCAATTTCATTGCGGAGGAGGCCATCATTCCTATCGAACAGGATCACTCCCTCAAAGCGAAGATCAAAGACTGATGGGTCGAGGCTGAACACCCCCTGAACGTGATGGGGGAGTGCACGGCCCCGGATAGACTTGGTGTACCACAGCCGACCCTGGTCCAGCAGGGGTTCCCCGTTTTCATAGGTGATCGCCCGGATATCGGCGAGTCCCATGCCGCTGCTCAGTGCAGAGGAGACTTTATTGATCACGACCCTGCCCTGCTTTTGTCTGAGGTAGAGGTTGGACTGAAAAGTATTCAAATAGCGTTTTTCGCGCAGCTCAATATGCTGGCTATAGTCAAAGTGGCCGAGTGGCTGAGGCAGCTCGGCCTCCTGGATGAATAATGTAAATCCACTGCCCAGCATTTGGAGGATGACCCGGCCTTTGAGGCCAGGCTTTTCAGTTTGTGAATAGGCAAAGGAGGAGTTGATCGTCTCTTTTCCTTCTTTCACCAACCTGAATTGAAGGTCGGTGATCTGCTCGCCTTCATGATGGAGTGTGATGAAGCATTGAGCAGTTTTTTCCTTTCCTGAAAATTCAAATCCTATTTCTCCGGTTCCGGCAATAGCAGCAAGGTCAATGG
>JAHCMM010000143.1 GCA_019192515.1 Cyclobacteriaceae bacterium SS2
CCGGCACTTGAGATTTCTATTGAAGTAACAGAAGAAACACTGCGTAGGTACAATTTTACACTTGCAGAAGTAGCAGAAGCGGTCAGGGTCAACAACAGAGACCTTTCTGCCGGATCTATCAAGTCTACAACGGAAGAGATCCTGATCAGATCCAAGGCGAAACAAACGGAGGCCGAGCAGATTGGAGAAATTGTAGTGCGAAGCAACTCCGATGGAAGCAAGATCCTACTCCGGGACATAGCAGTCATCAAAGAACAATTTGCAGATGAGCCATTCAAAGGATTGCTCAATGGACAAAAAGCTGTTTTGTTGAATGCCAGCTACCTGGAGACGGAAGACCTGGAGGCTATTGCTCCCATAGTGTTAGACTATGTGGATGAATTCAATGCATCGCATGATGCCGTCCAACTTATTGTTACACGGGATTATTTGTCCAGGTTGAATGAGCGACTGGAGCTTCTGACAACGAATGGAGTGATTGGTTTGATCCTTGTTGTCGTAGCACTGGGTTTCTTCCTGAGCCTAAGGCTTTCTTTTTGGGTAGCCTGGGGAATTCCATCCTCATTCCTGGGAATGTTTATTCTGGGAACCTTTTTTGGGCTAACCATCAACTCTATTTCACTATTCGGGATGATCCTGGTAATTGGTATCCTGGTGGATGATGGGATTGTGATTGCAGAAAACATATTTTCTCATTTCGAAAAATCTAAAAATCCTGTCCAGGCTGCCATCAAAGGAACGATGGAGGTATTGCCGGCGGTATTCACATCTGTTACCACCACTATGGTAGCTTTCACACCATTGTTGATGCTGACAGGAAGCTTTGAGTTCTATCGGGACATGGGTATTGTGGTAATCTTCAGTCTTGGGTTCTCGTTGCTGGAGGCATTCTTTGTTCTGCCAGCTCATTTGGCCAGCAGGAAGGTGCTGAGTGTGAAAAAAGAAGATACCCGAAGCTATCACATCCGGAAAAAACTTAATGGGGTCATCGACTTCTTGCGCAAAGATGTATACGGTTCTGTACTCAGGTTTACCATGAAATACAGAGCGATCTCCGCTGCTGGTGTTACAGCTTTTGTGTTGATCGTTGTGGGGCTTGTCATGGGTGGCTTTATCAAATACACCTATTTTCCTCAGCTGGCTTTTACCAGGCTGAGCATCGATATTGCCTTTAAGCCGGGAGAAACAGAGGGGAAAGTAGAAGCTTATCTGAAACGTTTTGATGAGGCTGTCTGGAGAGTCAATGATCAGCTGAAGAAGGAATTGGGTGTGGATGAAAATATCATTGAATATACCATGACGGATGTGGGGCAGACGAGTGAGGATGAGAATGGCTCGCACACCGGCACGATAGAGGTAGACTATGATGACCTGGATAAATTCGGGATCAATCAATTTGACCTGGTAAGCCGCATCACAAAAGAAATAGGGCCTGTACCTGAAGCCGAGAAGTTTATGGTAGGAGGAGGCAGAGGCCGATGGGGTAGACCTGTCAGTGTATTTCTGATGGGCAAAAACTATCAGGAGTTGAATGCTGCCAAGGAATATCTCAAGACGGAATTGGGCAACCTTGCCGAGCTTAAGGAAATATCTGACAACGTACCAGTAGGGAGAAAGGAGATGTTGTTTGATTTGAGACCAGAGGCTTATTTTCTTGGATTGAATACCAATGATATTACCTCTCAAATGCGGCAGGGTTTCTTTGGTGAGGAAGTGCAGCGTTTCATGAAGGGTAATGACGAGCTTAGAGTTTGGGTAAGGTATCCGAAGGAGGATCGAAAAACCATTGGCCAGATAGAAGACGTAAAGATCAAGACATCTCAGGGGGAGGAATTTCCTTTGCCACAGCTGGCGGAATATAAGATTGAGCGAGGAGTATCCGGAATCAAACACTACAACACTTCAAGAGCCGTAACCATTGAAGCTGATCTTTCTGATCCTTACGCCGAAGTGCCTCCGATTTTGCAAAAAATAGAGGATGATATCATTCCTGCTCTGAAGTCCAAATATCCTTCAGTAGATGTAGGTTATGGTGGTCAGGCCAAAGAGAGGTCCAGAGCAGGAGAAGAGATCTTTTTGTTTTTCGGAGGAGCATTTGTGATTATCATATTCCTTTTGATGATCACATTCAGGTCATTTGGTCAGGCATTTTTGATCATATCCATTATCCCTCTTGGCTGGACTTGTGCGGTGTTGGGGCATTGGATTGAAGCGAACATCAGTGGTCGGGATCTGCCAGTATCATTATTGAGCGTATGGGGGATGGTGGCCCCTTCAGGTGTAATCATCAACGATGCTGTGGTGTTTCTTTCCAAATTCAATTCACTGGTAAAAGATGAGGGGCGTACAGTATATGATGCCGCGTACGAAGCTGGACTTGCCAGGTTCAGGCCTATCCTGCTCACTTCTGTTACTACGGTATTAGGATTATATCCTTTGATCAATGAAACAAACTTTTACTCCCAATTTTTAGTTCCTATGGCAATATCTGTTGCTTATGGAGTGTTATTTGGTACGGTGATCATTCTTACATTCTTCCCGGTTATCATCTTGTTATACAATGATGCCAAGAGAGCGTTGAGATGGATGTGGACTGGTGAAAGGACGGTTAGAGAAGATGTAGAGCGGGCACTGCTGGATGAAGAGCGGTTGAATAAAATGGATCGCGGATCCAGGGCAGCATAAAATTAGGAGAAATGATCTACGACAAGATTTTTAAACAAAAGGAAAGAGGCGAGCTGATTGACCTGCTTTCAAACAGGAGTACCATGAACTTCAGCGCTAAAAGCGCACTGCTGGATATTGTTCAGACAGACGAATTTTTCAAGGAGAAATATCCGGATGAGATTGATGAGTTGAAATCGGAGATTGATTACGAAGAATCATCCATTGCTTCATTTGATTACCTTAAATATTTGGGATTCAGGATTTCGCAGATAGGTGATACCATCAAAGTGACCAGGTTATCCAGGTTTTACCTGGTAGATCTAATGGGAGTACTCATTGGGGCCTTGTTGGCTGGAGTAGCATATTTCGGACTCGCTGAATGGAAAATACTCTTCACGGTGGGGATTTCGATAGGCCCTCTGGTGATTAGCCTGGTCACAGCAATCATAGCCTTAATAGGAGTGATTTTGGTGGCGAGGTGTCTATCATGATATATGGAATATTCGGGGTTTGAAATAGTGCGAAATAGCTCAGGTCTCATGATCAAGAAAAGAAATGATATCCTGGTGGAGAGTGTCCTGGTAAAGGATAGCAGCCTCGAACTGGTCGAGACTGAAAAAGACCTTTCCCTGGTATATCACAATGAGAATGGTGTACCTGTTACAATAATTCGTACGACAGGAGGGCTAAAAGTAAGAAAGACCCTTGTACATCTAAAAAACCTACTATCAAAGGCTTAAAATTTTTGTTTTCTATGTCGAAACACGTCGTTTCAGTATGGCTCATCCTGGCATCTTTTTCTGTTTTTAGTCAGGAGCAGCTTTCCATCTCAGATGCTATTGCTATTGGTCTGGAGAAAAATTATGATATCAGAATCGTGGGTAAAGAGAATCTCATTGCTCAAAACAACAATGCCTGGGGTGAAGCAGGTTTATTGCCTACCATTACCTTATCAGCAACAAGTAATAACAACAGGAGAAATCAGGAATCAGATAATCAGTTTTTCGGAGGTCAGCTATTCCCCGGGTTTCAATTGAATGATCAGCGTGCTTACTCTGTTTCACCGTCGGCACAGGTTTCCTGGACACTTTTTCAGGGCAACAGGGCCATCATCAACAAAAGAATTCTGGAGGGGATCCAGGCTGAGTCGGCACAAAATGCTGAAGTGGTCATTTCCAATACCATCCAGGCAATTATTTTGGGATACTATTTTGCCGTCCTGGAGAAGGAAAGATTGGATGAGTTTAAGAAACAACTTGATCTGAGCAGTCAGAAGTATGAGTATGTCAGGGCAAAATACGACCTGGGCAGTGTGGTGACTGGTGATGTACTACTCGAGGAGAATAATTACCTGACAGATTCCGTCAATTATATTAACCAGGTGCTTGTTTACAGAAACTCGATTAGGGCCTTGAACACCCTCCTGGCAAGTGATGACGTCAACACCGATTATACTTTGACTGATTCGCTGGTATATGAGGAGAGGGTATATGACTACAACGATCTAGAAATGGCCATGATGGATGAAAATATTGATCTAAAGCGGATTTATATTTCGCAAAGAATCCTGGAAGAACAGGTAAAGCAGCAGAGGTCTTCTTTGTTTCCGGCACTATCCATGAATGCAGGCTATACCTGGAACAGGAACGTTTCAGACCTTACCAATGCTCAATATTCAGGACCAAACGATTCCTACCAAAACCCACCAGAGCCACTGATATCCAAAACTGGTACCTATTTCGCCAATTTTACCCTGGCATTTAATTTATATGATGGAGGCAGGGTAAACAGGGCCATTAAGAATGCAATCATTCAACAGGATATGGGAGAGATCCAGATTGATCAAATGAAGACAGATCTTACACAGGTATTGTCCCAAACCTATGATGAATACAATACGAGACGAAATATCTATTTCATAGAGCACAGGAAAAAGATGGGTGCTGAAACAAACCTGAGGATCTCCGAGGAGAAGTTTAAAAACGGAACGATCAATTCATTTGATTACCGTACCATTCAGAATAATTATCTGACGGCAGCCATTCAGGAATTGAATGCACTCTACCTTCTCGTTGACTCTAAAGTCAGCCTGATGCGTCTGACAGGAGGGATCTTATCTGATAATCCTACCGGAGGCTAATAAATCTTCTTGATCCTGAAGAGTATTTTGGACATTTCCTGCTTTACATCAGCAGTATTGGATACATAGTTGTTGTTCATGAGGCTGAAAATCAATGTTTTTCCAGAGTCAGTCACCAAATAGCCACTTAGGTTGTGATTGTTGGAAAGCGTTCCCGTTTTGGCAAAAACGAATGGCGGATCACTGTAATACCAATTAGTCAGTGTGCCTGAATGACCCCCAGCTGGAAAAATGGACTTGATAGTTTGCCAGTCTTCTGTCATGTAGATCCTGTTTAGAAAAGAAATCAGGCTCAAAGGAGTAATGAGATTATACCTGGACAAACCTGATCCGTCGTGCCACTGTATGGGGTTAGGATTGAAAGATTCCCACTGCATTAGTTTATATGCTCTGAATTGATCAGGATCAGAATATCCTGCCTGTAGGGCTGCCTGGATCAACAACTGCTCCGCCAAAAAATTATCACTCGTCTGCATCATATAAGATACCACATCCAGGGTTGATTGATTATACAAAATCTGATCAGGATGGGCACCGGTGCTGTCAATCAGGGTGACCTCTGTATGAAGTGTATCTTCAAGTAGTTGGAGGAGGAGCTCATCATCATAATCAAAGGGTATTTCGCGCTCAAAATCCTCATGCTCATCTTCAATCCAGATATTGAAAAGGTTGTATTTGATGTCTCTGCTCACATAATTCCCAGGCCTGGTGCCATATTGTATTTGCACATAGTCTTCAAAAAACCGTGGAATCACCTCCAGGGTATCATTCAGGTTCAGTATCCTTACTGTATTGCCATAGATGGGAAACCAGCTGCGCTCCGCCTGGAAATTATATTGAAAATCGTCCCATGCCCAGCCAGGTCCATACGCTGAAAGCGGATCGTTATTCCGCTGGATCAGTATTCTTTTTCTTCCTCGGAAGAATTCAAAAGCTGGCTGTGATTTGAATACCGGATGAAGAAAGGAAGGATCTCCTAAAGGTCGGATCACAAGTGAATCGGTATGATCGATATAGCCAAAAGCAGGTATTGAATCCCCAAATGATTCCAGACATGTGTAGGCTGTTAGGATTTTCATGTTGGACGCAGGAGTGAAATTGAGATTCTCATTCTTCCTGATCAGGTAAGTATTTTCCGATGGATCGAATAGGCAAAAACCCGTAAAATGTGACACAAGAACTTCTGATTTTTTGATCATGCGGTTAACCTGGATCTTTCGTAGAGGTTGGCATCCAGACGCGATAAAAATGATTAATAAAGCCCATAAAACATGTTTTTTTCCGTAGACCTGAACCAGGTAACAGTTGAGTTTATGAGGAATAGTAAGACGAATCGGCATAGCCACAAATTTTGTAACAATAAAGATCAATCGGCGTATTTTTTATATTTTTCCACTTAATTTCGAAAATACTTTAGAACGTACTAAAAACACCGCTATACCTTCTACAAATGAGCATTCTTGACCTTATTACCCTACTCATATTTCTGGCAGCAGCGTTTACACTCATAAACATTACAGTTTTAAAATTACCATCAACAATTGGTTTGATGGCAATCGCGCTGATGATGTCTGTGGCAATTTTAGCGCTGGGCTTTATTTTTCCTTCTGTGACATCAGGAGCTGAACACATTATTGAGGAATTTGACTTTCAGGAAGTGTTATTGAATGTAATGCTCAACTTTTTGCTTTTTGCAGGTGCATTGTCTATAGATCTCGGCAAGCTGATGGAAGAGCGTTTACCCGTATTGATCCTGGCAATTGGAAGTACTTTGCTTTCAACCTTCATAGTCGGTATGCTAGTTTATTACATCTTCCCAATGCTAGGCTATCCGATTGATATTATTTATTGCTTTTTGTTTGGTGCGCTTATTTCACCAACAGACCCCATTGCTGTATTGGCCCTGGTGAAGCAGTTTGGAATTGCTAAGAACCTGGAAATAAAGATTGCCGGTGAGTCATTGTTTAATGATGGAGTAGGAGTTGTTGTATTCCTTACTATACTAGGCATTGCAAAAACAGGGATGGAAAACTTTGATATCGGTGAGGTTGGATTGCTCTTTGGGCAGGAAGTAATCGGTGGTGTGCTGATGGGCGCCTTGTTTGGGTATATGGGTTTCAGACTGTTGGACTTTATTGACAATGAGCATACAGAGCTTGAGGTATTGGTGACACTTACACTGGTAATGGTAGGAGGGCGTATTGCGGAGATTCTACATGTATCTGCTCCATTAGCCATGGTGGTGATGGGATTATTTATTGGAAACCAGGGACGTGATGAACATCTGGCCAATGCGACAGGAGAGTATGTATTCAAATTCTGGCACTTACTAGATGAAGCTCTTAATGCAATCTTATTTATTCTGATAGGTCTCGAGATGATCGTAATTGTGCATTCATTTGAGTGGACCAACCTCATTGTAGGAGGAGTAGGTATTATTATCGTGCTGACAGCAAGATTCATCGGTGTATCGATACCCATCACCATTATGAAGGCTTTCAGGTCTTTTGAACCAAAAACTATACAGATTTTAACGTGGGGCGGATTACGTGGAGGAATTTCTGTTGCATTAGCATTATCTTTGACAAAAATTGAAAGTATCGATGTGGTTGCCAAAGACACCATACTCTTTGTCACCTACTGTGTAGTGGTATTTTCGATCCTGGTTCAAGGCTTAACCATAAAAGCCCTCTTGAAATAATTTAATGAAATAAAAGGAAGTAAATCATTATTATGAAATTAAGTATCGCTGAGGGATTGTATTTGATCGCAATGGATGATGAAGAAGGTAGATTATTGGCTGCTGCGGAAAAAACAATTGTCCCTGGAGTAATTAGTGCTTGCATACTTGAGTTGCATCTATTGAAGAAAGTACAGCTGATCAATGGAAAAATCAGTGTGTTAGATACTGTTGGAACCGGCAATGGAATCCTTGACAATGTTTTGAAAAAGATCAAATCTGGAAGCGATTTCATAGAAACAGTAGACAATCTGGCGCATCATTTTAAGGACATTCAGCATGACCTCAATGAATTACTTGTTCAAAGAGGTATCCTGAAGAAAGAAGCTACCAAATTGATGTGGATCCCACTTTCCGAAAGACTTGACAATGCCAACTATGGATTTGAGCAGGAGATCAGGAACGGATTGAAAGTGATTGTTTTTAAGGATGCAAAGCCTACACCAGCATTTATCGTGTTGATGTCACTGATCTATGACTGTAATATCCTTGATGAAGTATTTAGGGATAAGGATGAATTAGTGGATGCGGTGAAAAAAGCTAAAGACATTATCAATTCACCTGAAATTGATCCGCAGATTTCTGCTTCACTGAAGCAGCTAAAGGCTCATTTCGGCAAGTAATTCGCCGAATCTATCCGGTTTCTGAACTCTTTGGTCTCCAGGATCATAAGTTCCGATCTTTGTGCTTCAATATAGCCATTGAATTTATCGGTTACATATTGCGTCACTTCCTCCACAGGCTGGTCTTTCAGGTGGGACATGATTTCCACCTGTAGGTCAGTGATCGTCCGGAGATAAGCAAGCACAGTATCTTGTTTTTCCATGAGCTTGTTGGCGCGGAAGGCCATGAAGCCAAAACCTTCATGTGGGTTGTTGTTATCCTTTTCCAGGATCAGGTACTCAATACCGTCTACAGTGATCGTGTCGAAATGAAAAACAATGTCCTCATGGATTTCGCGAGGTTTAAATTGCTCTCCTTCATTGACATCGCGATTTTCACAGGCAACAATCCCTAAAATCAATATAATGAAAGATGGAAGACTTAGTTTTTTCATGATTCCTTTTCATTTATGCTGCTGTAGCCTTCATCCACCCCAAATACTTTTTTGATGAGCTTGAAAGCCTTCCCATTGAGAATGATCAGGAGATAATCACCAACACTGATTCTTAAATCTCCTAATGGGTTCTTTAAAAGTCTTTTGTTGCCGTACTTATCTCTTTTGGTAATGCCGATGAGCACTCCATTATACTTGGTTTTGAGGTCAAAGAAAACATCCTGGTAGGCTTTCCCTATGTAAGGGTTGGTGTCTATGACCCGAAATTGCTTGATGTCATAATCAGCATCATCTTTTGCAACAGACATGATGTCTTCACTATAGCTGGCTACATCCGGCTCAAACATATATGAAGCGAGAAGCTTGGAGGATATTTCAAATTTTGAAATGGTGTTGGTCACTCCGGCAGCCAGGAATGTATTTTTAAGATCTCCATTGTCAAGGGTGACTACATATTCTAGCTGAGGATAGATCTTTTTCATGTTCAGGATATACACAAGCTTTTCGGTATCATCCTTAAGGTTGACAAAGACAATAGAAGACTCTTCGATGTTAGCCTTTTTCAGGAATTCGTGATTGTCCAACTCTGAAAACAGGATGAAGACGTTTTTAGTATTATACTTTTCTCTGATGAAATCAATATCGTCCCTGTCATCGGTCACGATGGCGATATTTTTTCCTACACTGATAAGTTGATCCAGTACCATTTTCCCAAAATCGTTCCATCCAATAATGACTGCATGATCCGACATTGAGGTTCCATTATGACCAAGGTGTTTTTCTTCTTTGATTGTTGCCATTAGGGTAGTGATTTGTCCGATGAAGATTCCATAAACACCAATGCTGGTAAAAATAAAGATATACCCAATGATCCTTCCGTATATAGTGGCGGGCACAAGGTCACCGTATCCTACTGTGGTAAGTGTGATGAGGGAATACCAGATGGCGTTAGGGTAGTCAACAATGGAGGCTTGCTTGCTGTCTTTTTCGTAGTAGATCAGTAGGGAAATGAGCACGAAATAGATGACTAATGCCCCTACAATTCCAAGTATGATATTGAGACGAGAATTCTTAGAAAACTTGATAGCCATATTGTTGTGTTACCAAGAGATCAAATATACGTAAAGTGTTGATCTTCTTATGAAAGCCTAAATATATTCAAAAGGATTGGGGTAGGTTTGAATTTTGATTTTTTTAAGAATATTTAATTTATTTATACACATTTAATGTATTTTGATAGAAAAATAGTGTATTTTTTAAAATAATAGCTTTTATTTGACTTTCTTATCAATTCAATACTATGAGACATACCTACGATTATGGCGTCATCGGGAATTGCGCCTTTATTGCACATATTAACAAGAATACCAATGTTTCCTGGATGTGTTGGCCAAGATTTGACAGCAGCTTCATTTTTGGTGGGATGTTGGACAACGATAAAGGAGGAGAATTCTCAATCAACCCAATCAATAAGTATGAGGAAAGTAAACAGTATTACATAGAGAATACCAATATACTGTGTACCGAAGTGGTGACCGAAGGGGGTATGTACCGGGTTACAGATTTTGCCCCGAGGTTTTTCCAGACAGACAGGTACTACAAGCCATTGATGTTGATAAGGAAAATAGAGCGCCTGAAGGGTAATCCACGGATCCTGGTGAAATGTAAACCGAAAGGAGATTACGGCAAGATTGATCCTGAGGTGAGTATGGGAAGCAACCATATCAGGTTCCTGGGATTGGATGCGCACGTGCGGCTTACTACCAATATACCACTCAACTATGTAGTGGATGAGCAAGGTTTTGTGCTCAATGAAAATAAATACATGGTATTGACATACGGGCCGCCATTGGAAGCAGCCCTGGAAGAAACCGTAGAGCTTTTCCTCAATAAAACAAAGAATTACTGGCGCAACTGGATCAAGACGGCTCATGTGGTAAACTTTTACCAAAGAGAAGCCATAAGATCTGCACTGACGCTCAAGATCCATCAGTATGAGGATACGGGAGCTATTATTGCTGCTGCTACCACAAGTTTGCCGGAATCCCCGGGGAGTACCCGTAACTGGGACTACAGATATTGCTGGATGAGGGATACTTATTACACCCTCAATGCCTTCAACAGCATTGGTCACTTTGAAGAATCAGAAAAATATTTCCATTATATCCTCAATACCACCATTGAGGAAGCCGAGCGATACCAGCCTCTCTATGGTATCACCGGAAGGAAATATTTGGATGAGATTGAAATTCCATTGTCAGGATATCAGGGTAATACACCGGTGAGGGTAGGGAATGAAGCCTACACCCACATTCAGAATGATGTGTATGGTCAGGTTTTAGTGTCTTTACTACCACTCTATTCTGATAAGCGGATCATATTCACGGAGAGGTTTGATTCTACCGAGCTGGTGGTGAAGACCCTGGATATGATAGAAAAGACTTTTGATGAAGCTGATGCAGGGCTTTGGGAATTTAGAAATCTCAAACAACATCATTGTTATACTTATCTTTTCCATTGGGCAGGTAGCAGTGCTGCCGTAAAGATTGCCAGTGTGATCAAGGATCAGAAGATGGGAGAGAAGGCGAGCCACCTGCGAAAAAGAGCTGCTGAGATGATTGAGAAATGCTACGTGCCGTCCAAGAAAGGGTATGCGCAAGCAGTAGGAGTGGATCGTATGGATGCCAGCACCCTGCAGCTCATTATGATGAATTACCTGGATGGCAACACAGAGGCAGCGAAGGACCACCTGAAGGCCATGGAGAAAGAACTACATGCTAAGAATGGGTTATTTTATAGATATAAGCACCAGGATGATTTTGGTGAGCCTGAAACAACCTTCCTGATCTGTGCATTCTGGTACATCGAAGCACTTGCCTGTGTTGGTAGGTTGGATGAGGCGATCAAATATTTTGAAGATGTCGTATCAAATGCCAATCACCTGGGACTACTTTCTGAAGATGTTAATGAAAATGATGGTAGTATGTGGGGGAACTTCCCTCAGGCATATAGCCACGTTGGACTCCTTAACTCGGCACACAGGATAGCTATTAAGATTGATAAACCTGATTTTCTTTATTGAAAATCAGACTAGCGTCTCCAATATAGATCGGATCTCTTCAAAATCAGTCACCCTGAACTTGGCTGCTGAGGAGGTGCTGCCTACTTTTATCGTATAGGATTCAGGAGGCATCACCTTAAAGGTGTCTTCATCTGTCCAGTCATCCCCACAGGCCATGATGAAGTCAGATTTATATTTTCTGAGCCAGTCTTTAGCCGCCTTACCTTTATCTA
This sequence comes from Cyclobacteriaceae bacterium SS2, assembly GCA_019192515.1. Taxonomy (GTDB): domain Bacteria; phylum Bacteroidota; class Bacteroidia; order Cytophagales; family Cyclobacteriaceae; genus UBA7330. The sequence continues at coordinate 11,899 of JAHCMM010000143.1, forward strand.
CCTCAGAGTTCTTGATCTCAACGACCTTATTGCCTTCCAGTACCTTTAGGTTCTTGTCGTTGGCAATATATTTCAGGTGACTTGTCAGTTCGCGGGTTCTGGCTTCTCCAAGACCGGTTTCTACTTTTCTGTAGTGCCAGACAAGGGAGTAATCTTTCTTTTCTACAAAACTACCCGGGGTTCTGTCCACATACCCTTCCAACACCTTCATGAATTCGTCTTTCCATTTATCTGTTAGCTGGGTGATTGTTTTCCAGTCTTTTTTCCCGTCCTTGAGCCAAAT
>JAHCMM010000144.1 GCA_019192515.1 Cyclobacteriaceae bacterium SS2
GGTCACATGCTTGCGTGCCGATAATGCACTACAGCGTGCAGGCATGGAATGTCCGTATAGCTTACTTTCAGCACCAATCCTCGATATTGCTTCCAATATTCATCCTCGGTTGGTATAGCTAGCTTTATGAACATTTCATGGTATTGTTTTTTTGAAAGCGCCAATTTAGGGAAAAATCATTTGAAGTGTGATCAGACGACCCCACATTGAAAGATGGTCTCCGACTGAAAGACTTCTCCGGGCCGTAATACAGTGCTGGGAAATTCCGGCCGATTGGGGCTATCAGGGTAATGTTGTGTTTCCAGGCAAATGCCAAAATGCTTTTGATAATGTTGACCGCCTTTACCCGGATGATCCAGGTAATTAGCGGTGTATACCTGGATGCCAGGCTCCGAAGTGAATACATCCAGCTTGCGACCTGTCCTGGGATGGGACAAACTCGCAACATGCTTTTTCGGTTTCATTTCAGGATTCACCACCCAGTTTACGTCATATCCATTACCAATCTTTAGCTGTTCATGTTGCGCATGGATGTCCTGACCGACCTGCTTGGGCTCGCTGAAATCATAGGGTGTTCCCGTTACAGGCATGTAGTTGATCGGGATCTGGTACTCGTTTAGCTTCAGGATCTCCTGGCTATCGATCATCAGCTCATGGTCATAGATCAATTGGTTTTTCCCGCTCAGGTTAAAATAGCTGTGGTTGGTCAGGTTGATCACTGTGGGTTCGTCGGTCTCAGCCCTGTATTGGATGCTGAGTTCATTTTGCTTTGACAAGCTGTAGGTGATCTTAAAATTGACGTTGCCGGGGAATCCATCTTCCATGGCTTTGCTCTTGTGTGTCAGCTCCAGCGTGTGGTCGTCAACAGTCCACGGCTCCCACCATGCCTGGTGAAGCGGTTTGTTGATACCTCCGTGCAAGCTGTTGGGTCCGTTGTTTCTAGCCAGGTTGTATCTTTTACCATCCAACTCAAAAGCTCCATTGGCAATCCGGTTAGCATACCTTCCTGCTACTGCACCCATGAAAGTGGGGTTGGAGATGTAGGGAGTGAAAGAGTCATACCCCAGGATGATGTCTGCCAGGTTTCCCTGTCTGTCGGGAGCCACCATCGATTGAATGACTGCTCCATAGTTGAGGATCTTTACGGTGACATCACCGTTTTGCAGCGTGAAAATGCGAACATCTTTCCCGTCTGGGAGTTTACCAAATACAGTGGACTTCATCTAATTTTAACCTGGATTATACAAAAGGCTAAAGTTACGACATTCAAAATCATCAGGATCCATGGAAAGGTGTAGCACCGGTAAAAAGATCTATTACTCCATTCATGACGCAGAGGAAGCCCTGATCGATGCCTGGGGAAGGAACCACTACCGGGAAGGTGGAGGGCCAATAGGCATCTATGAGTGCCACGACTGCGGACATTATCATTGGACATCCAGGGAACCGATGAATGAAAACCTGAAGAAGGCGCTTGAGGATGGCAGCATCAGCAAAGCGCAGCAAGCCAACGATTGGTGGCACAAGTTGAAATGATCATTTTCTAAGCTCAGCTACATCCACAGGTGTGATTTCACTGGCATTATTGCCAAAGCTAATTCTGATATAGGTGAGCACACTGGCAATCTCTTTATCGGATAGCAACGACTTAAAGCCCGGCATCTCCTGGTTGTATTTTTTCCCGTTTACCTCGATCTCTCCTGAAAGACCATCCAATACCGTATGGATCAGCAGCTCGCTGTCTCCCGTGACCCACTCAGTCAGAGCAAGCGGAGGAAAGAGTCCAGCTACACCCTGACCCTTGTCCAGGTGACAGCTCATACAATTTCTCTTGTAGATTTCTTCTCCGGAAAGTTCGGCAGCTACCTGCCCGTTGGCAGATGGGAATTCTTCCACCAGGGTCACCTCACTAAATACCGGAACATCAGATGTTTTGTCTTCCGTACGGGAGATTATGATGATCCTGTCATCTTTTGGAGAAGGAAAGCTGTCGTACATCCAGGGTTGACTCTTAGGGTGCCAGTCGTGGTTGCTGGTGGAGAGGTAGATGCCTCCCGATGGTGAAACCACCACGTCCCGGATCCTGCCCAGTACTTTCTGTAAATAAATCCTTTGTGCGGTTACTTCTTCACCAGATTCATTGAGTGACAATACCGATAAGAATTGAGCTTTTAGTGTTCCCAGAAGCAGGCTGTTTCTCCATTCCGGGATTTGGTCATGATTGTAATAGGCCATGCCGGCAGGGGCCACTGTCGGGGTCCACGTCTGCAGGGGCTCGGTAATGCCCAATTCATTGCATGCTTCCTGCTCAGGGTCGGTATTACAATAACCTTCCACGACCGGCCAGCCGTAGTTATGTTCCTTCTGCAGGATGTTGACTTCATCATCGTTGTTAGGACCATGATCCGAGCCGTAAAGTATTCCATTCTGGCCGTAGGTGAGCCCCTGGTTGTTTCTCAAACCAATGGCGTATGCATAGCTGCCCGGATAAGGGTTGTCATCCGGTATACTGCCATCCAGGTTCATCCGCAGGAGCTTACCGGAGAGTGATGCCGGGTCCTGGCTGTTCATTTTCTTACCTGCATCCCCAATCGTGATAAAGAGTTTATTGTCCGGGCTCATGATCATCCTGGATCCGTTGTGATAGGTCTGTCCCGGGATTTCGTCCAGGAGGACCTGATCAAATACCAGTTTCTCATTTTGAGAATCCAGGTTGTATCGGGCGACCCGGGATTTGATCAGCGTATCCGCACTTTCAATCTTCAGATAGTTGTAGTGGATAAAAATCCCATGAGTTTGCTCAAAGTCAGGATGCAGGGCCATACTGAGCAGCCCCCTGGACTTTTGATAGTGCACATCGTCCAGGGTCAATAGCAAAGTCTTATTCCCAGTCTCCAGGTCCAGGTAGCTGACCGTCCCTTTTTGCTCTGTGAACCAAAGCTTATTACCTGGTCCTAGGTGCAGATCCCACGGTACCTCCAGGTTTTCAGCCAGCACGTTGATGGTGAGCCGGGTGCTATCCAGGGTCAATGTTCCCATAGGATATCCTTCAAACATCGGCTTGGAGTCTTTTTTACAGCCAAACTGAAGGAGTACAAGAGCCAGAAGAAGTGCTAAATGTCCTCTCATGCCTTTTCCCATAGCATTCGGGCTGTCTTGAGGTCCTTGATCATGGCTTCGTAGACTTTGTCCCGGGAAATGGAGATCTCTTTTTTCCCATGTTCTGCACCTCCGAGGTCATATTCCAGGTGTAACGAAACAGGCACGTTGATATTGGCAGCTTTCAGGAGCTTGAAGTAAGCATCAAAATCTACCATGCCCTCGCCTAGTGGCGTATTCAATGGTTTCCATTGGCCGTCGACTTTTTCCCACCTAAAGTCTTTCAGGACGATGGTGTTGATTTTGTCTTTGATCAGCCTGAGGCTAGTCTTCCATGAGAGGCCGCCTTCGACCACCGAATGTCTGATATCGTATTGACACCCCATATGCGGCAGGGAAGTCTTCGCCAGAATATTTTGTACTTCCCAGAGGGAGGCGCCCGCGTAGTTTGCACCGGAGTGATTTTGATAGGATCCGTAGATCCCGATCTCTTCATTTAGTCGGGCAATCTCCTGGGTCTTTTTATTATATCCTTTCGCTGCCTCGACAATAGATCCGGTCTCAGGGTATTTGTACCACCCGAGTCGATAGTATTTGATGCCATTTTCTGCAGCAGCTTGTAGTAAAGTTTTGTTGACCGGGTCGCTACCATCGGTGATGGCGGTAGTCATCAGTTTGGGTTCCAGTCCGGCTGCCTTCAGCCCTTCTACTGCTTTGGGAAGGTCTGTTTTCACATTTTCCGGAAGCACATGCCCACCCGGGCGTACGGTGAGGTCGGCACCATCAAAACCCATTTCCTTCACCATCTTTCCCAGCTCTTTGTAATCCAGAAACTGTAGATGTTTCGAAAAAACGTGGATATCCAGGTCTTTTGGGGCATTGGAGGGTGCAGTGGCCATCACGCCGCCTGGGAGAAAGGGGAGGGCACTGGCCATGGTGGAGTAGTGGATGAAGTCTCTTCGGTTCATGTGTTTGGGTTGTTTAAGCGAAAAATTAAGAAAATTTTCACCAAGTAATGGTGAGGGCAGCGGAGAAACTAAAGGTATTGGTAGAATTAGTCTGGTTGACATACTGACACCCGGGGCTGTCCCTGACAGATTTCTTCTCATGGGTAAGATATGTTTTGGCCTGTCAGGGGACAGGCCATGGTGAAAAGATTAAAGGTTTCGAGACTTTAATTAGTGAATTAGTGGCTAGTATAAACACATCTTTCGGGGGCTGTCCCCTGACAGCCCTACATGGGGAGATGGAAACGTTGTGATCTGATTAACATCTCAATTAGATTTCGTATCTTTAGATATAAATTATCATGAACTCATTGAGATCAGGTCTGACAAGAGATTTGGTAAACCAACAATTAAGGGTACCAGAATAACTGTTTATGATGTCCTTAATTGGTTATCAAACGGGATGAGTAGAGAGGAAATCAAAACTGATTTTGAAGAGTTAACAGATCAAATGATTGACGCTTGCCTGGCATATGCCACATGGAGGAATTTTTACAGCCACGGATTCACTAATTAGAACTAATATTTGGTTTGAAGGGATTGCACGAATACTTCCACGTTTGGTGGAAGTGTAGATCAACATGTGAGGATATGATGTCTGACTTGTCGGACCAATTCGTGTTTATTTAAAGGGATATTGGTAACTGATCAAAGGATTTTTTAGGAGTATTAAAAAGTAAAAAAAGTAATAATATCTCTAGAAACCTATTAGTGCATTAGTGGCTTATATAAATACCTCTCCTGGGGTTTTCCCCTGACAGCCCCCCAGACGCGTGATGTATACAAATCCGATAGAATCTTTTTACAGCCACGGATCTATGCTCTTCGACATGTTTCGTAGGGCATGTCGGAGACAGATAATGTGAAATCTCCAGATTCCATTACCAGAACACTTTTCATCGTAGTCGGATGTTTCCATCCGGCTGGCAGAGCGACTTCTCAGGTCAATGTCTCACCAACCTACAGCCATACCAGGAATCACATCTCCATCGTCTTCAAACCCCTTTCAAATTCACGAAAAAGCTTATCTTCGGTGGGTAATACAGATAACGTATCCGTTTTTAATCGCTTATAAATGTTTATTGTCGTTTAAGAGTGGGTAAGGTGTTGGTATTGAAAGGATTAATTGAAAAAGGATAATAGTGGTTATAGTGCATGCATTATAACTATATGTTGGCACACATAATTGCAAATGAAAAGACTGCTCTTCTTACTTACGATTCTTTCTCTAAACTCCTGTCAACAGTCAACAAAAACTACTGCAAGTGAACATCCATCTGAGAAAGAGTCTGAAGAACCAATCTTTATGGATTCCATAAAAACTCAATCTGAACCTGTAACCCCAACTCCAATAGAGCCAGAACTCAAGGAAACATCAATTCCCTCTGATAACGAAGAAAATAGAATTCTTGTAGACAGAATACACCTTTTCGAAACTGGTGAACCATATGTTTGGGTTGGACTAAAAGATGGATTCAATTGGAGAGCGATAGACACACTGAAAAGATATGCTGACTCAGTTGTGTTTCAAGATGACTTTGAGGTTAAGAGAACCAGATATCCATGGGACAAAGCCAACGAATTTTTGGATCTGGAGCTACTTGATGGAATTACAATCTTCAATTACCAACATGAAAATTTGGGGAAGTCCAAACTGAAAAGGATCGAGTATCATGAAGATGTCCTTGGAGATCAATTCGTGGCTATTTTAGAGCCTGAAGCAAAATTAGTTGGTAATGAGTTCTACGGAATCAATGGTACAAGTCAATTTGTGAACGGACTCGAATCAAGAGTAGTCAAAAATTCTGAGATTCTTAATTCTGTTAAAAAGCATATTAACATCGATTCAAAATATGAATGGGAAATTTCCAGTACGATAGTGTATCCTTATAATCTTACTCATACATTTTACTCTTTTGTTTCAAATGAAGAGATAGAAAAGTCATTTCTCGTTGAGACAAATTCAAAATCGGAAAATAGAGTAATGTC
>JAHCMM010000145.1 GCA_019192515.1 Cyclobacteriaceae bacterium SS2
TGATGCTCTGATTGTAGATCACCGACATGGTAAGTTTCATTTGGATGCTGCAAGACCTTTTGTAGAAGCCGGGATCCCCTCTTTCATTGATAAACCATTTTGCTATCGCCTGGAAGAAGGTATAGAATTCCTGAAAATGGCCCGAAGAGTGGGTACACCGGTTACATCTTTCAGCTCTATCGCACAAAATGCAGAGACTTTTGATATGGCCGAGCAAATCAAGGAAATGGATCAGATCACCCACATCGTCCGGTCGGGTAGAGTGGATATCAATTCTCAGTATGGCGGTGTGTTTTTCTATGGACCTCATATCATTCAGCCTTTGATGTACATGTTTGGAGAGGACGTCGAAAAAGTCAGGATCATCAAAAATGATAAGAACAGCGGAGCAAGCCTGGTCTTTGCTGATGGGACGTTGGCTTCTTTGGTATTTACTACCCAGGCATATGGATGGCAAACTTTTGTGGAATCAAAGGATGGCATTGTGGAACTGAAGCCCAGGGTGAAGGAAGAATACCCGGGACGTACCTATGTAGATATGGTAGAGATGTTTAGAACAGGAAAAGAACCAAGAAGTCATGAGAGTATTCTAAAAGGAATTGCAGTCCTGGAGGCCCTTGAAAAGTCTGTGGAAAGTGGGCAATGGGAACAAGTACCCACTTTTAGTCTTTAAACCTGGATTAAAACCGAATAAAACTCAAACTATGAAGCATAGTATTTTTTCTTTTCTCACATTACTCCTGTTTTCACAACTTAGCATGATCGATAAACCAACAGCAGTCAATGGAATTTTCTACTCTGATGAGGGGTCTGTCTCCATACAAATGGAAAATGGAAAGATCTCGGGGATTGATCGGTTGGAAGAATCGGATTCAGGGGAGAAGTTATTTGTTGCACCCGGCCTGATAGACATCCAGATCAATGGGTACATGGGCGTGGACTTTTCCGGTCCGGATCTTACTGTGGAAGGAGTGAAGAAANCCACCAAAGCCCTATGGAAAGCTGGGGTTACCTCTTACTTTCCCACTATCATCACCAGTGATATTGGTCTCCTTAAAAAGAACTTTGCCATCCTTGCGCAAGCCAGAAAAGACCCTGAAATCGGAAAATCTATTCCGGGATTTCACCTCGAAGGACCCTATATCTCACCAGTTGCAGGCTTCAGGGGAGCTCACCTTGAAAAGTACATCAAAGCACCTGACTGGAAAGAGTTTTCCGATATTCAAGCTGCAGCAGAAGGTGGTATTCGACTGATTACTGTAGCTCCGGAGCTAGACGGTGCCATTGAGTTCATCAAAAAATGTGTGGCAAGTGGCATGATCGTTTCCCTCGGACATCATAATGGATCGGCCGAACAAATAACAGCAGCCGTGGATGCTGGTGCCAGGATGGCTACGCATCTCGGCAATGGATGTGCTAATATGATCAACAGGCATCATAACCCTATCTGGCCCCAGCTGGCTGATGACCGGATCACACCCAGTATCATCGCAGATGGCTTCCACCTGACCCGGGAAGAGGTGAGGAGTTTTTATAAAGCCAAAGGTCCTAACAAAACCATCCTGGTATCCGATGCACTGGACCTGGCTGGTTTACCTCCCGGCATGTATGAGCGCGGTGAGCGAATGCTGGAGCTCACTCCTAACGTGGTAAAACTTCCAAAAGAAAACGTGCTGGCTGGTGCTGCTTCTCCTATCAACCTGTGTGTGGGTGTGGTGATGGATTATACCCAGTGCAGCCTGGGTGATGCCATACAGATGGCAAGTACCAACCCGGCTGAGATGATGTCATTGGATGATCTGGGAAATATCTCAGTAGGTAGTAGAGCAGATTTGATTGTATTCAGTATTACCAACAATAAAATGATCATTCATAAAACATACATCGCAGGTGAATTGGTGTATTCACAGCCTTAACCAAATTCAACACTCAACCTAACCCCAAATGAAAAAACTTCTTATTGCCCTTAGTGCTGTTGGCCCCGGACTTTTCCTGATCGGCTACAACATTGGAACCGGTAGCGTGACTACCATGGCCAAGACGGGAGCTGAACATGGCATGACACTTTTCTGGGCACTCGTACTCTCCTGTATCTTCACTTTTGTCCTGATGGTTGCCTATGGTAAAGTGACTCTTGTGACTGGCAATACTGCCCTTTTCAACTTCAAAAAGGAATTCAAAAACGGCTGGATCCTTTCGCTATATATCATCATTGCGTTGATCATTGGTGAGCTATTGGCACTGATGGGTGTGATGGGAATCGTTGCCGATCTCATCCAGGAAGGAATAAGACTGGCTTTTGACGGAGCTATCGTCAGCAGGTTCTGGATCATCCTGTTTTTCAGCATTGTGCTGCTATTCCTGATCTGGTATGGTCGATACCAGGCTTTTGAGAAGGTGCTTACTGGCATTGTAGTAGTAATGGGCATCTCCTTTATTATCGTATTTTTCATGGTGAAGCCTAGCTTTTCATCACTCGCTTCGGGATTAATACCAGGTATTCCTGACACACCTGGATCTTTAGGTTTGGTTGCTGCCATAGCTGGCACTACCTGTTCGGCGGCAGTGTTTATCATGCGTAGTGTGGTCGTTTCTGAAAAAGGCTGGACAATCAAGGACCTGAAGACCGAGAAAAAAGATGCATTTGTCTCAGCAGGGATGATGCTTTTACTCAGTGGAGTGATCATGGCAGTCTCTGCTGGCACCCTTCATATCTATGGCATGAAGCTGGATAATACGGTGGAAATGATTTCCCTGTTCGAACCGATTGGGGGTAAAACCGCTGCCTTCATCCTGATCATCGGGATTGCGGGAGCAGGTCTTAGCACCATCTTCCCCATCGTGCTGATAGCACCCTGGTTGGTATCTGACTACACCGGACAGCCCAGGAATATTCACAGCACCCAATCCAGGATACTGATCTTTCTGGGGATGGCATTTGCCTTTGGAACTGTCTTTTTAGATGAGCGACCGCCTGCATTGATGATCTTTTCTCAGGCTTTCCAGGCTTGTATTTTGCCTGCGGTGGCCATTCCGATCTTCATCCTGATCAACAAAAAGAATCTCATGAATGAGCACCTGGCAAGCACCCGGTTAAACATTGGGATTGTCGCGGTGATCCTGTTTTCAATATTAACAACCTGGTTTGCTATTGCAGACTTTTTATAAATTCAATTCTTTACTCAATCAATGGAAAAACAATTTACTACTGACCAACTTCAGGTATCCATCTATGACAATCCCGATGTGATGGGAAATGCTGCAGCTGACTTTGTCACCGAAACAATCAACAAAGCCATTCAGACAAAAGGAGAATCACACATCATCCTTGCAACGGGAGCCTCTCAATTCACATTTCTGAAAGCCCTTAAAACCAAAAACATTGATTGGAGCAAGGTAGTAACCTTCCACCTGGATGAATATACTGGTCTGCCTGAAACACATCCTGCAAGTTTTAGAAAGTACCTGAAGGAACGGATCCTCAATGAGGTAAAACCTAAAAAGACCTATTTCTTAAATGGTGATGCTCCGGACATTGAAGCAGAGATGAGTAGATATGAAGCAGAGCTCAAAAAACATGATATTGATGTTGCTTGTATCGGTATTGGTGAAAATGGACACCTGGCATTTAATGATCCACCGGTAGCAGATTTTAACGATCCTAAATGGGTGAAAGAGGTGGAGCTGGATGAAGCCTGTCGTAAGCAACAACTGGGTGAGGGATGGTTTCCTTCATTTGATGATGTGCCCACACATGCCCTGACACTCACCATTCCCGCAATTCTAAAATCAAAAGCGATCAGTTGCGTAGTTCCTGATGAACGAAAAGCAGAAGCTGTTTACAACACCTTATACGCGGAGATCAGCACAGCCTGCCCAGCAACTATTTTAAGAAAACACACAAATACAAAACTCTTTCTGGACAATGCTTCGGCAAGTAAACTGAAATAACTATGCAACAAGGAAAACGCCTTCTTTCAATCGATGCGCTACGTGGATTTGACATGCTATTCATCTCGGGGGGAGGCACTTTTCTTGTGCTCCTGGATGGTAAAACCGGATGGAGCTGGGTAGATGGGTTGGCACATCAGCTGCATCATGTAGACTGGAATGGGTTTGTCTTTTATGACTTTATTTTTCCCTTGTTTCTGTTCATAGCAGGGGTCTCACTTTCCTTTTCCCTGACTAAAGGAATTGAAATTGGCTTGAGCAAAAACGACTTGTATAAGAAGGTCTTCAAACGGATGCTTCTGCTGATCATTTTGGGGATTATCTATAAAAACCAGCCCATCAAATTCTTTGAGCCCTCGCAAATTCGGTTTGTGAGTGTACTGGGTCGTATTGGATTCGCCTGCTTCATTACCTCCCTGCTCTTCCTGAATTTCGACATCCGGCAGAGACTCTACTGGATCACCGGGATACTTGTCGCTTATTACGGACTCTTATTTTTGGTCCCGGTACCCGGATTTGGGCCGGGTGACCTCTCTCCCGAAGGAAATCTTGTAGGTTGGTTTGACCGGACTTTCCTGCCCGGGAGATTACATACCATAAAAGGAGTCTATGATGAAAATGGCATATTGACCCAATTCCCGGCATTGTGTATCACCGTTTTTGGCAGCATCGCAGGAGACATCCTCAGAAGGGATTGGAATGGAAACAGAAAGACCGTAACACTCGCTGTTGCAGGGGCGATTGCTATAGTAATTGCTTTGATTTGGGATCTTCACTTTCCCATCAACAAAAAACTGTGGTCAAGCTCATTTATCCTGCTCACCAGTGGAATTGCCTTTATGTCCATGGCCCTGTTCTACTGGATCATAGATGTGAAAGGATATCAGCGATGGGCTTTTCCTTTCAAAGTCATCGGGATGAACTCATTGACAGTATATTTTGCCTATGGCTTTATCCCATTCGGATACACATCAGCACGGTTGTTTGGAGGATTATATGCCCCTTTTGATGAAAAATGGCATGAGGTTTTTCAGGCCTTGGGTGCTTTGGCCCTGGTGTGGACCTTCTTGTATATTCTCTACAGACGCCAGATTTTTATTAAGATCTAACCAAAACTTGCCATGAAAAAACTAAGTCTTTGTCTTTTCGCATTATCGTTGTTATTGCTGACCCATGCTCAACGTAAAACCACTGCCGGAATACCCATCAACAATGATGAATCGAAAGTGCCAGCCTATTCCCTACCTGAATTGTTGGTCCTGGAAAATGGCAAAAAAGTAAAAGACACCAAAACCTGGCAATCTCAACGTCGACCTGAAATCCTCCGACTTTTTGAAAGTGAGCAATTTGGAAAGGCGCCGAAAACAAGGGAGGTCAGTTTTGATGTTTTTGAACAAGGTACCACTACATTGGATGGTAAGGCGATCAGAAGGCAGGTGACCATTTACTTTACCAGCGATACCTCGAAGCACAAAGCTGACTTACTCATGTATCTCCCGACTAAAGCCACTACCCCCGCACCTTTGTTTTTAAGGATCAGCTTTTCTGCAAACAGTGTTTTCATCAATGACCCGGGAATCAAAGAAGGTATGATCTGGACCAGGGAAGGAGAAAGGATCCCGGCTTCAGAGGGAAGAATGCGAAGTCCTTTTGTACTGGAGAAATTTATTGATGAAGGTTTTGCTGTCGCTACGCTCTATTATGGAGATATCGAACCCGATTTCAAAGGGGGTGTTGAGCACGGCATTCGAAGCCATTTTTTTAACGAAGATCAAAACTACCCCGCTCCGGATGAATGGGGAGCCATCTCTGCCTGGGCCTGGGGACTCGGTGGTGTAATGGATTACCTGGAAACGGACAAAGACATCAACGCTCAAAAGGTTGCCCTGCATGGTGTATCCCGGCTGGGAAAAACCGTACTCTGGACAGGTGCCATAGATGAGCGTTTTGGGATGATTATCGCCAGCTGCTCCGGAGAGGGTGGCGCCGCCATTTCACGGCGTCAGTATGGGGAAACCATCGCCCATATGATCCATCCTACCAGATATTATTATCAGTTTGCAGGGAATCGGGCTAAATACGCCTTCGACCCAAATACCAGTCCGATAGACGCACACATGCTCGTCTCGCTGATTGCTCCCAGACCACTGCTTTTGCAGACAGGTGATACAGATTACTGGTCAGACCCCAAAGGGGAATTTGATGCTGCCGTAGCTGCCGCTCCAGTCTATGAATTATTTGGTAAAAAGGGACTTGAAACCACTCAGTGGCCTGCTGCCGGCACTCCCATTCTAAATGACCTCGGTTACTTTATGCATTCCGGAGGTCATGGCACTGTACCGGAAGACTATGATGTATATATCGATTTTATGAAGCTGCATTTTTTGGGGAGGTAGTCAAATAGTTATCCTCTTTTACAATTGGCTCAACCATGCATAGTCGCTGACCACTCTTTGTCTACCCACTATATGATGGATTTCTTAGTAGCTTCTTTTTGTTGTCCAAAGATCTAAGTTCATAGGGTCTGTTAAAGGCCTCCTGACCCAATTTAAAATGGCTTGAAAGCTTCCGAATGACCTCTTTAGAAAGGCCCTTTTTGTAATTGAGAATATCAGAAATCAAACCCTTACTAACTCCTAAAATATTTACAAGATCTTTTGATTTCAAATGATGATCCTCCATTAAAGACTTTAACAATCTGACTGGGTCTACTTCCTCGAAGTTGGAGTTTTCTTGATCATATCGCTCAATTAACAAAGTAAGCAACTCCATTTCATCTTCTTTTTGAGGGCTACTATTGTCATCAAAAATTAATGCGTCAAGAGTTTTGCAATAGTTGTCATATTGATCTCGTGATTTGATCACTTTATATTTCAATGTTTCCATATCTATCAATATCTGTCAACTGTATACTGTCCATTTATCTTACAGAGATCATTGTATTCCTTATGTGTGCCAATCCAACAAACGAATAAGTGAACCTTTGCTTTTCCAAAGCCATACTTACCAATCAACCGAAAATTGTTGCCCCCAATATTAAAGACAACACGATTGCTCCCATTTCCAAGAAAATCCACCGAATTGAATGTAGACTTCATATTTAAAGGTTCACTCCAATCTGCATTTTTAATCTTTGTTAACCAATCTTCAAAAGATGGCTTCCCAGATGCATGATCCTTCACAAAATCATCAATGGTCCTTTCCTTTATTAAATGGACTTTCATGTAAAAGTACGTTTAAATAAACAAAAAGTTCACGTAATGAGAACTTTATTCAGGTAATAAAGAAAAGCAATTAATTTCTTAACTCATAACTGTGTTTATGGCAAATAGCAAGTGAATTCGACAAGGTTAAAATAATTTCCTCTCCTCCCCGTCAATAAAGGAATGATTAAAAAAATTGCCAAAGCATTCATGTATCTCATCGTTTCCTTACTGGGTATTGTCGTCGTTTTCACGATCGCAGTCATCATATTCGTCAAAACTTCTCCTCAGATCGGTCAAAAGCCGAAAGGTGAACATTTGAAAGAGATTAAAAAGTCACCTAATTATGGTGACAAAGCTTTTGACAACCAGATCGAGACCAAAATGGGCGGATTCCGAGAAATGATGGGCACTATGCCTGATTTTTTCTTTGGAAAGAACCAATCGCCTGTTGACAGCCTCCCGGTAAAATTTGGGGAGAACGGACAAGCGGCAGTAGATAGTATCTCTTCGGTGACCTGGTTTGGACACTCTGCTTTTTTAGTGGAGATGGAAGGAAAACGGATCCTGATTGATCCTATGTTGGGAGAAGTCGCTGCTCCAATCTCATTCGGTTCAAAACGGTATCCCTACAAAAAACCAATCCCGGTAGAAGAGCTGAAGAACATCGATGCGGTAATCCTTTCTCATGACCACTACGATCATCTGGATTACCCAACGATCATGCAGATCAAAGACGAGGTGGGGCACTTCTACATGGCGCTGGGAGTGGGCTCACATTTTGAATCATGGGGGATTTCCAAAGAAAAAATAACCGAGCTGGATTGGTGGGATAGTGTGGAGTACAAGGGACTGAAATTGGTTGCCTGCCCTGCCCGACATTTCTCCGGAAGAGGTTTAACTGACCGAAATGCTACCCAATGGGCCAGCTGGGTGATCCAGGGAGAACATCAAAGCCTGTACTTCAGTGGTGACAGCGGCTACGGTCCCCATTTTAAGGAAATCGGCGATAAATACGGCCCATTTGATCTGGCTATGATGGAATGTGGGCAATACAACGAGGCCTGGGAAGCCATCCACATGATGCCGGAGCAGAGTGTACAGGCAGGGATCGATGTAAAAGGAAAACTACTCATGCCCATTCACTGGGGCGCTTTCAAACTGTCAGTCCACGAATGGACAGATCCAATTCTGAGATTCAAAGCGGAGAGCGAGCGACTCAAAACGCCCATCATTCACCCGGTAATTGGAGAGAGGTTTAGCCTGGGGATAAGCTATCCACAGGAAGCATGGTGGGATAAACAATAATCTATTTCGACGCCCAGTCCTTCAGGAACTTCAATCCCTCTGACGCAAAGCCATCCTGGCTATCTGCTAATGGTCGCCAGATGCAAACGGCTCCGGCAAGTTCCTGGATTTCAGGAGTAAAGCTTTCGATGGATATCGCACCCTGGTAGTTGATGGCTTTTAAACCCTTGTAATAATCCTCCCAACGTGTCTGGCCTGTTCCGGGAGTGCCCCGGTAGTTTTCGGACACCTGCACATGGATCAATTTGTCTCCGGCCAGTTTGATGGCCTCCTCGATGCTTGGTTCCTCGATGTTCATGTGAAAGCCATCAAGCAGGATCTTAGCGGAAGGATGGTTGATATCATCGATGAGCCTAACCACATCATCTGTTCGGTTGATCAGGTCCGTCTCAAACCTGTTGAGTGGCTCCAAAGCAATCTCCAACCCTTTGGTCTGTGCACTATCACACACTTTCCGCAAATTCTCAACAGCCCTGTTCCACTCTATCTTTTTCTGATCCTCAGGAAGTAGCCGCGCCTTACCGACTGCAGAATACATCGGGCCGGCAAGGAAACTCGTGCCTAGGTCATTGCAGATTTGAAAGCAGGATTCGATGTAATCCATTCCCTGTTTTACGATGGCTGGGTCATCATTGGTAAGGTCCCTCGTGGGTCCGAACGCGCCACAAACCACACAATCGAGGTCATGATCTTTCAGCGCTTTTTTGACTTTGGCTGTATTGATGATATCCGGGTTTTCCACCGGTATCTCCACCAGGTCATAACCCATGTCTTTGATTTTCTTAAAGAGTTGTGTCGTTTCTGTAGAAAAGGGAGAAGTCCACAACCAGGTGCTTACCCCAAACTTTACATTCAATCCCATAATAAATTTAGATTTTTGATCAGTTCACTTCTGAACCTGTCACCCGCATGATACCATTCATCAAACGCCAGTGTCCTGGAAATGTACACACAAAAGGATAATCCCCTGGCTGACTCGGTGCCTTGAAGGTCAATCGCACTGTGTTGTTTGGATCAACCAGCGGTGTGTTGTACAATACCTGTGGAATCTGTGGTACGTAATTCTTCTCAGCACCATCCGGGCTACGTGCCAGCTCATCAGCAGCAGCTCCAACTACCTCCAGTTGACCCGGCTGAATGATCAGTAAATTATGCTGCATGAAGTCCGGATTGGTAAACACAATCTCTACCGTCTCGCCTGCTTTGACCGTAAAGTCCTTGATGTCATATTTCATCTGATTTTTGATCACAGAAATATTGATTTGTCTGGCATCTCCTGAAGATGCTGCCAAAACAGCCTGATCAGAAGATGGTTTGGTGTAATAATTCGCCATAAAGGCTTCACGGTCAGTCAAAGTTTCAAAGGCAGAAGAATCCAATGGAAGACTGAAGTTTGGATTGGAAGCCAGGTAGCTGTCCATGAAACCTTGTCTATTCCGAACTGCAGTAGTATAGATCGCTCTGGACAGCCAGGGGTCTGAACCGTATTCAGGGTCCATGGATAATCGATAGAGTAGTTTCCCGGTATTAACTGAGGATGGCATTTCCGCAAGCTTCAAAATGGCAGCAAGCCTTACCTGTGGATCTTCGTCGGTAAGCACTTTTGAAGCCATGAGCTCCTCCTTAGACCACAGGCTGACTGGCAGTAACTCCACTGCTGCTTTGCGTACCGCAGCAGAATTGTGGCCCAGGGCTTTTACCACCACTTCGTATGCCTCCTGGTTGGATCCGTCTAATGCACCGAGTGCATCCATGATCCAAAGGGCATGCATACCAGCAGGGTTTTCCCCGATCTCATCCAGTGAATTACTTTTTACAAGTTTGTACAACGCCGGCAATACCTCCTCATCCTGCCTTTCTACCAAAAGACGCTGTGCGGTGATCCTCCAGAACATGTTATCACTTTTCAGGGCCCTGATCAATCCGTCCGGATCATCTTTTGAAAGTGATGTGATCTGCTGTTTGTCCGGATCACTTCCTTTATACACAACTCTCCAGATCCTACCGTGTTGCTTATCCCGCAATGGGTTTACATAGGCATTTCCCTCTCCATTTTCTGCCTGGTAGCCTCCCCTGTCAGGGCTTGGGGTAGGGTTGTGCTGAACGATGAAGTTGTACCAGTCCGCTACCCATACCTGCCCATCGGGACCCGCTTTGGCTTCTACAGGTGCTACCCATTCATCGG
>JAHCMM010000146.1 GCA_019192515.1 Cyclobacteriaceae bacterium SS2
AATATTTATATCGACCAGGTTTGGCTTTCTGTTAACTTCAACTTTACCATCTCATCAGCTCAGGGCAAAGATTGGGAGATCACTAAAGTCTATGATGAATTCGACAATGACATCAGTGATGATCCTGACCACTCATGTATCATCGGCAATGTGGTCCACTTCGAAAAAGCGGGCTATTACTCGATGGATGATGGAACCAATCCCTGCAGTAATTTGCCACAATTTAGAGAAGCAAGCTGGTGGGGTTATGGACAAAACCTAATGCTGCTCATCAATGGAGTGGATGTAGAGGAATATTTCGTATCTACTTTCGACGAAGATCATTTCATTCTGATTGATTATTCAGGAGAGGAATTGATCAAGTACAGGTACGAACGGATCTGATATTTTTAAAACAAAGCCGGCACGGATGTTATTTCCGTGCCGGTTATATTTCATCACCTAATTAGCAGACTCATGAAACAGATACTCATCGTAATCGGCCTGATACTCGTGATGGGAGGTGCTTCCGGCCAACCACTGGATTCTATTGGGTTCAGTAAAGCCAAAATCCAATCTGGTAAATACACATTAAACCGATTCGGCATCTCTAAGATCAAACTAGAGACAAAAGGCCCCACAGCAGTCACCGACGATGGTATTGGCACAGGAGAAAAAGTCGTTGAAGGCCTATTCACTTTGTTTACCGGTTGGTCTACAAGCTCCTCCTCGGAATCTCTGTGGCAGCTCAACAACAGTGTAAAACTCAGTGGTCTCAAAAGAGAAATCACTTTTCCAGTCCAGGTAACCGGCTTTTATGAAAAGACCCGCGAACGGGTGAGAGATGAAAGTGGCAGCTCGCTGGAAACGTATGAAACCTATAATTTATACTGGGACGAAGGAGCCAAAGGATCCATCCTTGAAAATAAAGATACGTTGGGGCAGTTTGCCCTTAGACCCACACAAATGGTATATGACTCTATTGACTATTGGAAAAGCTTCACTGGTCAAATTCCGGATTGGCTGGAGGAAAGGCTTGACCAAAACAGGTATGATGAATGGTCCGGTGACTTCATCATAGACATTTCAATGGATGATCAGTTTTACACACTGGTATACAATGCGGAGAACTTTCGAACAGCTGTGATTCGAAATCATGAAATGATCGGCTTGTGGCAGGACTCTCCACCCCGTGGTATCTTCACTTCAGGTAAGAGGAAGATCATTCCATATATACTTATGCCCGGTGGGTTATCAGAACAGGAGTCAGTCCAAACAATAATACTTTTAATGCTTGGACTATCAGTGGGCAAGTGTTTGTAGCTGTACAAAATCACATCAAAATGCCTTCTGCCTGATAAACAATATGTGGTGCTGAATCCCAATCAGACATAAAACCGCTCAATTCACTTCCTATCTTAAACAATTACAAATCCATCCCGATAGAATAATAAATCACCTGATGCAATTGACTATTCACATTGAAATAATTCAAATTGATCTCAATAAATCAACAATCAATCCTGGGCAATTATCATTCGATCTTAAAATATTTACATTTTATAGTATGCAACCGATTCTTACACCTTAATTCTGAGGTCCTACTTACCAACTGTCTTATTCTGCGCCGGTTGCACCTGGACTATTCTCTGTTATTCGCCGTTTAAAGTACAGCGGAGTATAACCTGTGTTCTTCTTAAACTGGTTGAAAAACGTACTCTTGGATTTGTAACCAACCATCTGCCCTATCCCTTCTATGGTTAGCTGCTCAAAGGCATCACTTTCGATCATGGATTTTGCCCGCCTGATACGATAATAGCCAAGCAACTCTGAAAAGCTTTGTCCGTGCTCGGCATTGATCACAAACGAAAGCTGATGTGCCGGCACTTTCATCAGCTCAGCCATTTTTTGTAGAGAAAAATCACTGTCGCAGAATGCCGTATTCTCCTCAAAAAAATTGTCTATCTCCTGTTTCAGTTCTTTTCGCTTTGTCTTAGGCACTACACCCTTTTCAGGTTTGAGTGTGGCGCCTTTACGATGTTCCACTAGCTGAAATGAGGAGCTTTCTTCCTGAACCAACCTCCCATCAAAGGCAAAGTATACGATCAGCAATGTCAGGATATTAGAAAAAACAGGCACCAATAACATATCAATTACCTGATTACTAAGGTCGAACAAGCCAAAAATTGCCATCGTGATAGACAGGCCAATGAGCAGGACCACGAATGTGCGCACAAACCTGTACCGTCTTCTTATCAAGTGATCCTTTCCAAAACCGACAGTGAGATAGTGTGCTTTTCTAATGAAAATAAGGAAGTAGACGCTATGGGCCAAAAACAGGAAATAAATTGGGGTCATTGTAGCCAGGGCAAGTCGGCTCTCCCAGCGGTAAGAGATGATATCCTCAATATAGTGCAGCCTGGCCGGAGCATCTAAAATGAAAATAAATACGATCATCAGCAGTAAGTAGTAAGCCACCGGACCCCACATGTAAACCTGGAATTTCCACCCGGTTTTTAGGGGAATTTTCAGGCTCTCATGAAAAAACAAAACGCACAATGGATAGTAGAGCATACTGCCGGCGTTTCCCACAAACATCAATGAAATGTATTCAGTTTCCTGCAGATAGTTGAGCAGGTTGGTAACCATAAGAGGTATGGCACTCCCGATGATGAAGGCCAGAAGCTTATTGAATCTTTTATTGCTTCGCTGAAAAAAGAATAGTAGAAAAAGTAGAAGCTTATTTCCAATGGTAAAAAAGGAAATAAAAAGATACACCTGGTGCCAACTCATATAAAATACCCAAACAAGGCTGCAAGATAAACCCTACTTTCATCTCAACAAGGGGCTGAAAAAATTTCTCATTTGGTTCGATCTTATAATACCGCACTCCATTTTACTGAAATCAAACACTTTTCAATTGGCTTCCCATCATATTCGAGGGTCGAAATGAGGCGCATCGCCTGAATTGAAGAATCACCGTTTTTCACAAAGCTTGTTTAAGGGCGATGTGCCCGTTTCGAACTTTTACAACAAACGTCAACTGTATGAAACACCTGCTTATTTTGCTGGGCTTCTGCTTATCGCTGTCAGGATATGCCCAGCTTTCAGAGTACCCGCTAAACGGAGAAAAGACCCAACGATTCGCTTTGTTCTATGGCACACTATCCAATGAATGGTCCGGAAAAATAGAGGATGTATCCCATAGTACGGTAGTGATTGACTGGAGCCAGGGTAAGTCAACATTTGGNTGGGGNAAATACCAAAACAGTCANNGGTANAANATCCTGGGAGACATTATTTCNGTNTTGTATACCGGGGGTATCCTGCATGAGACAGAAACCGGGACTCCATATCTATCAAACCTGTTGGGNTGGCANAACTTTGCCTTCTCAGCACTCTACACAGAATATGCCCAGGTGTCGCTGGGATTGCATGCCGGAGATTACCTGTATGGTATTGAAGGGATCAACAACGACAAAGATTCGGATCAAAACACCAGCGGCACACGCTACTACTATGGGGCGGCAGGCCCTGCATGGATGGCTGATTTGGCAATGGGGAAAAGCGGCTTCTGGCTGCACTATGAGGGCTCTTATGCCTTCACTTTTGGTAAAGAACCACTGGAAGTAGCTCCCGATGTAAAACCCAGGATCCTCAATCAGTCTTTTGAACTGAGATGGCGACAGCTGTTTATCAACGCGGAGATTGTCTACGGCCTCAACGACTGGGGCAACCGGATCAAGCGACAACAATACGGTATTGGCATCCAAATCTAACCTCTCAGCATATGAAACACATTTTTGGACTCATCGCCATGCTTTCGCTCATCCTTAGTGGCTGTGTGGAAGAGAAAGCACCTGGCTGTGGCCTGTGGAAACTGGAAATCAACAATCCGGAAGCTTCAGTGAAAGTGGAAAATGGCAGGCTGATTGTGGACATCCCCAATCCCAAAACATTTAAGGACGTGCGGTTGATCCAGCAGCAGGCAGACGGGGAGCTTCACCCAGAAGTTGGCCTCTGGTTAAATGGCACCCTCGATGCTACATCGCTCACGCAGGAAGATGCCTATGCAGAGATGCGGTTTTCTTTTGGATACCAGGCTGGTGATGGTGCTACATTTTTAGGTTTAGCTGTCAACTCTGAAGGACATCGAAAAGCATATGTCAACGAACAGAGCGTCTACTCATCAAAAACGGGTACTTATTTCTTTCGGGCAGAAGGGACTTCGGCATACTTCGAAAAAAACCATGATATCAATCCCCTGCAGATCCCCCAGATCTCAGCTGCTGCCAAAGTCTTTTACATCGACTTTGGTGTAGACCCTTCCATAGCCCATCACAATCCCATTGCTTCACTGCATGCAGAGGTAGACTTTATCAAGTTTGGTGATCATGTATTGACTCCGTTTGATGAGTCCGAGCTTCGTGACATAGATAAGCAAAAGCTGGGATTCCGATGGGACGAATTCGATTGTAACTCATTAATAAACTAATCATGAAGAAGCTGTTTATGCCTGCCGTGTTTCTATTGGCTCTTTTGTTCACTTCCTGTGAGGAAACTCCTGAGCCTCATGGCCCTTGTGAAGACGATCAGTGGGCCACCGCCACCCTGAATGGGGAGGAACACTGTATGGGAAAGGCTGAAGTTACCTACTGGAACGCCAACACTAACTCAGCCATTATCAACCTGATAACCAAACAAGCCGATGCCATAGATGCGGAGATACATGTGGACTTTAGTATCCCGGTGGAGGGCGTTGCACTCAATACCCCCTACCCTGTGAAGTCCGGGAAGGTCTTTGATGCGGACGTGATCACGGAAGGCTCCATTACCCTACTGGTTTTTGATCCTCCCTCAGTCAATAAAGCAGGCTGTATTGCGGGCACATTCAACCTAAAGGCAGAGAATGGGGGCAATACAACATTTAATTATACCAATGGCCGGTTCGTCTATTTCAAGGGACAGGGCACCGAATCATCCATTTCCACCGGCTGCAATCCTTTCTAATCCATACTATCATGAAGAAGCAAATCCTCCTTACGCTACTACCGGCTGTTTTACTCACTGGCTGCTGGCTCTCAGACGAAGACACTGACTGCCCCATCACAGCGCAACCACTCACCGATGAAGACTATACAGTATCTCAGGACGTGGTCTATCACAATGCTATCGGTGGGGATGTTTACTATATCGCAGGAGAATGTTTTGGAGGCAATGGAGAGCTGGTTTGGGATTATTCCGGTGAAGTATATGAAATCACGGGGCGGACACACGAGGTACTGACCAGTGGAACCATGTGCGTGGAGCTGCATTCAGGAGGTAAGAAATCCGAACGGCTGTGTAAAGACGTAACTGTACATCGAAAGCATGCCTGGGCTACTCACTACCTTGATTTTCCTGGTGGGAAGACCAAACAGTCTGTTACTATGAACATCAATGGTGACATCTACTCCGGCTTCGGGATGTTCAACAACTGGTACAGGCTGGATACTGTGGACTTTCGATGGGACGAAATGGCTGCTATCCCCAACCTCATTGACTTCAATGCCTTTGCTGGTTTTGCCATCAATGGTAAAGGATACATTGTCGGAAATAATTCAACTCTTTACGAATACAATCCAACCGCCAATAGCTGGACGAACAAAGGTCAGCTACCAGAGCTGGTCTCCACCATTCTCAACCTGGGGTCTTTTGCCATACGTTCGCAGTACGACCGCCCAGTGCTGGGTGTTTCGGAAGGTGGCAAGGGCTATTTCGGTATTGGGGTGCTGGAGCACCTGTATGAGTATGACCCACAAACCAATGAATGGAAACAGCTTGCCGACCGACCTGAGCGAGGAAGCGTAGGTGATCACATGTTTGCCTACCAGGGCAAGGTCTACGCTGGTAAGTATGAATATGACATTGCAACAGATACCTGGGAAACAGGTAAAGAAAATTTCTCTGTAGGAGTAGGATTCTCTCCGGGTTTTGTGCCTTTCAAAGGTGTGATGTATGGTGGATTGGCTGGCAAGACCGTACAGTTTGATGGTGAAAATGTGACAGAAGTAGATCTGGAGGGAGCAACCATGTTTACCAATGCCCCAACTGGATTACATGGATATGGAGCAGCCACTGGCAACATCATTGTCTTCCCCAGACTCATGGGAGTGATTGGGAAAGACGAAGTGCTGTGGAAGTATTATTTAGATAAATAGTTTAAGGTATGAATTTGAGGAATGGAATTGGATTGTTGCTTGCCGGAGTAGGTATGGTAGCTTGCAACAAGGAAGATATTGAACCGGATGGAAGTCTTGCTGTATCGGCTATCACAAAGATTGAAACAGTCGGTGAGCTGGTGAACGAAGACTACCAGGGCGAGCGAAACATCTACTTCTACGACTGGAATGGGTCTTACTTCAATGAGTTTGAGTACCATATCTACAATGAATCCATTAAAGAAGATGGTACCCGTATCTTCACCGAAAAGAATTCATATCCTGCTCACAATAACTATTGGGAAGGTGCACCAAAAACCTACAATAACATAATAGAAGCTCCTGAGATGCTAAGTTCTGCTGACCCTGCCGTTATAGACGGATCGGTCTACATTGTTGGAGTGAACAGCACCTTTCATGAAGAAAGAAAGCTCTATGTCTATGAGCTGGTAGGGGACAGCTTTGAAGCGAAAGACAGTGTGACCATAGACATTGAGGGCACTGTGGAAGAGTTTGCCATGGAAGCAGAGAGCGGAGTACTACTGATTAGTGTTGTACAAAATGCCCTGAAGACCTACGGCCATTCCAATCTTCGGCATGTCTTCCGGTTTGTTGATGGTAAGCTTTCCTTACTTAAATCGTACCCCAATCAAACAGAGGGTGCTACTTTCAAGCTCATTCCATTCAAAGGAGGGTATATCGAATACCATCAGGAAGGGCGAACGATCAGCCAGGTGGATGAAACTGGGCAGACCACGGTACTGATAGATGGAAAAGATCTGGGTCTGGATACACCGGAACAAAGTGTGAGGTGGCAACAGATGCACTTCTCCAAAGACCTGATCATGATCTGTGTGGAAAACGAGAGAGGAGAAGACAGACAGGTCGGCACGGTGTTGGTGTACGATGGCACCAAGTTGTACCAGGTCTATACACCAGCTTTCTTCAACGAAAATGGCGTGGCCATTCACACGCTATTCAGCAAAGGGAACCATTACATTCACTATGATGCAGGTAAACGCATAGTAGATGTTTATTTTCACGGCAAGGCCTGGATCAACTTCTCTTCACATCCAAGGGTTTACCATTATCGGATTTCATTGGGGGATTGAAGAACTTATGTGAATTTCCCCATCCTCCTAAAAGAACTCTTATAGACCAAAATGAAGTGATCAGAACAAATTGGTTATTACAAATAAGTTTACTTATTTAGTAAACTTAAATTGTTAAATTGGTGTTCATATCATGAAGGTTTATTTTAAGACAAATGAGTTAGAACAACTGTATATAACACCAATTGATGAGTTAAGAGGAAAACAGAAATTCTCGAAAGAAGTAATTAAAACAGTATCAGGCAAAAGTCAGAATATTAACATTTATTGATAATCTGAAAGAACTCCTTCCAATCAGATCGCTAAATTTTGAATCGCTATCGGGCAAAAGAAAAGGACAGTTTTCGATTAGGCTCAATAAACAATTCAGACTGATATTTAGAGAGGAGAAAGACGATACGATTGAAATAGAAATAATTGAAATATCCAAGCATTATGAATAGCAAAAGAAAGTTAGCTAATGACATGATCCCGGGATCGACAATGCATCCGGGAAAACTTTTAAAAGCCGAGCTTGAGGCCAGGGAAATGAAGCAGATAGATCTGGCTAAAATGCTAAATATTGCAAAAAATGTAATGTCTGAGATTATCAATGGGAAGCGAAATATCACACCTGAACTTGCAGTGAAGCTAGAGGAAGCTTTGGAGATAAAGGCAGAATTTTGGATGAAACTTCAGGTATCCTACGAAATAGATAAAGTGCGTATCAGAACTAAAAAAGCAATTGCAAAAGCTGATATCACTGAAAAATCGAAGAAACAACTGTATTCTTTATAAGCCCGGATCAAATCTAAAAACCTATCCTAAATTCCCAGACAACAGATATCTACAACTCATCCGGACGGGGCTTGGCGTCCATCTGTTTGATGATCTTGTTCACCTCCGACTCTGTTGAACGAAGCTTTTCCTGGCAATACTGGATCAAAGAAGAGGCGCGCTTTACCTTCTCGCTTAATACATCGATAGAGACCGTCTCATTCTCGATCTCAGCGGCGATCATTTTCAGCTCTTTATAGGCTTCTTCATAGGTAAGATTCTCCATCCGCTCGTTTTCGTTTGGCTATTATTTTTGTTTCGATATCATATGCATGCATGATCACCTTCATTTGACTATCTGTCTGCAATTTTTCAGGATCACTAACAGGTTTTCCATCCTGTGAGACGATGGCAAACCCACGCTTCAGAATGCTCTCAGGTTTAGCCATTCGTATCAGTGACTGATAATGATTCAAATACCCGTCTAAATTAGCCAAATACTTGCGGGTATTGGTATGCATATTGGTTTTAACGTTTTCCAGCTCCTGTATTTGATGTGCTATGGCTATCCGGGGTCGTACACTCATCTGATTGGCTATTTCGCTTAATGAATCTTTATGATGCGCCAGCAGCAACCGGGACTTATTGATCACCGTAAGATTGGCTTTTGTAATACCCGACAATGCTGACGCCAACAATCGCTGAGTTTGGATGGTGATATTCTTCTGCAGATTGAGGACATGGTCTTCGAAGTTCCGGTTGTGAAGCACAACGAATTCAGCAGCCTTTGTGGGTGTGTTGGTCCTGGTATTGACCATCATATCCACGATGCTCGTATCCGTGGAGTGTCCAATCCCCGTAATGATGGGAATAGGGAACCTGGCAGTAGCTTTTGCCAGCAGGTAGTTGTCAAAAACCAGGAAATCTGTCTTGGCACCTCCTCCCCTGATGAGTACGACACAATCATATTTTTTATTGGACTGATAAATAGCCACCAGCCGATTGACGATCTCAGTATGTGCTTCGGCACCCTGAACCGCAGACTGATAGTTGTCTATATCAAATCGGTAATTGAATTGATTAGACTCCAGCACACCGATAAAATCCTTGTATCCCTCAGAATTGGGAGAGCCAATGATGGCAATGTGCTGAATAACCGCATTTAGAGGTGTTTGCTTATTGGTGGTTACATACTCCTCACCCACCTTTCTGATTGCATCAGGATTCTCTGCCACAAGTCGTGCAAGTGTCGCCTGACGTTGTTTTTCCAGGTTACCCAGGGTCCAGTTTTGATCAATATCCAAAAGGATCAGCTGAATCCCATATTTTACCTGGTACTCCACTTTTACCCTGGCCAGGATCTCGATTCCGTCTTTAAATACCTGTCCGGTCTGCTGCTCAAAAGCTTTGATACTCTCCGATCCTTCTCTCCAGGCGATGCCCCTGATCTTGGCTGTTGTCTCGCTGCTTTCATCGGCTTTTTCAACAAACTCAAAATAATGCCTGTCCCCATCCATATACATTTTATGGCCAGAGATCTCTGCAATTACCCAATAAGACTCTGTATCAAAAGCCGCATTGATCACCCCTTTGATGTGCTGGGTGAGTTCAGAAAGCGTGATATGATTGTCAGGATTGGTCAATGGGCAATAATATTATGACTGGTTATTAGCTTAGAATTTAATAACTTTTAAAAGTATATTTTTCAAACTAGAAACCATAGTTTTAGGATAAGAGAGGATCTTGTGAAAAACACCCTCAGGTAGTCGAATCAATTTGAGTTATTAGGTTTTAAAGAAGCTACTTACTGTTCAATTATTTAAATTGGTTTAACAAATGAAAAAGAAATCTATCAAAGCATCTGAGTTTGATCAAAAATTTGAAAATGGGGATGATATTACAGAATTTCTTGATCTGCAAAAAGCAACCAGGCCAGGCCTTGAACAGAAGAGGGTTTGCGTTGACTTTCCTGAATGGATGGTTAAAGAACTAGATAAAGTAGCCAGAAAGCTGGGGGTAACACGTCAGAGTATCATCAAGATCTTCATATCTGACAAGCTGAAGGAAGAAAAGTACTAATTGGATATCTAATTCCAATAGTTGAACCTCCATCAGGTTTATCTCCCAATACCGTTAATTATCTACTTAAAATGATTAGATTTAAATATCTAACCATTTAAACCAGTACCGCTATGAAACGAAATATTTTATGCTTTGCTATTTTATTGCTATTTGTAACTTTTTCCTGTTCTGATCAGGATGTCCAAACACCAGGAACTAAAGAAGCTTTCAACTCAGAACGATTACGATCCGCAGATGTAAACACCAATTATTCGAGTGCTCGTCTGGCGGGTGATCTCGAAAGCTTTTTGTCAACGGTCAACGAGTCATTGATTTCCAATAATCTCCAGTTGTCGGTCATTGAGGCATATGCTGCTGAGGGTGAAGGTGTTGTTGTTTACTTCAATAATCGGGGCAACAAACAACTGTCGGCAGATTTTGTACCAGGTGACCCCAGAAGAGGAGGCTTTCTGGATATCGCTTTTGCCAGGGATGGAACAGAAGGTGCTACTTCAAGTGGGCTTGCTCAAGGTGATACGGATGCCGCTATTTTGAGTGCAATGAATACATGGGACGAAGTGACATGTTCCGATGGGCTGATCATTACCAATTTAGGGGCCAGTGACTTTGACCTGGGTTATGTTGAGGCATTGGTTACCGACGGCGCTGAAGGTTCATTCTTCTTTACAGACATCATGCATTCGGGATTCAACACGACCGTTACAGATGCCATATATGGACCTGGCAGCAATGTTCTTGGAGTTACTTTCACTTTCATCTGGCTGGATGATGATGGTAATCCCAGTGACATAGACAACAACGGGAAAGATGATGTAGCCTTCAGAGACATTTATTACAACGACGAGTATTCCTGGGCTATCGGTAACAACATTGATGTAGAGACCGTGGTATTACATGAAGCAGGGCATGGACTGAGCCAGGCACATTTTGGAAAATTGTTCCAAACTGAGTCCAATGGAAAATTCCATTTTGCTCCCAGAGCAGTTATGAATGCCGGGTATACTGGCATACAAACCTCCATCAAAAGGACTGATAGGGCTGGCCATTGCAGCAACTGGAGTAGCTGGCCCAATAACTGAAACAAAATAAATTATCATTCCAAACCGGAGGAGTAATACTTCTCCGGTTTTCTTTTATCTGATCCGTAAAAAGTTACCAATTGAACATTTCTACATTCGTGTAAAGGAGCGGTACTTAAAATGAATTTTGACCACACAGAGCACTTCTCACCAGAGGAACTTAAGCTTTACCAAAAAGGCCTTGAAATATTTGATACCGTTCATTTAATAGCAGATCTCATTCCTCCTGAAGATAAGCACCTAAACATTGTCAAAGACCAAATGCTTGGAGATGCCTTGATATTGTCTACCAAAGTATCCGGGGCGGCTGTAATGGATATGTATGATCTGAAAATGGAATCTGCCACGCTAATCCGTAAAGCGGCGCGAGACCTGATGGTCCATAATCATACCCTTGAGATGTACGGCTTTAAGGAAGTTGATTATTTTCAAATGGTTCGGGATCTCATTGAGGAATTTCGACTTCTGTTTATCGATTGGGTAAAGACGTTTGATCCATGGGATTATGAGATCGATCGCTGGGGTTTGTTCAACCCTCCGGGAGTGAGTCCCTTCGATCATGACCCCGATGAGGATTTGCCCAGGGATGATGAGTGATCATTGCATACTAAATCGCATCACTTTTACTGTCGCAATTAACCGCCTAATATGTCGTATTTGCTATCTAAATATGCATCTCAACCTCATTAGGTTTGTATTAAACAAAGTGAAGCGATGAAAATAACTGAAAAGGAATTTCCTCAGGATATGGTGGTATCATATGTTCAGGCAAAATCATTTCCTGATGGCATACAGGAAGCTTTTGACATCCTGAAGTCTAAAATTGGTCACATTAAGCGAGTGTCTCACTTCGGTATCTTACACCCGGAAGGAGGAAAGGGTATAATCTATAAAGCAGCGGCTGCGACAATGCCAAAAATAGATGCTGATGAATATGATTTAGGAGAAATGACCATAAAAGGGGGGCAACTACTATTCCGTTAAACTCAGGGATATCAGTCAGGATATTTATCAGATTTCAAAAGCTTTTGAACAAATTCTCTCCAGGTCAGATATAGATCCCGGTGGATGTTGTATTGAGATCTATGATCACTTTGGTTCGGATAGTGTTGAATGCATTGTAAGAAGAGTGGATAATTAACCGGAAGGCCATGAAACAGATCTTTATAAACCTACCCGTCGAAAATCCAGACAAATCAATGAATTTCTATTCACAACTGGGTTTCAAAAACAAACCAGAATTCACAGATGATCATCAGAAGTGCATGGTTTGGAGTGATGAGTTTTATTTGATGCTGATGTCCTTCGAAAAATTTAAATCCTACAGCCAAAAACCCCTACCTGACTTCAAAAATACAATTGGGAGCTACGTCACGTTACAGGTTGATAGTCTGGAGCAGGTCAATGAGTTACTGCATCGGGGCTTATTAGCAGGCGGTAAAGAGTCTATCCCCATGTTGGATGAAGGCTTTATGCAGTTGAGACGCATCGAAGACCCTGACGGACACACCTGGGATGTGGTGTTTATGGATTTGAGTAAATTATAATAAACATAATGTGTTTCTCCAGGAATCAATAATTGCCTTGATTGATCCAGCTCCTAACATCATATATCATATATTGGAAAAACCGATGCATAGGTTGCTGTAAAATGATTCCTTTTACTAATATTAATCCTGGTAAATATTCAAAAACTCAATATTCAATTTCTACAACTAAAATGAGAAAGGTCATTTTAAACCTGGCTGTAACACTTGATGGATTTATAGAAGGGCCAAACGGAGAGGTCGACTGGTGCAGCTTCGATGAAGTTTCCGGACCCGATAACGATATTGAATCTCACTTTGACACATTTCTTGAAAGTATAGACACCATTTTTTATGGTCGTGTCAGCTATGAAATGTGGGGTGAATATCAGCCAGCTACTCATGCACCCCATGGTGAGAAAAAGCTATGGGATAATGTTCATAAGAAAAAGAAATATGTGTTTTCCTCATCCCCTATGCATGATAATCGTGTAACCTACATCAATACTGATATTGCTAAAACAGTTTCGGAGATTAAAGCAAAAGCAGGAAAAGATATTTGGATGTATGGAGGTGCGGGGCTGATTACCAGCTTCATGAATATGAAACTGATTGACAAATTCCTGATAGCAGTCTATCCAGTGATCCTGGGTTCCGGGAAACCCTTATTTTCAGCCATCCAAAATCGAATTGGATTGAAACTTATAGATGCAACGCCGTCCAAATCGGGTGTGATCCTGCTCAACTATGAAACGGACAGATAAAATCCATCCCTGGAATACACAAAGATGATCACTCAATATGAAGGGATCATTTGCAAAGAACCAATGGATCTTTCAAACTCTTTACTCCATTCTGGTGTCTCTCCATTACCAATAACCGTTGAAACATGAAAAAGGCACTGACGCTACTCGCTATATTCCTCAACTTTGCAGTTTTTACCAGCTGCAACGACAACGATTCCGAGCTCGATGAACTTGCAACCATGCGTCAGCGTTGGGAAAAGCTGGAACTACGGGACTATTCCTACGAAGCTGGATACAATTGTTTCTGTGGTGGCACCGGACCCTATATCCTGGAGTTCATTGATGGCGAACTTGATACGGTCTATTTGAGTGATGGAGAAGCTTCTGAGGTGGACTATGAAACGATGCTGGAAATAACAGATGACCTGGTGATTGAAAATCTATTCAGCAAAATCAAGGAAAACATTGACAGAAATCCTCATTCATTCAATGTAGAGTACAATCACCAGTTTTTCTTCCCGAAGGAAGCTTATTTTGATTTTGAAAAGAATATTGCTGATGAAGAATTAGGGTATTATATCAGGGATTTTTCTATCAGTCAAGTTGAATAAGGGACACCAAAGTGAGCTAAATAAATCCGGAAATGTAAGCTGATTAAATAATGCTTATTGGTTGTGAGTATTCTTTGATTTCACTAGCTTCATAAAAACTAAACCATTACAGGTTATCATTGCTTAAAATCAGACACCACATGAAAAGTATTTCATTCATTATATGTGCCACTTTCCTTTTTGGATCCATGGCTTTCAGTCAACCAACTAAGCCAATAGATATCAGCTGGTTGCAAAGCGATCAACCAAAACTGCTAAGTATGATGGCCCGATCTATCTCCACCCAGGAGGAACTCAATGGGACCAGTCTGAGTCTCACTACACTGCTTGGTGGATGGCATGCCCAGGCCATTGGTCAGTACAAGGACTATGTATATGTAGCATTTAGTGATGGCAAGCTTGTAGATGCTAAAACCATAGCCACCAAAAAGGAGCAGTCCCAGGCATATGGAAAGCTTTGGGTCTATAACATTAAAACCAATGAAGGAAAACTGATTGATCTTGAAAAAGGATATGAGCACCCCTGCTCTATCCAGGTGACTGGTAAATACTTAACCCTGGCCCTTGAAGCTGCTTATGGTACGAACCAGATGGTCGGGATTGAGCGGGCATCGGCATCCGTCATTCAGATATTCGATCTGGAAAAAGATCCATTCTGCTCTGTGGAAGTAAGTAGGATCACACAAAATGATATGAATTGTGGTGGAGCAGGACTTACTTATAGCACCCAAAATAAATGCTGGTATTTGTTGGCAGACCAGGATTTCAGCAATGGTCGAGTGGCGCTTTATCGTACAGAAAATGAGAATTTGACCACCTGGAGAAAGGATCCAATCGCCTATTACCCTCGGTTTGGAGCGGGTGCCGGACTGAACCTGATCACTGCAACAGATCAATCCATATGGGGTTTCTACTACAATACTAATGACGAGGGAATGCCCTCCATCATGAACCTGATGCTGGTAGGCAATGAAGTAAAAATGTTTAAACTGGTTGAGCCAAACGGCACCCCGGTCGATAAGCGGGAAGTTATAACTCAAATTGTATCCATTGGTGCACCACTCCTGAAATCTGCAGGTGAGCTGCTGGCTAATCGTCCGGGTATGCGATTCGGAGCAGGGATCAGAATTGAAGATGGCAGACTGGAATTGTTGATGTGCCAAAGAAACATGGCCAATAACTTCAAGATCGAAAGGGTGAAACTGGATGAAGTTGAAAGGACCCAGGTAATGTTTGTGAATTACGCCAAAGCCCGCGGAGAAATCAATGTAACCTCCCAAACAAATACTTCTCAAACAAATAAGGTCCAAAAGGTACAGACCGAATCATGGACCGGATGGCTACAATCTCCAGTAAAAGTTGACATCAATTACATGCCAATATCCACCAAGACTCTGAGTAGCTTAAGCGTACCTAAGTGGACGGATGCATTTGACGCTACAACCAAAGCGCCTTTAGCTCTATTTTACCTGGATGGCGAACCGGCAAAAGGACAAGTGAAGGAATTTTATGCTACCAAAATGGTGGATAGTAAGAAGTAGCAATTAAGAATTTATTATAGTTTTCAACAAACCAGGCGCTAGCACATTGCTATTTTTCCATTGCTTTATTCCTAAGGTCCCACAGATTATTTGTATCAATAACATCCTCATATCCTTTTTCTCTAAGTCCCTGGATAAGTGCTTTATCACCGGTCCATAATTTAGCGTTGAGATACTTTGCAAGGGCTACATGAGGCATATCATCAGGATCTATACTTTGAACAAGATCTACAGCAGTGAGAATATCTGCTATTGGTAATGAGGAAACATCAATAAATTTCATCTGCTTATATACCAGGATTTTCCTTTCTGATAATTCACTATCAGAAAAGCCAGAGATTGTCAATAATTTTTCTGTGTGACAGTCGATTTCTTCTTTGAGAAATGTCACACAATAAAATTCGAAAACACTAGAAGAATTGAATAGGAGGTGGCCAATTTTACCGTGAGGATTTAGAAGCGTACTAAATAAAATGTTGGTATCAACAACTACTTTCACTTAATAAACTTAGACTTATTCTTTTCCCACCAACCCTTGTTTACCTCGTCAGCCAATTGATCAATTTGAGATTGAGTAGCCTTACTTTTTGCCCCTATCTCCAAATACCTTAGGTAGTCAAGTGTTTGCTGAAGAAAATCTGCATTCACAGACCCGTCAAGTCTTATAATTATTTCATTATTTTTTCTCTCAACCAACATTCTAAAACTTGTTTTTAGTTATTGAACGAAATGGCTATTTCAAAGATACTGAAATTTCATCACGATATTGCCATTCAACCAACCACTCCGATACCTTAGTCTAACCTTACATCCCATTCAAATAATAATTCCCCTGAAGGACTACTTTCGATCCCAACAGCTCCTGGGGACCTGTGATTTGCACATTCGCACCATCATCAAACCCAACTTCTACCTTTTGTTTCCTGAAGCCATCAGGTGAATTAGTAAAGATGTAGCTGGCTTTTCCTTCACGGATTATTTCAGCCCTGGGCATCAGATACCCGGTATCCGTCCGATATATAATCTCTGCAAAGACTACAGCACCAATAGGCAAATCCGGAAAATCTTCGCCCAGATGTACATGCACATTTCCTGATAATGTTTCCTTATCAAGTTGAATGTTTGTCAGAAATATCTCTCCGGTATAGATAGTCTCCTCCCCTGGCAACCGCATCAATACTTCCATGCCCTTCTTTACTTTTGGGAGGTCTTCCTGAAACACCTCAAGCTCCACATGCTCATGCTCTCTGCTTGAAATGGTAAGAATCGGGTCATTAGGCCCTGCATACTGACCTGTCTGGCTAAAAAGATCAGTAACAACACCCGATATCGGGGCTCTCACGTCCAGCGTCTGAGATACACTTTCGCTTGTCAAATTACGATAGTCGATACCAAGCCTTTCCAGTTCACTCTCAATGGACTTCAAACCAGCTGCAGTAGACTGTTCCCTGCTCTGCAACATCTCAATCTCACGTGCAGAAACGGTGTTCCCATCAGCCAATCCTTGTTTTCTGGACAGATCTTTTGATAAATAATTTAACTCTGCCCGGACTGTCAGGTAAGACTTTTTTATCTCTGCAATAGACGGATGCTGAAGCCTGGCCAACAATTGCCCTCGATCTACTCGCTGTCCTGGTAATACCTTCAATTGAGACACATATGCTTCGGTAGGTGCTGATACCTTCACAGCATAATTTGGAGGTATATCTACCTGCCCCGTAGCTTTGATCTTATGATATAAAGGTCCTTCGGGCATTAACCCGGTGCGGATCTCATTATATTCCAGCTGTTCCTTAGAAAGTTGGATCAAATCTTCCGAAACAATGTCTTCCTCCTTTACGGAGCCCTGACTACATGCCATTATCAGGCTTAATACGGTTATATATGGTAAATTTTTCATTCTGTATAATATTTTAGTTCTGAAAGAGTGAGTAGGTATAGCTGATGGGTTTCCCACATACTGCGCTGGCTATCATAGGCTTGAGAAACTACTTTCACAAAATCAAATAGATCGAGCTGACCAGTTGATAAGGCTTTAGCAGCCTGGCCGATGGCCCTGGTCGATCGATCTACCGCTTCAATATCCAGCTGGTCATCAAAATCGCGAAGTGTGTTCAGACATTTATCGAGAGAACGTTGTAGGTGTGTGAGCTGCCTGCGGTTTTCCAGCTCAGTCATTTCCACAGCAATACGTTGCTCCTGTACCTGCGACTTTTGAGGTTTAAACCACAACGGTAGTGAGGCCCCAACCTGTACGCCGTCAAATCCTGAGATACCGTTTAATTGTTGATTAAAATACCCAATATTCAGGCTTGGTAAATAACCCATCCGAGAGGCACCCAGGAGATCATTTTCCATATCCAGCCTGTGACCAAAAGCATCGCTAAACACCGGGCTAAGGGTTGTGTCCTGAACGACCAAAACATTCCATATGTGATCAGGTAAAATCAGAGAGTCTGCAGGAATATCCGTCAACTCCATCAGTCTGCTTTTATACTGCTCATAAGAAAGCTTGGCCTGAAGTAAGAGGCTACCCAACCTACTGCTTTCCTGCCTGACATAAAGCATCTCCAATTCATTGTAGACTCCGGCATCAATGGCATTTTGAGCTTCGGCAGAAAGCTTTTCATATAGAGAGTCCTGTTGCTGCAATGAACCATAAACCAATCCGGAGACCACCCATTGGATAAACGCATCAGTCACTTCTCTGACAATGAGCTTCTCAGTCAACAATTTATTAGTTTCAGCAAGTCTGACTGCTTTATCTCCTGCACTGTTGAGCTTAACCGCCATGGGGATATTACCAAGTGGCTGAACTATGCTGAAATTATAGTCCTGAACAGGGCCGTCAATTTGTCCATAGGTATAATTTAGATTTAGATTTCCCGGATTATAACTCCGTTTTTTTACAGCCTCCTGTTGTTCTTTGGCCAATCCTGCCACCCGGACCATCTCATAATGATCCAATGCTCTCCGCTGCAGGCTTTCAACAGTTGTTGGGTTGGACTGTCCTGTAGCCGCAAAAGAAACACTCATAAGAATCAGGACGATAAATCCTTTGTTAACGGAAAATTCTTTTCTGTGTATCATCCGATAAATCACTGGAAGTACTATCAGTGTGAGCAGCGTAGAGGTGATCAATCCTCCTATGACTACGGTAGCCAGTGGTCGCTGGACCTCACCTCCTGCAGTGGTGGAAGTTGCCATTGGCAAAAATCCCAGAGAAGCAACTGCAGCAGTCATGATAACCGGCCGAAGCCGTACCAACCCACCTTTTACGACAAGTTCATCCAGTGAAGTCTCTCCCTCTTCCTGTAGTTGCCGATAATACTGGATTAGGACTATACCATTCAATACCGCTACGCCAAAAAGTGCTATGAAGCCGACCCCGGCAGAGATACTGAAGGGCATATTCCGCACCCAAAGTGCAAACACACCGCCAATGGCTGAAAAGGGCACCGCCATGAATATGATCAGCGAATCCTTAATATTACCGAAAGTAAAATAGAGCAAAACCAGGATGGAAGCCAGGGCCAACGGAACAGCTACCTGAAGCCTTGACTTTGCCTGCTCCAGGTTTTCGAACTGACCACCATATGTCAC
Organism: Cyclobacteriaceae bacterium SS2; assembly: GCA_019192515.1. Lineage (GTDB taxonomy): Bacteria > Bacteroidota > Bacteroidia > Cytophagales > Cyclobacteriaceae > UBA7330. The sequence goes on from JAHCMM010000146.1 coordinate 19,236, forward strand.
CAGATATCCGGGAGGTAGCCGGAGCTCAGCGTTGATCTTTTCCTGAAGATCGCTCACCAGACTGGCTACATCACGATTTCGGACATTCACGCCCACGTTGATCCTGCGTTTGGCTTGCTCGCGGCTGATCTGCAGGGGACTTTCCCTATATACACCGTTTGCCACCTTGCTCACGGGGATCAGTTTCCCGTGCATGGTGGTGACCCACAGTTTATCCATATCAAATTCATTTCTAAAGCGTTCATCATATCGAACCACCAGGTCAAACTGTCGCTCATTTTCAAATATTTGCCCCACCACTGTACCTGCGTAGGCTGATTTGATGATCGTATTTAATTCATCTACATCAATGCCATAATAAGCCATCATTTCACGATCATAGGTGATCATCAGCTGAGGCAGGCCCTCGGTTTGCTCGACCTTGATATCACCTACACCTTGTATATCCTTGATGATCTCAGCTGTACGATCAGCGAGTATGGCAAGCCTGTCGATATCCTCTCCAAAAATCTGGATGGCAATATCTGTTTTAGCACCCGTCATCAGCTCATTAAACCGTAGTTGGATCGGTTGGGTAAAATCGAATGATGCACCAACGATAATTGAAAGTTTTTCCTTCATTGCAGACACCAGGTCTTCCCGGTTATCAGCGCTCACCCATTCCTCTTTGGGTTGAAGTAAAATCATGATGTCAGCATCCTCAATAGCCATAGGATCTGTCGGTACCTCTGCCGTGCCGATCTTAGACACCACGCGCTTTACTTCAGGGAAGTTTTCTAACAGGATTTTTTCGGCTTTTGTTGTAGTCTCAACGCTTTCGGTAAGGGAGCTACCAGGCTGAATGGTCATTTGCATCGCCAGGTCGCCCTCTTCCAGGTTGGGAATAAATTCTCCACCCATCCGGGAAAAGGTCCATCCTGCTAGCAGCAGTAGCATGATTGAAAAGCTTACTACCCATTTTGGATGTTTTAAAGCCCAACCAAGTGATGGCTTATAGGCCATTCTTAACCTTCCAACAATCTTATCAGCAAATGTCTTTTTGCTCTCAATTTCTTTTTTGAAAAACAATGAAGCCATCACTGGCACATACGTCATTGAAAGGACCATAGCACCCAGAATAGCAAAGCTGACTGTATACGCCATCGGACGAAACATCTTTCCTTCAATCCCTGTCAGCGTCATGACAGGAACAAAAACTACCAGAATGATCAGGACCCCAAAAGCAGCCGAGTTATAGATCTTTCCAGCGGTATTGGTAATAACCCTGTCCATCTCACTTTGCTCCAGCTTCCGTCCTGCGAAACTTGAGTATAGCGTGTGTAAGACAGCCTCTACGATGATAACAGCGCCATCCACCACTATCCCAAAATCAATGGCACCCAGTGACATCAGGTTAGCCGACACCCCAAAATAGCGCATTAGCATAAAGGCAAAGAGCATGGAAAGCGGGATGACTGATGCGACGATCAACCCACCCCTGAGATTTCCAAGAAGTAAAACGAGCACAAATATCACGATGAGCCCGCCTTCTATCAGGTTGTTTTTCACGGTATTGATAGCCCGA
>JAHCMM010000147.1 GCA_019192515.1 Cyclobacteriaceae bacterium SS2
CCTATGGTACAGCTGAGAACTTTGTGGACCTCACTTTCTTCAAGGCTAAGGATGATGTAGCGTCAATACCCAATCCACCGACCGAGGAGATCAAGCCTGAGGAAANTTTGGTGTTGGGGTTGGGCTTTGGAGTCAGTCCGATCAAAGGATTATCATTGAAGGGTGAGATAGCCGCGAGTGCGTTGACCACCGATACGCGGGCTGAAACCGTTTCAACTGGAAACATTTATGATCACCTGAACTTCCTGATCCCACAACGAGTATCATCCTCATTTTACAAAGCCATGAATGGTACGGTATCGTATCAGTTTAGTCAGTATGTATTTGGTGTGAACTATGAAAGAGTGGATCCGGGATATCGAACTCTTGGTGCCTATTACTTTAACAACGACCTGGAGAATATCGCGTTGATACACCGATCGTCCTGGCTTCAGCAAAAGCTGAATTTGAATTTGAGAGTCGGGGTGCAGAAAAACAACCTGGACAATACCGAGCTAAGCTCCATGAGGAGGGTATCCATGTCCGGATCGGTCAACTATCAGATCACGCCCCGGTTTACCACACAGTTCAACTACTCAGATTTTAATACCTATGTCAACTTCCGCCCCCTGGTCGAAGTGATCGATCAGTCTACTCCATACGACAATCTGGATACGCTTAACTACCATCAGCTGGCCCGGCAGGCTTCATCCAATTTTAACCTGGTGCTGAGTGAGCGGAAAGAGTCTCGTCAAAACCTGAATATCAATTTCTCTTACCAGGAAACAACGGAGGGCAGGGCAGCTGAGGATGCTTATTCCGGAACACGATTCTACAACCTCAATACGGCTTATATCCTGAGTATGGGAGAAACCGGCTGGTCGTTCAACATGGCCGGGAACATCAACCTTACGCAGGCGCAGATCAATAACCTGATTGTGGGGCCATCAGCCTCAGTAAGAAAGAGTATGATGGAAAACAAGCTGTCTACTCACCTTACCTTTTCCTACAACCAGGCCCGGGTGGAAGGTGCTGTTGCTACCCGTATCTACAACCTTCGGGCCGGAGGTCATTATACTTTCAAAGAGGTACATCAATTTACCCTTAATATGACGGCTATCGATCGCAATAGTCCGGGCAAGGAAACAGGCAGTCACTTCCGGGAGTTTGTGGCTGAGTTGGGGTATAATTATCGGTTTGGGGGTGGGTGAGGCTTATGTAAATGGAGTTACTTTATAATTGGCAGTATAGCTCGGAAGTAACTTCCGTGATAGGAGGAGGACACATAATCAATATGATAAAATAGATGCAGAGAATATATGAGACAATCTATTATTAAAACTGAAGCAGAATATCAACAAGCATTGAAAAGACTTGATCAGTTGTTTGACGCACCTGAAAATACACCAGAGGGAGATGAAGCTGAGTTACTCGTGTCGCTGATAGAAAAGTACGAGGAGCATCACGTACCCATTCCTTTCTCAGACCCTGGCAAGAATTAATACAGGTTGTTTGATTATGCAATTAACAGGCGATTATTGAAAGGTCTGAAGACGGATGGTACGTTGGTCAAATTGAGGAAATACCAGCTGCTATTTCACAAGGTAAAATGAACTTAAAGCTAATTTGCAGGAGGCAGTAAAATTGATATTAAAGATTAACAGGCAAGAAACCGATAAGGACTATCAGATAAGTGTAATCGAATGAAACACCTTGAATTATTAGCCTCTGAGATCTTTCAGCGTATGGATGCACGTGCCGCCAGGCAGGACAAGCTTAATTCACTGCTTGCAGTCATTGCAGTAGCGACCGTGATCATGGCAGGGCTGAGTATTGTTGCCACATCCTTTATTGTCTTTTCTTGAACATTTATAGTTGGGTTGAGATTTATATACTGGAATTCAATTACCATTTATCAGTTAGATCATTTCTTTTCTTCAGACTTCTGTCGCTCTTTTACAATGAAGCTGATCAACAAAAAAAACCACAGGATACCGACAAATACTGCTATCAGACCCCAAAACGTGTCGGTGGTTTCTTCCAAATAGATCTTTCTTAAGAAATATACTGCCATCAAAAGATGTATTGTACCAATTAAAATTCTTGCTTTCCAACTAAGTTTCTTCATCTTCATTTTTGGAACTCTAAGTTATTTATTGTGTATGCTTGTTCTTGGAATGCCTTATTTCTCTAATACAGCAACCAGCCCAAATAAGAAGGCTTGTAACAATGATTACAACCCAAGTTATATGGACATAGGGGTCAAATCAAAATAGGCATTCAGCGCCATACTATCATGTGATTCATGAATAGCATATTGTACTGAGTCAATTTAGGCAATTGCAGTCACATTGCATCGCAAGAACCAATATTCGTGAAATAAAAATTTATGGTTGAGGTTAAAGAACTTAATACCCTCATAACAAACTTCTATACTAGTTTTGGGTAACTGGTTTTAGCTTTGGATATTTGACCCAATAAGGATGAAAAAAATAACTTTAATACTCGTATTCGCTTCAATAGTAGCAGTGACAAACGCTCAAACGAAAATTATCGCCCACCGTGGGTTTTCCAGTGCAGCTCCGGAAAACACTTTGCTGGCCTTCCAAAAGGCCATTGAAGTAGGTGCCGACTATTTTGAGTTGGACGTCCAGCGATCCAAAGACAACAAGGCCATGGTCATCCATGATGCCACCATCGATAAGACCAGCAGCGATAACCAAACCGGTGAAGTCGTTCAGATGAATTCCGCAGAGCTGAAAAACATCAAAGTCGGTTATACGAAGAAGTTTGGCGATCAATATGCCGATGAAAAGATGCCTACGCTTAAGGAAGCCCTGGAAGTGGCGAAGGGAAAAATTAAGGTTTGTATCGAGATTAAGTCGTATGGGCTGGAGCAGGAGGTACTGGACGCCGTGAACGAATTGAAAATGAATGACCAGGTCATCATCTTTTCTTTTTACTACCCTGTGCTGGCCAAAATCCGACAGCTGGATAAAAAGATCCCCATCCTGTATCTCATCAGTGTGGCAGATAAAATGACCATTGACTACGCGAAAGTCATTGATGCCGAGGCGATCGGTGTGGGTGGAGGAACCAACCTGACGAAAGAGTACATCGATTTCGCACACAAACAAGGCGTGGAAGTCTGGCAATGGACCGTCAATGACGAGCAGGAAATGCAAAGGCTCATGAGCATTGGATTAGATGGACTGATCACTGACCACCCGGACAAGGCCCTGGCGTTGAGGAAGTAGACTGGTCCGAGAAGGCACCAGGTTGTCAAAATAAAAGAATTTGTTGAAAGTTGGAAGTCCCGATAGAGACGACCAATCTTTAGAATTACCATAGATTCCTGTAATGGTCAGGGCGTTTCCAATCCACCTCTATGTTGAGCAAAAAGGACTTGACTCTTGGCTGGCGTATAACCCTGTTAACAAACTCATAATAATACGGTAAGCCCATATTCATTTGGTTCTCATCTAGTAGGCACTATTTTGCGAAATGATTAAATTATCCAGGTGAAGATTGATAACAAAGTCGTATACGAAAATCTCAACAAACTCTACGAACAGTCCGAAACCATCCCACTAGATGACTCGCAGAAATGGGTGATCTTCAGCGACCTGCATGTGGGGGATGGAAGCTCCACGGATGACTTCCGGATCAACTCCAACCTGTTTCTCACGGCACTCAAGGATTTTTACNACAAAAATAATTACGGTCTCATCCTGAATGGAGATGTAGAGGAGCTCCAGCGTTTTTCCCTCAAAAAGATCACAAGTAAATGGCCTTCGCTTTATGAAGTTTTTGAGCTTTTTGCCCAAAGTGGAAAATTCATCAAGACAATTGGTAATCATGACCTGGAGCTGGAGTTTAAAGAAAAGGCCCCATTCAAAGAGTACTTAAAGGAAGCTGTAAAGCTGAAATATAAGGACGACTCGATTTTTGTTTTTCATGGTCACCAGGCATCCAAAAAGTTTCAAAAACACAATGAACTCATTGGCTTCACCCTGAAGTATTTTGCCAATCCACTGGGCATCAAAAACTATTCGGTGGCACACAGCAGCAAAAAGCAGTACAACATCGAGAAAAGGGTATACCATTATTCCAGCTACAACAAGATTGCATCCATCATTGGTCATACCCATCGGCCCTTGTTTGAGTCGTTGCATAAAGTGGAGCGTCTCAAGTATAAGGTAGAGCAATTGTGCCGCGACTTTTCACTTCACAATCAAAACGAGGGGAAGATCAGCGAGGCGATAAAACTTCTGAAAAAAGACATTAGGAAGTATTATAAGGAGAACAAGGATCACAATTTCCAGAGCTACGTTTACAATGCAGCTTTTCATGTGCCCTGTGTTTTCAACTCCGGGTGTGTCATCGGCAAGCGAGGTATGACATGCATCGAAATTGAAGACGGGAATATCAGCCTCGTCCACTGGTTCGACAAAAAGATCAGCAAAAAGTATTTGCTTCAGACGGGCTACGAACCAGGCGAGCTACCCAACACGGATTATTACAGGATGGTCATCAATAAAGAATCTCTGGACTACATTTTTACCAGGATAAAATTTCTGACCTGATAAGATTGTTCTGTCCAGGAATTTGGCAAGGGATCTATTTTACAGATTTTGCAGGTAAGTCAATGACATGTGGTTTATTGATTATGATTAAATTCACCCGTTTCAAAAAAATCCATTACCCAATGAAATCATTAAATCTCCGGCATTTATCAGGTATCATTTTACTCCTGGTAGCATTTGTTGCCATCAGTCAACCCAGGATTCCCAGGGTCAATATTGTTGTTACACCTACCAAATCGGATTGGACTTATAAGGCAGGCAAGCAAGCCGACTTCGACGTCAAAGTTTTCAAAGATGGCATGNTGGTCCCCAATGTGGAAATCACGTATGAGTTTGGTCTGGAAAAAATGCCTGCCATGAAACAGGGCAAAACAACCCTGAAGGACGGGACTGGTCAGATATCAGGAGCAAAACTGGCCGTACCTGGATTTTTGGCATGTACAGTCACCGCAGAAGTTGACGGAAAAACATATAGCAGCCGTGGCACTGCCGGATTCGACCCTGACCACATTCAACCTACCGTAGTCAATCCATCAGACTTTGATCAGTTCTGGGCAGATGCCAAAGCAGAGCTGGCCAAAGTACCTATCGATGCGGAGCTAACACTATTACCGGATCTTTGCACTTCCAAGACGAATGTGTACCACATCAATTTGCAGAATATTGGCAATAGCAGATTCTATGGAATCCTGTCAGTACCAAAAGCACCAGGAAAATATCCGGCCCTGCTCAATGTTCCGGGTGCTGGTATCCGTCCGTATGGACCCGACCGCAGATCCGAAGAAGGCTTTATCACTTTATCGGTAGGTATTCACGGCATCCCGGTAAACCTGGATCAGGTCGTATATGACAACCTCCGCAGCGGNGCCCTAAGCCAATATTGGACCGTGAAACTTGATGATCGGGACAACTATTATTATAAAAGAGTATACCTCGGCTGTGTCCGTGCAGTGGATTACATCTTCTCTATGGAATCCTTTGATGGGGAAAACATCGCTGTAAATGGAGGAAGTCAGGGGGGTGCGCTTTCTATCGTCACTGCTGGCCTTGACCCAAGAATTAAGTATCTGGCAGCATTTTATCCGGCACTATGTGATGTTACCGGATACCTTCATGGTCGCACCGGGGGCTGGCCTCATATGTTCAGAAATTACGATGAAAAAGTACAGCCTAACTGGCTAAAAGTTGCCCCTTACTATGATGTTGTTAATTTTGCCCGCCGGGTGAAAGCTCCGGGTTGGTATTCATGGGGATTCAATGATGTCACCTGTCCACCGACCTCCATGTATGCGGCTTATAATGTAATAGAAGCATCCAAGGAGCTCAATCTGTTTCTTGAAACCGGCCACTGGACATTCCCTGAGCAATGGGAGCAGGCCAATGCCTGGTTATTTGATCAGCTGAGATAAAAAAAAATTTAATTATTAACAAGGACTGAATGGCTAAGAAAAGATATGATGTATATGCAATAGGAAATGCATTGGTAGACTATGAAATTGAGATTGACAATGAGTTTCTGAAAAAGCATAAAGTGGAAAAGGGATTGATGACCCTTGTGGATGAAGATAGACAGGAGATCCTGATCAAAGCTGTTCAAAATCAGATTCGGAAAAAGCAGGGTGGCGGGTCAGCAGCCAATACCATTATTGCGCTGAGTCAGCTGGGAGGAAAAGGCTTTTACTCCTGCAAGGTAGCCAGCGACGACGATGGTGTATTTTATATCAAAGACCTGAATGAAAATGGGGTAGACACCAACCTGAAACCCGATGCACTGGCAAAAGGGACAACTGGTAAATGCCTGGTAATGGTTTCTGATGATGCCGAACGTACCATGAACACATTCCTGGGTATCACCGCTGATTTTTCTACGGATGAAATTTCAGAAGAAGCCCTCACCAACTCTGAATACCTGTTTATAGAAGGATACCTGGTTTCTTCCGACACAGGAAGAGAGGCCATGAAAGCAGCAAAGAAACTCGCCGAAGACAATGGCATCAAAGTTTCTCTCACTTTTTCAGATCCTTCCATGGTCAAGTACTTCAAGAAGGAAATGGAAGATGTAGTGGGTGCATCTGTTGACTTGCTGTTCTGCAACGAAGAGGAAGCCATGCTTTTTACTGGGAAGGAAACATTGGAAGAAGCCCGTGAGGAGCTCAAGAAAGCCGCTAAGAAATTCGTGATCACCCAGGGGAAAAACGGTGCTATGGTTTTTGACGGCGATACCTTTANCGATATCGAACCCTACCCGGTTAAGGCAGTAGATTCAACTGGTGCCGGGGATATGTTTTCCGGAGCCTTCCTGTATGGCATTACACATGGTCACACCTTTGCTTCATCGGCCAAGCTGGCCAGTAAAGCTTCCTCAGAGGTAGTATCCAAATATGGTCCAAGGTTGGCTTACTTTGAATTACAGGAGATCAAAGAAGAAGTTTTCGGATAGAAATTATTTGGGAGGCAAACTAAATAGGTTTGCCTTCTATACAGTCCACGATCTTATAGACCCCGCCATTCCCCTTGGTCATCAGGTACAATTCACCCTCGTGATCTTTTCCAATCCGCAAGTCCACTCGCTGATGTCCCGAAATTTCCGCCAGGTCAGACAATTTGCCATCTATGGTTACATCGAGTCGGTAAATAGGTGCTTGCGCTCCTTCTACAATATCGGCCACGTTGGTATAGTATATCATGCCCCTGGATATGTCTCCGAAAATGTATTTTCCGTTCAGTACTGGTATTTTGCTGCCTGAGTACACAAATCCTCCTGACACAGCGCTCCCTTCATCATGATCATATTGTATGGCAGGATATGTATACCCTTCATCATCCTCAGGAAGAGGATAAACAAATTCAGGGTTGGCATCTGCATCAAACAGGAATGTGCCCTCCCGAAACGGCCACCCGTAGTTGGCTCCGGCTTTGCCAATATTTACTTCTTCCAGACTGTGCTCTCCAATATTTGTGATAAACATCAGGCCAGATCCGGTTTCATCCCAGCTGATCCTGTGGGGGTTTCTGAATCCACTAACCCATACTTCACCCAGTACATCCGGTGTATTCACAAATGGATTATCCGGAGGAATGCCATATTGTCCATTGATGCCATTTTTTCCTACAGGGTCCAGCCGAAGTACTTTTCCCCAAACAGTGCTATTGTTATCGCATAAAATTGAGTAACCCCTTAATGCTGCTCCTGCATCACCAATCCCCAGGTATAATAACCCATAATCCGGAGTTCCTTTCCGGGCCAGGGGATTAAATGTTACTTCCTGAAAAGTATGCACAGCCCCTAGCATGTCAACTCTAAGCAACTCCCGGTAACTCCCGGAAAAAACCTTCGAACCCGGGTCATCAGCTTTCCATTCCAGTAAGACAAATTGTAAAGTAACCTTAAGACTGTCGTGTAAAGGATAATCTGCTGGCTTAGTGCCTGCAGGTTCAGAATGGGTGGTATAGAAAATACCATTTTTTTCAAATTCCGGATGAAAAGCCCAGCTCCCAAGTCCTGACCCTTTTCCGGGATTGTCTTTGAAGTCAGGCAACTCCTTGTTGAGGTCAATGTACTCAGTGAGTTCTTTTCCATTAGTAATTTCATACATCTTCCCCCGCAGATCATGCAGCATGACCCGACCTCCCGTAATTGGCTCCATCTTATTGATCCGCGTGTGAGGTGGTATTTCAGAACTGGAGGGCACAATGAATTGTTCTTCAACTACCAGTGTCATATTGGAGTGAGCCATCTTTTCAGGGATCGGATTGATCAGCCCACCGGGACGATTGTTCTTATTGCGCTTTTCTCCCTCCGAAAACCGATGAATAAAAGCCAGGATATCTTCCAGGTCCTGCCCATCGATCATGGGGAAGGGAGGCATATACTGTTGGTATTTCTCATATAGTTGAACCGCACGCTCATCTCCACTGGCAATGACGGCAGGTGGATTATGAATAAAAGTCACGATCCATTCCTTTTCGACCTTGGAGGTGATTCCTGCCAGGTTGGGACCGATTCCCTCGTCAGAAAAGTCGTGACAGTTGGCACAATACTGATTAAAAAGCTCCATCCCCCGCTGGATATTCATTTCTCCCCTGGCGTAATTACTTTTTCTTTTATTTTCTTTTTCAGACTTTTCTCCTGATGATCCACAACCCATGAGGATGGAAAGAAAAAAGACAAGTGTAATAGGGATGGAAATGGATTTTATCATTTTCAATATCAGGAATTAATGTCAATTATTGGAGAAGATAACCTCAAATATCGGGTTCGATTCTTTTATGACCAATTCTGCATGTTGATTAAATCCATTTTAGGGCATCCGGGTCTGCTATAAATAATGAATAGCTGAACAATTAAAAAATCATTTGTCAGTAATTATTCTTTAATCTATCTTTGCCCTCCATTTGGAAATTAGCAGTTAGAAAGCATTATGAAAAGAACGTTTCAGCCATCGGTTAAGAAAAGAAAGAACAAGCACGGATTCAGATCAAGGATGGAATCTGCAAACGGTAGAGCTGTTTTAGCAAGAAGAAGAGCAAAAGGTCGTAAGAGACTATCCGTTTCTGACGATACTCACAAGAAATAAATCATGATTTGATGGCCTATGGATACGAAAGGCCAAACCAAATATACATTCCCTAAATCCGAAAGATTGACAGGGAAGAAAAGCATTGAGGAACTTTTTGCAAAGGGTTCCTCTTTTTTTATACATCCGATTGTACTGAAATACCAGCTTGTAGAGGGGGCCTCACACAAAATCCTAATCGCAGTATCAAAAAAGGCCCTTAAGAAAGCAGTGGACCGAAACCTGGTCAGGAGAAGAATCAGAGAAGCCTATCGATTAAACAAACATCAGCTCTCTGCAAAAAATAATTCTTTTTATAACTTAGCTTTCATCTATACTGACCAAAATATTCTGGCCTATAAAGAGATTGAAAACAAACTATGTAAGTTGTTACAACGTTTAGAAAAAAATTAAAGCCTTGGTGAGATGAAAAAGCAAAAGATTGGATTCCTGATTCTAATAGTCTTTTTAGGAGTTAGCGTTTGGTCATATAAATCCATTGAAAACGACCGGTATTTCGAGATCGTCAAGAACCTCGACATTTTTGCCACACTCTTCAAAGAAGTAAATAGCTATTACGTGGATGAGATCAACCCTGGACAGCTCATGCGGACAGGTATTGACGCGATGCTCGGCTCACTCGACCCTTATACAGACTACATCCCGGAAGATGATATTGAAGACTACCGAACCATTACCACTGGAGAATATGGTGGCATTGGGGCTATTGTGGATGAAAAAGACGGCGTGAGCACGATTGTGATGCCTTATGAAGGCTACCCGGNTTTTAAGGCCGGACTGCGAGCAGGAGACCAGATCCTTAAAATCAATGGCATAGATATCAGTAAAAGGAATTCGGAAGAACGTAGCAGACTCCTGAAAGGCCAGTCGAAATCAGAGATCAAACTCACAATATTTCGTCCCATAAAGAATGAAGAGTTTGAAGTTACCCTTCACCGGGAAAAGATTACGATTGCCAATGTACCCTACTACGGCATGGTCACCAATGATATTGGTTATATCAAATTAACCGATTTTACCACTGAGGCGGGAAATGAAGTAAAAAGTGCACTCAAAAAATTAAAACATGATGGGGCGACCAAAGTCATTTTAGATCTTAGAGATAATCCGGGTGGTCTTTTGGAGGAAGCTGTAAACGTATCAAATGTGTTTATCCCCAAAGGTGCCGATGTGGTCACCACCAAAGGCAAGCTATCCAACTGGACCAAATCCTACAAAGCATTGAATGATCCTGTAGATACCCAAATGCCCCTTGTGATCCTCACCAACAATGGAAGTGCGTCCGCATCAGAGATTGTTTCTGGTGTTGTTCAGGATTATGACCGCGGAGTGCTGGTAGGAAGAAGGACTTATGGTAAAGGGCTTGTTCAGCAGACCAGGCCCCTCGCCTACAATTCGCAGCTCAAAGTCACTACAGGAAAGTATTATATCCCAAGTGGCCGGTGTATCCAGGCGATCGACTACAGTCATAGAAATGACGATGGAAGCGTAGGAAAAATACCCGACAGCCTGAAGACAGAATTTAAAACCAAAGGCGGCAGAATTGTCTTTGATGGGGGTGGTGTCAATCCGGACATTGAAGTAGTAAAAGAACATTATGCTCCAATTACCTACAGCCTTGTAAATAATGATCTTATTTTCGGCTTTGCTACAAAATACTATTATGAACATCCCGAAATCGGTGATGCCAGGGAATTCAGCTTTACTGATCAGGATTATCAGGCATTTACCGCCTGGCTGAAACCCAAGAAGTATGACTATACCACTCAGGTGGAAAAAAACATCGAGCATCTGATCACCTCAGCCAAAAAGGAGAAGTATTACAATGATATCAAAGAGCAGATCTATGCGCTTCAAAGAGAAACCCTGCATAACAAAGACCAGGATCTCAAGTCTTTCAAAAAAGAGATTACCAGGTTGATGGAGCAGGAAATAGCTGGTAGGTACTACTATCAGGATGGCATCATTGAATCTTCCTTTAGTAACGATGAAGATATCCGTGCTGCTATCAATGTGCTCAATGATTCCGTGAAATACCAGTCTTTTCTGGTTGCCAAATAGTCAGTTTTGTCAAAGATCCTCAGTATAGAATCTTCTACCAGGGTATGCTCTGTCGCTATTCACGATGATGAGGAGTTGATTGGGGCTCAGACCTATCACCTGGAGCATTCTCATTCTTCCTTGCTTCCTGAAGTCATCAGGCAATTACTCCTCAATTGCAATCTCGAGCTAAAGGAGATAGACGCCATCGCTACATCCATAGGCCCTGGATCCTATACTGGATTAAGGATAGGTGTTTCCACTGCCAAAGGACTCGCGTTTGTTTCTAAAATTCCGATTATTGGTATCGACACGCTCACCATTATGGCAGAAGGTGTCGAAACAGGGATGTTGCCCCGGGAAATCTTGCTATGTCCGATGATTGATGCCCGCAGGATGGAAGTCTACTGTCTGGTGCAGGATATTGAGGGGAAGCAATACTGGGAGACAAAGCCACTTATCGTAGAATCGGACTCGTTTGCAGAGTTTGGAGAGGCCCCAATTCTATTTTTCGGCAATGGTGCTGAAAAGTGTAAAGACATTCTGGACGCGCCAAATTATTATTACATAGACAATTTACATCCCGATGCTAGAAATATGGGCAGTCTTGCTATTCAGAAATTCCATTACGAGGATTTTGAAGATCTGGCCTATTTGGAACCTAACTATCTCAAACCTTTCAGAACTAATAAACCAGCAGTTAAGTTTAAGGTGTAATGGAAACTCAAATCGTAAACCGTGTCACCAATAGTGCATTACAGTCTATTGATCTGGCCAAATACCTGGACAATCACGATAGCAGTGAATTTGATATTAGCCAGGGGCTCTTTCAGGGATTGGTATTAAGGGAAAAAGAATTCAGACAATTTGTAAAGGACTTCGAGTGGTCGCAGTATGAAGGAAAAAATGTGATCGTCTATTGCTCTGCCGATGCGATCGTGCCCTCATGGGCATACATGTTGGTCGCCTCAAAGCTGGAACCACTTGCACATTTATTGGTTTTCGGAACTAAAGAAGACCTCGAAAAGGAACGAGTTGATCATGCCATCACCAAACTTTTGGAGCAAGATCTGGCAGATGCTAAAGTAGTCATTAAGGGGTGCGGCAACCTGAGCAATCGGGATTACGCATACTTTGAATTATCCAGGAGACTCACACCTGTGGTGTCGAGCCTAATGTATGGTGAACCATGCAGTACTGTTCCGGTTTACAAGCGACCTCGGAAATAAATTAATTTTCACCACTTTGAAACTTTTATTAAGCTTTTACGATTATTATTTCTGCGTTTAAAGCGCCTAATCGCAACATTGAAAGATTATTTAGAAAAATAAATTTGCATTGTTGTTTATTAGAAAAATGTTCACTTATCTTTGCACTCCCGTACAGAGGGAGCCCCAGTAGAAAGGGGAAATTTAGTGCGAAAATCCAACAAGATTTCCGTATTCATTTACCGGCGCAAGAGTTGGTAATAAAGTTCTTTGAACGAATGGACAGATAGCAAATTGCTCTATAAAAAGAGTGCGGATCTTTTGTCTTCGGATGAAAGGTCAGTTGATTTTTTTTACTTTGAGAGA